>JAYTVM010000171.1:0-24712 GCA_043743995.1 Pirellula sp. | reverse complement strand
ATGTTGCCTCAGAAACCAGAGGTTTTTGAACTGCGAAAATCACGCGGAGCGTGATTGGTACTATAAAATCACAGCCTTTCTGAGGTACGAAGGGCGTGTGAATCGCTAGCGACAGTTGCCTCACTTCCCACGCCCATCGCTATCGCTCTTTGCGTGCCACCCGTGCCACCCGGTGGCTTGGTACCTTTCTGTCTGCCTCTCGCCTAAATACAATGAATCGGAGTGCTCCACATTGGATACCGGCGGGCTGCAACATAGTTTAGAATAGGGTACTCGATATGCTCGTCATCCATCCATCCAAGGTCTTGTTTAATGTTTAAGCGCTTGCTTTCCAATCGCCTCACGCGGTTATTGATTTTGCCATCCATTCTCTGCTTGAATTCATGTGCTGCGATCGCGATCGCTCAGGAGACCTCAACCAAGCCACTCGTGTCCGGTATCGAGCTTGAGAACTTCGACAAATCGGTACCTCCAGACGAAGATTTCTTTCGATACGTAAACGGCCAATGGCTAGCCAAAACGAAAATCCCAGACGATCAATCCAACTATGGTGCGTTCACGGCATTGGATATCGAAACGAAGGAAGCCATCAAGAAGATTATCGAAGATGCAAGCACGCAAAAAAACCCTTCGCCGATCGCAAAGCAAGTTGGAGATTTCTATCGTTCTTACACCGATGTCGTGCAACGCAACAAAGCCGGCCTCCAGCCAATCCAAGGCATGCTGAGCCAGATCAAAGCCATTCAAAGCAAAGAACAGCTCATCCAACTCGCCGGCAAACTTTCTAGGCGAGGTATCTCCACTTTTTACGGCTTCTATATCGAACCGGATGCGAAACGTTCAGATCAATATGCCATTTACGTCCAACAAGCTGGAACGACGTTACCAGATCGCGACTACTACTTAGACGATGCAGTACGCTTCCAAGTAATTTTGGAAGCATACTCCAAGTTCGTTGAGAAAATGCTGGCTCAACTCGATTGGCCGAATCCCGCCGAGTCCGCTAGCAACATCATCGAACTCGAACGATCCTTTGCGCATTCGCAATGGAACAAAGAAGAGCTACGTGACCCCATCAGAGGCTACAATAAAACACCCGCCTCGGAATTGGCAACACGTTATCCAAACCTGCTTTGGTCGGACTACGCGACCGCCGCGGGCTTGCCTAGTGGGCTCGATGTTATCGTCGGTCAACCGAGCTTCATGATCGGTGCTTCGACTAATATCGATGACAGCGATCTGGAAACGCTCAAAGCCTATCTGGCCTTTCAGATGATCGACACCTACGCTCCTCTTTTGAGTGAGTCGCTCGAAAAGATGCATTTCGATTTTCACAAAACAACCCTGAGCGGCGTCACCGAACAAGAGCCACTGTGGAGAAGAGGTGTTGATGCCTGCAATAGGATGCTCGGAATGCCAGTCGGGCAGCTCTACGTCGAAAAGTATTTCTCCCCAAAGTCCAAAGAGAAGATGAACATCCTGGTCAAAAACCTGATGGTCGCCTTCGAAAAACGAATCGATCAGTTGGAGTGGATGGGCAACGGGACAAAGAAGCAAGCCAAAGAAAAACTTTCACAATTTACTCCAAAAATCGGTTACCCAGACGTTTGGAAAGACTACTCGTCCGTGAAGATCGTACCTGACAATGTCATCGCAAACATGGGCGAAATTTCAGAGTTCGAACACAACTACCAGATCAACAAACTTGGCAAGCCGATCAACCGCAGCGAATGGTTCATGCCACCACAAACCGTTAACGCTTACTACAATCCCTTAATGAACGAAATCGTTTTTCCAGCGGCGATTCTTCAGCCACCATTCTTTAATCTGGAAGCGGATGATGCGGTAAACTACGGAGGTATCGGGGCAGTCATTGGGCACGAAATCAGCCACGGCTTCGACGATAGTGGCCGCAAATACGATGGCAAGGGGAACCTGCGTAATTGGTGGACACCAACCGACCAAGAAGAGTTTGAATCAAGATCGACGAGACTAGTCAAACAATACGATTCTTACAAACCGTTTCCGAACGATAGCGTCAATGGCAAGTTCACACTGGGTGAAAACATCGGCGATCTCGGCGGGATGAGCGTCGCTTACACTGCCTATCAGCTTTCTTTGAATGGCAAAGATGCTCCGGTGATGGACGGCTTTTCTGGCGACCAACGGTTCTTTATCGGGTGGGCTCAAGTCTGGCGTCGCAAGTATCGCGATGAAGAGCTCAAGAAGCGATTGCTAACCGACCCTCACTCACCTAGCCAATACCGCTGCAACGGAATCGTCTCCAACTTGGACCCGTTTCACGCTGCCTTTCATATCAAGCCGGATTCGCAAATGTTTATCGACCCCGCAAAACGCGTTCGTATCTGGTAGCTGACACTTAACCTCTGGGTGGAATCCGTAGCGGAAGTCGCCAAGACTTCCTGCGATTCGCAAGCTAAGGCCGAAACTCTGGTGGGTTCCGCCCAAAACTAACGTGACGCTGAGGCTGAGTACTAGGATTTAAACGCAATACCGTTCAAGGAAGCCCAATTTCGCAAGAATTTCGTTTAACCAATAGCCGTAGGCGTACGTTAGTGGTATCGAGTACGCCTTCGGCTGACGGTTAAACAATTAATGGAACGGTATTGGGTTTACACGAAAAGTAGCCAACGAAAGTCAAATCATGAAAAATCGTTCACGTCGGATCGTTGTAGTAGCATTTTTCTTTTTGTTAAACCTATCTCCGTACGCCCTATCGGATGACGGGGCTCGGTTGTCAAAACAGCTTGAGCCCTGGCTCCAGCTTCTTTCTGGCCAAATGGCACAATTCACACTGGACGGAACTGGCAATCCACTGATCGATGGAAATCCGCAACCGGTTCAATTCAAGCTCGTCAAGTTCGACGAGGAATCCTTTGATCTGGATTTGGAACACGCTGACTATGCAGTTCAATTGCGTCGTCGTCCTCAAGGGATGGCTTTTTGCGTTCCAAAACACAAGATCGTTTACCTTGGCGTTGGCAACATCGATGCAGAAGATCACCTCAAGCCAACAGGCATCCTAACGCGATTGGTGAGTGCAGGAACAGCCGTTCGGTTTGGAACACAGTTGTTAGCGAGTTCCAACGCCGAAGATTTGGCTGGAACGCTCTTAACTCTAACAAACCTACAATACTCAAAGGACAAACAAGCGTGGCTGGTCGACAACGTACAAATCCAGTTTGCACCGGACGGACAGCAAATCCATGCTGAGATCGATGGCTCGAAAATTCATGTCCGATTGGTGAAAGCAGCCGAAGTGCCCAGGGCCTTCGATGCATTCTCGGGTATGGCTGTTCATCATTTGCAACGGGCTGAACTGGAAAAGCAGCTAGCTCGTGGCGTTCGGCGAACGCTCGAGGTATTGGCCCCCTCGGCACTGCTGACTACGCCAACCAAGCGCGCAAAGAAAATCGAACACGGCGAGTTGCGGTGGGTCGATGGTCAGCGGGTTGCATTGCTGCAGGGGACCCCAGAAGAGATCGGGTACGCCCATGGCAAACTGCTCAAACAAGAAGCCATCCGATGTATTGATTCGGTCATGTACGCCTTCGGTACGGCTCAAACGATCGTAACTGGGCGATGGTTTCGCGAAGACCTTGAGACCGCCTATGCGAAATTGGCATCGCATATCCCCGAGCGACATAAAGCCGAAACAAGAGCACTGGCAGCGAGCCTGGAACTGAATCCTGATTTGATCGAGGCCCTCAATGTTTTCCCCGAAATGTTTCATTGCTCTGGCTTTGCGCTATTCGGCAAAGCGACCGAAGGTGGCAAGCTGTATCACGGCCGAGTCCTCGACTACATGACAACGATTGGCCTGCAAGATGCCGCCACTACCTTCATCGTCGCTCCCAACGGGATGATTCCATTCGCAAACGTTGGCTATGCAGGCTTCACCGGCAGTGTGAGTGGCATGAACGCCGAAAAAATATCACTTGGTGAAATGGGTGGCAAAGGCGAAGGTCAATGGGACGGCGTCCCGATGGCGACCCTCATGCGACGTGGATTGGAAGAGTGTTCCTCGCTCGAACAAGTCAAACAACTTTGGCGAAACAACCCACGAACCTGTGAATACTACTATGTCTTTGCCGATGGCGAAGACCGTTCGGCGGTGGGCGTTGCCGCTACGCCAGAGTCATTGCAATTTGTGGCACCAGGCGAAGCGCATGCATTACTCGGGGATGGCATTCCAGACGCTGTCGTGATGTCCGCTGGATCGCGATTGGATGAATTGAGGAAACGCATCCACGCAGGATACGGGACGTTTAATGCGGACTCAGCCAAATCCCTGATGTCGCGTCCGGTTGCCATGTCTTCCAATTTGCACAACGTGCTTTTCGTACCAGAAGATGGTGTTCTCTTCATTGCGAATGCGGATCACAAACATCCTGCAGCGGAACGACCCTACGTTAAACTGGATCTGCAGGATTTGCTAAAGCAGATGCCGGGTCAAGTCGGCACGGCCGATAAGGTAGTGTTATCGACGAATTCCAAATTTGAGGCTGTCGACTCGTTGGACATTGGCCTTGAAACGAGCGCCGATGCAAAGCTCTGCTTGGATGGACTCAAGTGGCTGCCTGGAAAATTCTCCGTGCATCTGCAATCAGCTCAAAAGGACTGCGGCGATTGGTTGGTTCGATTCCCCAGTTCGAAGCCCAGTGGCAACGCGTTGAACGATGAAGTCGCGATGGAATGGTACCAAGTCAAAGACAAATCCGGGCAGCCGATAGCGGCACCGGCTGCGGTCATCGTTCACGAATCTGGTAGCGGCATGACGATCGGTAGAGTGATTGCGAAAGCTCTTCGAGCCAAGGGGATCCATACCTTCATGATGCAATTGCCTTACTACGGTGTGCGCCGTGGTCCCGGTGGACGCCCCAAAGACATCAACTTGGTCGGAGCCTTGCAACAGGGAATTGCCGACGCACGCCGCGCAAAAGATGCCGTATCAACCATGCCGATGATCGACACGACCAGGATTTCACTACAGGGCACAAGTCTAGGTGGCTTCGTGACCGCAACCACGGCCGGCCTGGACCATGGATACCATCGCGTCATCGTATTTCTGGCAGGTGGAGATCTTTATAGTGTGTTGATGGACGGCAAGAAGGAATCCGCTCAAGTGCGTGAGGAGCTAATGAAGAGTGGCTTGCAGGAAAGCGAAGTGCGAAGCATGCTCAGCAGTATTGAACCATTGCGAATAGCCCATCGGGTAGACCCGACCCGTTCGTGGCTTTTCTCTGCCCTTTACGATGATGTCGTTCCGCCGAGAAATGCAAAGCTCTTTGCGGACGCAGCCCACTTAGAATCAACGCATCATATTGAGATGCAAGCCAATCACTATTCGGGTGTGATTTTCTTGCCCATGGTCACGCAACAAATGGCCGAGATCATGTCCGAAAGCGGCAGATAGCTTGACCTAACCTCAATACCATTCCCCCAACACCACAGTGTGGCACGCCCAAAGCGATTAGCGATGGGCGTGGGAAGTGTAGCAAATGACTCTAGCGATTCACCACGCCCTTCGTACCTCAGAGCGTGCCACCCGTGCCCTTCGTACCTCAGAGAGGCTGTGATTTTATAGTACCAATCACGCTCCGCGTGATTTTCTCAGTTCAAAAACCTTTGGTTTCTGAGGCAACATCACGCGGAGCGTGATGGGTACTTTCTTCAGATTCGAAAAAATCACAGCCTCAGAGCGTGCCACCCCGTTTATAGGTAGATTTCAAACTGCCCATCGACTTAGTCCTCGTGTTCGTTCGGTTCATTCGATTAGAATAAGACGATTATGCGACACCTGCCTTTCCTTCCTGCTCTGGTCTTTCTTTCGCTTTCGGCCTTCGGTGAAGAGCCGATCCAATTCAATCGAGACGTTCGTCCGATCCTGTCCGATAAGTGCTTCTTTTGCCATGGCCCAGATGCGGCCAAACGCGAAGCGGACTTGCGACTGGATGTCCGCGAAGATGCTCTTTCGGCTAATGCGTTTGTTCCTGGCAAACCCGCGGAAAGCGAACTGGTCAAGCGAATCAAAAGTCATGATCCCGAGGAACACATGCCGCCCCCGGCTTCGAAAATCGAGCCGCTCACCGAGCGAGAAGTTGCTATTCTGGAACAGTGGATCCAACAAGAAGCGATCTACGAAGGCCATTGGTCCTTTTTGTCGCTTCGGCCAATCCTGTTGCCCGACAAGCAAGTAAACCAGCACCCGATTGATGCCATCGTTCGGGACGCACTCTCTAAGCGTGAACTTACCCAACAGCAACCCGCCGATCGCGGGACGTTGATCCGTCGCTTGAGCTTTGACATTACAGGACTGCCACCAACACCTGGAGAAATCGCGGACTTTCTAAACGACCCGTCCTCAAACGCATACGAAAGGGTGGTCGATCGTCTGCTCGAATCAACCGCTTACGGTGAACGAATGGCGGTCGATTGGCTCGACGTGGCGCGTTATGCAGACAGCTATGGATTCCAAGTCGATCGCGAACGAGACATGTGGGCATGGCGAGATTGGGTTGTCCGGGCTTTTAATAACAACCTCCCCTTCGATGATTTCATCAAGTTTCAGATTGCCGGTGACTTGATTCCGAATGCAACCGACGATCAAATCCTTGCGACCGCATTCAATCGATTGCATCAGCAAGAGTCTGAGGGAGGCAGTGTCGAGGAGGAGTATCGAGTCGAGTACGTTTGCGATCGAGTTCAGACCTTTGCGACGGCATTTCTTGGTCTGACTTTCGAATGCGCTCGTTGCCACGATCACAAATTCGATCCGATCACCCAAAAAGAGTACTATCAGCTCTTTGCAATGTTTCAAAACATTGATGAAGCGGGCCTCTATTCCTACTTCACTCGCTCGCCCCCTACGCCCACGCTTTGGTTGAACGATGCCAATGCCAAGGAAAAGTTAGCCAGCTTAAAAGGGATCGTTACGGAACGGGAATCGCATCAGTCTACATTGAAACCATCCTTGCGAATCCCCTTTGTTGATTGGCTTAAGACCCGTGAGTCGTCATCCAATAGCGCGAACAACCAGATGCTTTTGGTGGAGGGCTTGGCCAAGAATGAGTTGGCTAGATTTTCGTTTGACGAAGTAACTGGGGACAAACTGGCGAACCAAATCAAGCAAGACAAGCCAGCGTTGCTTCGAGGTGAGAATCGAGTGGTTGCTGGGAAGTTCAACAACGCGATCGAGTTTACGGGGGATGATCCCGTTGATTTGCCCATCGGCAATTTTGCGAGGCACGAACCGTTCAGCGTTTCCCTTTGGCTGAAAACTCCGGACGAGAAAGAGCGTGCTGTCCTCTTTCATCGCTCGCGAGCCTGGACGGATGCGGCCAGTCGTGGCTACGAACTGTTGATCGAAGAGGGTCGTCTCAAATGGTCTTTGATCCACTTCTGGCCTGGAAATGCGATTTCGATCGCGGCGCAAAAAAAAGTTCCGGTCAATACATGGATTCACGTCGTGGTTACGTCGGATGGCAGTAGTCGAGCGGAAGGGCTCGAGATCTTCGTCGATGGTAAAACTGCCGACACGATCGTCGTTAAAGACAAACTCACCAAGGAGATCACCGGAGGTGGTGGGGACAACATTGCACTAGGGGAGCGATTTCGCGATCGGGGTTTTAAGAGTGGATTGATCGACGAATTTCGTGTCTTCGATCGTCAACTGTCACCGCTCGAGTCGCTCTACCTATTCGATGAGAATGCTGCAAGCGAATTACTTAGCAAGTCCCTAACGGAGATGTCGGAACTGGTTCGTGAAGACTTGTTTAAGTATTTTCTTGCGACCCAGAACTCGGAGTGGAAGACTCATCTTGACGAATTGCGGGCTGCCCGAGGCGGGTACTACAAAGCAGCCGATGGAACCGAGGAGATCATGGTCATGCGTGAGCTACCCGAACCGAAGAAGACTTTTACGCTGGTTCGAGGAGAGTACAACCAACCCCGGGATGAGGTGTTCGCGGGGACGCCCAAAGCCCTTTCTCCTTTCCCGCAAGGCGCGCCCAAGAATCGTCTTGGGTTGGCTCAGTGGTTGACGGAGCCCCAACATCCACTGACCGCTCGAGTGACTGTCAATCGAATTTGGCAAAACCTGTTTGGACGAGGTTTGGTACGAACTTCAGAGGACTTTGGAAGTCAAGGATCGCGGCCACTTTATCCCGAGCTCATCGATTGGCTTGCATCGGATTTGATTGCCAATCATTGGGACATGAAAAAGCTTTTGAAGACGATTGTGATGAGCAATACGTATCAGCAGAAGAGTATTGCAGAAGAGCGAATCATGGCCGATGATCCGGACAATGAGTGGTTGGCTCGCGGACCACGCTTTCGATTGCCGGCAGAAATGATTCGCGACAATGTCCTTTCCGTCTCGGGATTACTCAATCGAAAAATAGGTGGCCCGCCGGTAAATCCCTATGAAATGGCCGAATCGTTTAAACCAGTCAAGACGAATAACGACGAAACGGTTTATCGAAGGAGTCTTTACACCAATTGGCGACGAACTGGGCCACCGCCGGCCATGATTGCATTTGACGCACCTCGGCGGCAAGTCTGCACAGCCAAACGGGAGCGGACCGATTCACCGCTTCAAGCCTTGGTCTTGCTCAATGGAATTCAATATGTCGAAGCCGCTCGCGTCTGCGGCGAAAAGTTGCATCGCGACAATCAAGGGGACGTTTCCAAAATGATCGAGGATGGATGTCGACTTTGCTTGAGCCAAAGCCCAACCCCGAAAGAAATGGAAATACTGGATCGCCTTTATCGGGAGCAGTTGGAGCATTTTCGGGCCCATCCATCCGATGCGGATTTGCTGTTGAAAATAGGAAATGCACCTCGCGACAAAGAGATTCCTGGGCCTGAGGCGGCCGCTGCGACGATCCTCGCCCAAGCCTTGCTCAACCATGATTTTTGTGTTGTGAAACGATAACCATCCTCACAAATGGCCAAATCGATGAATGATCCTCTAACACCAAACGACCAGAACATGCATTCTACCGAAACCTCGCGGAGGAGCTTTATTGGCAATGCTGGTTTAGGCTGCACTGGCTTAGGGTTGGGTGGTATTGCCATGGCCGAAATGCTCTCGGCAGATTCGAAAGCAGCCGATTCGAAAGTAGCCGAGGAGAAGGGGGCATCGGTCGATCACGGTGTCTTGGGGGCTCCGCATTTCACTCCGAAAGCAAAGCGAGTCATTTACCTCTTCATGTCGGGCGGTCCGTCTCACCTCGATCTGTTCGACTACAAGCCGACGTTAAAGACCTTGCAGGGCGAGCAGTTGCCGGAATCCGTTCGCGGCACACAGCGACTGACCGGCATGTCCGGAAATCAGTCTTCGCTCCCCTTGGTCGGCTCGCCGTTCCAGTTTCAGCAGCACGGGCCAGCCGGCGCCTGGATCAGTGATTTACTACCGCATACCGCGAGCATTGCGGAGGACCTGTGCATTGTTCGTTCGATGTACACCGAAGCGATCAATCATGGGCCAGGCGTTACGTTCTTTCAAACCGGGACGCAGATAGCTGGCCGACCTAGTATCGGTTCGTGGTTGAGTTACGGGCTGGGCCAGGTGAACGCCAATCTTCCAGCCTTCGTTGTCTTAATCACCAAGGACAAAGGGGGACAACCTCTTGGAGCCCATCTCTGGGGAAGCGGTTTTCTTCCGACTCGGCATCAAGGAGTTCTGTTGCGAGCAGCCAAAGACCCAGTGCTATACCTCGGCAACCCAGAGGGAGTGAGTGGCGAGAGTCGGCGGTTGATGCTGGATCGGCTTCGCGAGTTGCACGAGCACAAACTAGCGGAATCGCACGACGTCGAAATTCAGAATCGTATCGAACACTACGAGATGGCTTTCAAGATGCAGTCGAGTGTGCCTGAAGTTGCCGATTTGTCGAGTGAATCGAGGAGCACTCTCGATAGCTATGGCCCCGACGTGGAGAAGCCGGGTACGTTCGCCGCCAATTGCTTGATGGCTCGCCGCTTGGCCGAACGAGGGGTTCGCTTCATCCAGCTCTACCATCAAGATTGGGATCACCATGGCGGACTGCCCGGCGGGTTGCCCAAGATCTGCAAAGAGACGGACCAACCAGCCGCTGCCTTGGTCAGCGATTTAAAGAGTCGCGGACTATTGGAAGATACGCTGGTCGTTTGGGGTGGCGAATTCGGGCGGACGAACTACTGCCAAGGCAAGATCCAAGCCAATTTCGGTCGGGATCATCATCCGCGTTGCTTTACCATGTGGATGGCAGGTGGCGGGATCAAAGCGGGCTCCGTTTACGGAGAGACATGCGAGTTTGGTTACAACATTGCAAGCGATGGTGTGCACATCCACGACTTGCAAGCGACCATGATGCACCTGCTCGGTATCGATCACGAACGACTCACCTACAAGTTCCAAGGGCGTCGTTATCGATTGACCGATGTCCACGGCAAATTGGTGACTGGGATTGTTTGACTTGTGGCTCGACCCTTGGCATTCACGTGTGGCACGTCCCTGAGGTTACGAAGGGCGTGGGCGCAGCCAGAAATCTTGGACGTCCTCGAGTCCATCCTGGCAAGTCCAGAATGCCTCGCCTGACCACGCCAACGCTTCGCTTTGGGCGTGCCACACTGGGTTGGGCGTGCCACACTGGAAGTAATTGGCGTTTTTCCTCCGAACCGCTTATACTTTGGCATCATTATTAGGTTTTGCTAAAAATCCAGAGGATTTGAGGTTCGGACATGGCAATTCAATATTCCTCTTGGCGAGATGAATGTGCGAAGGGATCACTGCCACTCTTGTTGAGCACCGTCGTGCACACTTCAGCCATCCTGCTTTTGGCCATGTGTATTACGACCGAGCAGGCCCCGACGCATTTGTTGGTTCACGCTTCCTTCGAGAAGACCCAAGATGCTTCCTTCGAGGTATGCGACTCGTCAATTCTCAATGTTCCGTTGGGCGAGCCAGCAGAGTTCGATGGCCCATTCAATCCTCAAGCTAACTTTTTCTTGCTGGATTTACTCGCCTTGAGCGAACCGGACATAGACTCAAAGCTGAGTTCGTATGTTACATTGCCCCAAGTTCCAAAAGGGACGCAAACGATTGAACCTGACCTCCAGGATCGACAGATCGGAAATCGAACACGGTCAGTTCATCAGATCCACACGTCGATCAGTGACTCCTCATCAGATATCAAGTCGGTACGTTTTGGAGGCAAGCGATCACCGGGCGCTCGGCTGGTTAACGTCGGCCCGTCGCAAACACTGGAGGTGATCGTACCGGGGCTCGACCCACTCGGCAGTAGCGTGCTGAGTCAAGCAAGCAATCTGTCATTGACAGGTGGGGCCATGATGGTCAGCACGGCCAAGCCTCATCCATCTATCGCAAACGCCTCTTTACGCTTTGAGTACGATGCCTCCCAAGTGGATGGTAGTCGATTGAATGTGATTGCTGGTACGCAACGTTCGGTGTTTCCTATTTACGATTGGGAATTGCAACCCTTGGCTAGGTTTGTGGATGCGGGGCACCACGGTGCCGTGAGCATTCACATGTTTGGTCGTCACGAAAAGGTCTCGCTTGACGCTGCCTTTGAACAGACACTTCTTGGGCTTCGGTTTATCCAAGCTGACCTCATGCCTCGCGGCATCATTCTGTCTCAAGAGTATTTGCCGCAAGATGAGCGAGGCGTGATTCTTGGGCCAGGGGAATTCGAGAGGCTTTCGGCCGATCATGAAGTTGCATCGTCCGTTCGCGAGCTTGAACCACTGATGGCACGGACCCGCAACGGTGCCTCTTTTTCGGTGTTGACAGACGCCAAGGTACAATTCATGTTCGAGATTGTGGGAAAGGAACTGGTCATTACTGGTGCCCCCTATTTCTTCTTTTGGGAACCTGCGACAAAAGGAAACCAAGTGGTACCAAAAAAAACGTTAAACGAGGACTTGAAGAAAGCTTGGCCGAAAATCAAACAAGCCAACCCGATCGTGATCGAATCGATGGAACGGAGCTTTCGAACCGTGGCCTTCTTTCGATTTCAAAAGAAGAACTCGCCGGAGAATTGGAATGGATTCCTTCGTCAGCTAAATTCCATTTCCTTGGCTCAAGTCCCCACTCCGTCGATCTTGACGGCGGAATGAAGCGTAGGTATGGACAGATCCCGCGTTATCAAGACAACACTACTTGGGCAGGACGATCGTGGTATCATAGTGGATGCAACTCCATCGCAACGCATTGACATGGTTTGGCAATTGACCCTCGATGCTTGGACATTCATGGATCCAAAGAGTGCTAAATCCGAATTTCAAAGACATGTTGTGCGCCTTGAACGACGCAATGGCTGAGTATTTGATTGTAGGTGCCTATGCAATGGCGGCTCATGGCTGCCCGCGGTCAACTGGCGACATCGATTTTTGGATTCGTGCGACTCCAAAGAATGCAAAATGCGTATGGGATGCGTTGGTTGCCTTTGGTGCACCGATGTCCGAAATTGCCATTGCGGATTTTTCAACGCCTGGAATCGTTTTTCAAGTCGGTGTCGCACCGCAACGAATTGATATTCTCACCGCGATTTCAGGAATCGAGTTCGACGACGCATGGCCCAATCGATTGACTGCTGACCTTGATGGATTGCCGGCTTTTGTCATCGGGCGCGACGAGCTGTTGAAGAACAAACTGGCAGCGGGGCGCCCAAAGGATTTGCTAGACGCGGATATTTTGAAGTCCCTCGATTAAGGCCAAGCTAATAGACCGCTCCAAATATCCCAATTGTTACCCCTCCAGGTCATCGTCTCTGAGATCGTTCCGCTTGCATTCCAAGATCGCAATGAAAATCGCCTCCGGTTCGTACGGGTTCGTCGGGTGAAGTGGATAGTAAAGCAGGTGCACTTAAAAGTTGCACCAAAGGCACTCGGTCATGGTTTCTTTGACTTTGTGAGATGACGCTTTGTTATCGATGAGAAGTTCATGGCGGTTCCAGCCGTATCGCTGTTCCCACTCGCGATACAATTCACTAGGATATCCGCTCAGCATGAACTTGCCCGCAACTTTGGCCAATACATCTAGCAATTCGCGGTGCTGAGCTTCTGTCATTTCGTACGCATATTCTCCGGTGGTTGAGCGGGTTTCATGGAGGTAAGGTGGATCGCAATAAAACAAAGTGTGCTCCCCATCTTGCTTACGGATAACGTCGCAGGCACTCTGATTCAAGATCACAACTTTCCGTAGACGCTGATGCACGTCAGGCAGTCCTTCCACAACGTTTAAATATGCCGAGACCTGTTCGTTGATCCGACTTCGGGTTCGGTTTCTCGAAAGGGTAGCAAAATCCTTCATCAGGCCCTGCCGCGACTGCCTCGCCAGAATAAAAAACCGAACCGCTCGATCGACTGAGGATTCGGGTGTACTTGCGTTTTCGGGAATCGCATTGTCTCTCGCATCCTCGAACTCAACTTGGCTGAATGGCGTAAGTTCGATTCTCTGCCGAAAGGCTTCGAAGTCCTCAGCATTCTGCAAGACACGCCAAAAGTTGATCAATTCTCCATGGAGATCGTTGGCCACTTCGCTGCAGCCCTGCAAGGCAGCGGGCAATTTCTGTTGGTTGGGGGACATCCAGTCCCGATCTGGATCGCGAGCCAGCAGAATGCCGCCGCCACCAAAAAATGGCTCGACGTAATGCAGATGGGGCGGCATCAGGTCGATGATCCACTTCCGCAGATAATATTTACCGCCATGCCATTTAATGGGTTGAGTCAAAACCGCCATAAACCACTTTCACCTAAAACGGAGCCAACAGGGACGTTGGAGCGGAAGATACCAGGGAAACGGCGGACATGCCAGAGCATGCTGGCTATTCGATGGCTTACCACCACCGCCTACAGATCCTCGAATGGCAGATCCTGAGTTGTCCGTTCGGCAAGGCCTTCTTTAAAATGCTTGCGGCAGACGGTGACGTACCGCTCATTGCCTCCGATTTGAATTTGCTCACCGTCTCGCACTGGTCTTCCGTTTGCGTCGATCCTCAACACCATCGTCGCCTTGCGACCGCAATGGCAAATCGTTTTGATTTCATTGAGGGTATCAGCCCAGGCCATCAGATGGTGGCTGCCTTCAAATAGATTGCCTTGGAAATCGGTTCTCAGTCCATAGGTCAGAACAGGAATATCCAGCTCATCGCAAACGTCGCTGAGTTGTCGCACTTGCTGCTTGGTCAGAAACTGAGCTTCATCAACGAGCACGCAGTGAACGACCTGCTTCGCCAGTTCCTTTTGCACGCGGCGGAATAGATTATCCGATGGCGAAATGGCTATGGAGTCCGATTGCAGTCCAATTCGAGAACTGACTTTGCCGACACCGAACCGATCGTCAATTGCAGGCGAGAAGACCAACGTGTGCATTCCGCGTTCACGGTAATTGTAACTGGATTGGAGCAGTATCGTCGACTTGCCCGCGTTCATGGTGGAATAGTAAAAAAAAAGCTTTGCCAAGGATCAAGCTCCTGCGGCGATCTCGATGGGGGATGGTTTGGCAATCGACAAAAAAATGTCGTGCAACGACGGTTTTACCATCTCAAAATGCTCAACGTCGCCAGCCGCCATAAGCGTTTGAAGTATCTCGCGACGATCAGCATCCCTAGACAAAACCAGATCCTTGCACCGACCGCGGTCGATCTGTTCGAACACCCCCGGTATTATAACTGGGATAGGCTCTCGATTGGACAAACGAACGCGAAGTCGCGGTTCGCCATATTGAAGAGCAATGTGTTCCATGGAATCGTCGAGGACCTTCTTGCCCTGAAAGATCATGCAGACCCGGTCGCACAGTTGTTCGGCCATCCCCATATCGTGGGTACTAAAGATCACCGTAGTACCAGACTCCCGCAGGCGCAAGACGGCGTCTCGCAGTACTTCCATGTTGACCGGATCGAGGCCAGTAAACGGTTCGTCGAGGATTACCAATTGGGGATTCGTCACCACCGCGCTGATGAACTGGATTTTCTGGGCCATCCCTTTGGATAGCTGATCGATCCGTTTCTTTTGCCATTCCTCCGCGCCCAATTCTTTGAGCCAGCGATCGATGCTCGCATCCGGTCGTTGCATCCCTTTGATTTTGGCAAAGTACCGCAAAACTCGTTTGACCGTCATTCGTCGATACAGACCTCGCTCTTCCGGCAGGTAGCCGACGCGGTCGTCCGCGCAATCGCCCTGGTCATTCCCCAACACCGTGACCGATCCTGTATCGGGCTTATAAATGCGCAAGATCATGCGCATTGTAGTCGTTTTGCCGGAACCATTCGGGCCAATAAAACCGTAAATTGAGCCTGTTGGTACCGACAAATCCATAGGATGGACCGCTTGATGGCTACCGAACTTTTTGGAAACTCCACGGAGTTCAACAGCCAGCGAATTCATTTGAAAAAGAGGTTGGTTGGTAGGTAGTTGGCGGTGAAATGACTCAGTATGATGGATTTAATCTGACCGAGTATAACAAGTTTTTCAGGTTGCATATTCTCCCTCCTCCACCCCCACGGACCCTCCAAATGTCACCGTTTTCTCTAGCCCAGTATCACGATTCCACGGATGCAAGTGACGACTTTAGCCTTTCACCGAAGCGTCGTGCCTTCCTAACCCGAGTCGGGGGTGCATGCGCCGTGGCAGCACTGTGCCCACGATCGTTGTTTGCGGTCGATCGGTTTGTGCGACCGATTCCTGGCCAGCTTCGCTTGAGCTTGGCCGCGTATTCGTTGCGAGACCGGCTCACCAAAAAGTCAGATGCCATGGATTTGTTTCAATTCGTAGACTTCTGCCGCGAACAAGGAATTCCGGGAGCTGAACTGACGAGCTATTACTTTCCGAAAGAAGTGACGAACGATTACCTCGTTGAGTTAAAGCAGCATTGCCATCGCCGTGGCATTACGATTTCGGGTGGAGCCATCCGAAACGACTTTTGCCAAAGCGACGCGGCCAAGATACAAGAGGATATCGAACAAGCGAAACGATGGATCGATCACTATGCCGTCCTCGGCGCACCGGTCATTCGAATCTTTGCCGGCACGCAACCCAAAGGGGACACTTGGGAAGCTACCGTCAAACGCTGTGTGGAAGCCTGTGAAACGTTAGCCAAGTATGCTCACCAAAAGGGAGTTTATCTAGGCCTTGAGAACCACGGCGGCGTAACGGCCAAAGCGGAAGGCATCTTAGAAATCGTCAACAAGATCCAGGCCAAGAGCTTCGGTATCAATTTCGACTCAGGCAACTTCAGAACGTCCGCCGACCCGTATGCCGAATTAGAAATGATCGCGCCCTATGCAGTCAACGCGCAAATTAAGGTCGAAATCTTCCAAAACAATCAAAATCAAGAAACGGATCTGTCCCGCGTTCTCAATATCTTGCGTAAGGTTGGTTACAGCGGTTGGGTCGCTTTGGAATACGAAGCCAAGGAAGACCCAATGGTTGCGATCCCGCGATGGTTGGGAAAACTCAAAGGCATCATTGGCTAGAGGTACTCATTGCAACCGCAAATCACTAGCCGTCATTTGAGCGTGTGGTCGTACGCCGTTTCCCTTGCGATCGGTCAGTTTATCGCCGAGATCGGCTCGCCAGGTTTCGGCAGCTGCCTGAAGTCTCGCAATCACTTCGGGATGATCCTGAGCTACGTTCTTGGTCTCGCTCCGGTCGTTCTTCATGTCGTAAAGCTCGACTCCAACTTTGACCGACTCGTACTTGGCGGGGATGCCACCCGTTCCCCCTGACTTTCCAGCCAGAGTTCGAAACTGATGAGGCAAGATCAGCTTCCATCGCGGATCGCGAACGGCTTGAAGTTCATCGTTCGCATAATAACAAGGCAACGATTCATGCGGTGACACGGCTTCAGCGGTTCCGAGCATCAATGGCATAATGTCATGTCCATCGATCTTATGATTCGGCAATTCCGCCCCAATCATGGACGCAACGGTCGGCAAAATATCAACGGTGCATGTTAATTCGTCGCAGGTTGTCCCCGCTGGTATCTTCGTAGGCCATCGCATGAGAGTGGGCACACGAATTCCACCTTCCCATGCCGTCCCTTTACCTTCGCGATGTGGGAAAGCAGATCCTGCGTGGTCTCCGTAGGAAAGCCATGGCCCGTTGTCCGTCGTAAAAATCACCAGCGTCTTTTCATCCACGCCAACTTCCTTCAACGTATCGAGTATTTGGCCGACGGACCAATCGACCTCCATGACCACATCGCCAAAGAGTCCAGCTCCGCTCTTGCCCGCAAACTTCGACGAGACATACAAAGGGACGTGAACCATCGAGTGTGGCAAGTAGACCAAGAACGGCTCGGCGCGATGCTGTCGAATAAACGCTACAGCCCGTTCCGTATAATTCGTGGTCAATTGTGTTTGATCTTCACTGGTCACTTCGGTATCGATAATTTTGGTGTTCTCGATGAGTGGCAACGGAGGATAGCCCGATTTGACTTCTTGGCCGGCAGCTCGCTTTGCCAACTCTTCCGGATGATTCGGCCACATGTCGTTCGAGTATGGCAAGCCATAGTACGAATCGAAACCGTGACTGGTTGGAAGGAACTTAGGGTGATGGCCGAGATGCCATTTTCCAATGCATGTCGTGGCATAGTTTTTCTGTTTGCAGATCTCAGCCAGTGTCACTTCGCTGGCTGACAAGCCGATGTTGGCACCCGGACCAAGTGCCCCCGAAAATCCGACCCGTTCGTGATAGCAACCCGTAATGAGTGCAGCCCGCGACGCTGAGCAGACTGCAGAGGAGACATGGAAATCCGTAAATCGACGACCTTCACGCGCCATACGATCCAAATTGGGGGTCGCGTAAGATTTGGCACCGAAGGGCCCGATGTCTGCGTAACCCATGTCATCAATGAAGATGACGACAATGTTGGGTAGATCCGCGGCGTTTGCGAATTGGCAAGGAAATAGGGGTAACAGCAGTAGCATGCAAACAGTTTTGAACGGATGGGATTGCATTGATTTGCTCTAAGCGTTTGATGTGTCGATAGGACGGGACCGAGACTTTGATTGTCGTGATCACGATGCGAATCGTGAAGAGTCAATTATACAAACGATTCAAGCAAAAATCTTCCAAGCTTTCCTCCCGGTCACCGAGCTAGAATCGCGAACAAGCGTTTCCATCTTCTGCTTGGCCTTCCATGAAACTACTCCGTCGCTTGTTGAAACAATCCACTGTTACCGCTTTGCTGCTGTCAGTCCTCGGATGGGCGGTCTTCAAATGGACCATCGCCCCTGGTCCGAACCAACTTCACGCCGACGGCAACGGCTCCTTTGAAATCGTGTGGGTTGTGGCGAGCGCTGAACCGGACAATCCGTATGGGGCCTTTCTTGTTCCAATAACAATCCTTGGGATTGAACGCAGCTTCTATATGCGTTGACAGAATGAAATGAAATTCGAATTCGTCGAAAAATCGGCTCGGGTACAGCGCCAAAGCCTGAAGACTACATCGAGTCCTTCCGAAAATACGTGACTGACATCCAAGACAAGATTCCTGTGTTGATCGTCGTGACTACGCGCCCTCGCGATTTGACTCGGGTTCAGTTGCGCGAGCTGAAACTAACCATGGACGAAGCGGGCTTCACCGAGCAGAACCGTGTGGTAGTCCGCGAAACTACGAACCAGGACATCGCCGCATCGATTATCGCCTACATTCGTCATGTCGCTCTCGGACAACCTCTTGTTCCCCACACCCAACGGGTTCAAGCGGGCATGCAGAAAATCCTTGCAAGCCGACCATGGACCGAACCGCAACGCAAGGCGAACTCGAAACAATCCTCCGCGACATTGCGGACGCCATGTGGAGTGCTGCATGTTGGAGGATGGAAAGAATTGCAGCCACAAAGACACAGAGAGCACAAGGAATTGGACAGATGATCAAGTCAACCAGCTTTGTGATGGGACTGGTTATCTCGAAAAAATCTACGAAAATGCGTTGCTACATCGACTGCAGAAAGCGGGAATTCAGGCACGATCACAGGTGCCTACCAAAGTTCATGATGAGGATGGATTTTTGCTCGGAGAATATCAACTCGACATCGTCGTGGAAGGAATTCTAGTTATCGAACTCAATGCCCCCAAAAACATCGATGACGCACACATCGCGCAGCTACTCGGTTATCTGAGGTCGACCAACTTGCATCACGGACTTCTGATCAATTTCGGCTCCTACAAGTATCAAATTCGTAAATTCAAGCTTTAGTTATTCCCTTTGTGATCTCTGTGCCTTTGTGGCAATCCGCCGTTCGGTACCAAGCGAGGCGGAGGCAAGCCAACACGCGATGACTTTACATTTGTAACGGGTAACAAACAGTTGGCGTTTCTTCAGCACATCTACCGCACGATCAAGCCAGGTGGTCGCGCAGCGGTCGTGTTGCCGGACAACGTATTATTCGAAGAAGGAATGGGTTCGAAGATTCGCGGTGACTTGATGGACAAGTGCAACTTGGAATGATGGCCACAAAGGCACAAAGACCACAAAGAAGGAAAAACAAAAGGGTACGGGGGTAATATTAGGATTGATTGCGATCACTCGGATGGTTTTTCTTGCTTTCTTGGGCGACCAATAGGCCGTACAGTGTGCCATACTCCTTGCTGCTCGTCACCATACGGTCGCCCTCGATTGACACAGTTACGCAATCCCTCAAGCTCCTTCTCACTTACCGGCGCATTCGCTCGGTCGTTCCAGTTTGGAAACCTTGGAAGCGGCCAAGGCGAAAGTACTTTAGGAATTGGTTCGGTGATTCCATCGATAAAGCGATCCATAAGGCCACAACTCGGCCTTGGTAACTAAGTTGGCACGCAACGGGTTGCGTTCGACATAGCGGCAAAGTACATAAAAGTGCGCGTCGTCTTGGACTGGAAAGCTCTTGAATCGAGATTGGTAGCAAACAATCCACAAACCGCTCCGGCCAGATAGACTATGCTCATCATCGGACGGTCGATGGAAAAGCCCGGCTGATTGTAGGGCACGATTTCCTTTAGCTTCTTACGCAACTGAGCAAAGTTGCTGGCCGAGGAGGGAATAACCGCCCTGACCGACATCCTTTACGAACGTTTTCATTCCCGCCTAATGGAGACTCAAGCCCTGTGTGTTTCTGCATTTTGGCAAGCCTTTAAAAACGCCGGAGGGGGAGTCGCGATTAACGGGTGGAGCTGAAAGGGCATCACGCGGAGCGTGATGAGTACTTTAAAGTACCGATCACGCTCCGCGTGATCTCAGGGGCCAGGTTCATGATAAGGTTTTCTTTCACGATAAAGAGCCAACCGCGACTCGTAGTCGGCCCGTTGAGTCGGTGGAAGCATAGATACCACTTTCGTCTGCCACTTGACCGCTTGCTCAAATTCACCCTCTTCAGCGTAAGCGGCTGCCAGAACTTCGAGGACTCGGAACTCGCTCCACATCGATAACTCGACGGCCCTGGTGGCAGCAGCCATGGCTAGCTTGCCATCGCGGTGGTCGGCTATGGGAGATGTAGCCAACAGCCAAGCTCGACTGCTCCAAACGGACGAGATTTCTCGACTGACTTCGACGGCTTCGTCGATATCTTGCATCATCTGGACTTTGTCTCCTTGACGGACGGCGGCAAGTGATTCTAAGCTTGATACCGTAACGGCAGATACGTTCAGGGGGGTTGTAAGTCCCAGTACCTATCTATGACCTTTACGCGGCGAGACCCGACACGTTTTTTTGTAGATTTGCCTAAGAGGTCGCATTGAGGTCAAATGGCACCCATTTCAGATGGGTGTTGTCGCCTGAAAATGTCCGTCGACAAAGGCTTTCGCCATGGCCTTCGGGACTTCGGCCTCTGCAAGGACGAGGTTCGCTCGATTCTCCGCTACCTTGGCCTTCATGACTTGTTCCGAGGCGATGGCTTCCGAGCGGCGTTGTTCGGCCTGGGCGCGGGCCATGCGGACATCTGCCTCGGCTTGGTCCGCTCGGAGTCGGGCTCCAATGTTCTGTCCGACTTCGATGTGGGCGATATCGATCGATACAATCGTAAATGCTGTCTGATTGTCGAGCCCACGTTTGAGTACCGTTCGCGAGATCAAGTTTGGATTTTCCAAAACGACCAAATGCGTTTCGGAAGATCCGATCGAGCTGATAATGCTCTCTCCAACGCGCGCGATGACGGTTTCTTCGGTCGCACCACCGATCAACTGCTCGAGATTCGTCCGAACCGTGACACGTGCTTTCACACGGAGTTCAATTCCGTTCCGAGCGATGGCAGACAGGAACCCGCTGCCGCTGTGTTTCGGGTCAGGGCAATCGATCACACGCGGATGTACCGAAGTTCGAACCGCATCGAGAACGTCTCGTCCGGCTAGGTCGATGGCCGCCGCTCGGTCGAAGTCCAAATCGATACCGGCTCGATGGGCCGCAATGATCGCGTTGATGACATTCATCACGTTGCCTTCCGCGAGGTAGTGGGCTTCCAATCGCTGGGTACTGATGCCGTTGGTGCGATCGATGTCCAGACCAGCTTGTGCGGCCATGATCTTGGCATTCACGATGACTTGCGAACGCACTTGACGGAAGTACATGCCGATCAAGCTGGACATGGTGACGTCTGCACCGCTCGTCTTGGCCTGCAGCCAGAGGCTTCCAAAGTTCCAAAAGACCACGACGCTGATCAAGCCACCTACAAGGGCGGCAATTAGCAGCCCGATCATGAGGAGCGATTGCATGTTGAAATCCTGGGCTGCCATTAAATTGCTCATGGGAAGTTGGATATTGTGATACTGAGTTAAAGGTGTTTGGTGGTAAAGGGGTTTGATGTAGTCCTATTGTGAACACAACTATCGGCGATTAGCAACAGGGGCTAGCCAGTTTTCCGGATCCAACCGCACCCGAGAGCCTTCGATCCTTCGAAAACGCCCGCCAATTGCCCTGGAGAAACGGCATAGCTCGGGGTTCGGAAATCCACTCGAAACTGTTTTTCCGAAATCCTTTCGACGGTCGCAGGCTCAGGCCCTGAGTTGTATCGAATTTGGACTTCCCCCTCTAGGATTTCGCCGACGGGCAAGTCCACCAACCAATTGGAATCGTCGGCGATCAGCCACGAACGAGCAAGTTCGGACAATGGCCCGATGACCACTTGCGATGATTCCGGCAAGATATCCGTTACATAGTAAGGGGAACCCATCGCCACGCCGGTTCCTTTGCGCTGCCCAACCGTAAAGCCCTCGATGCCTGCATGAGCCCCAACGACTCGGCCGTCCGATGTGACAATATCGCCGGCGGTAGAAACCGACGACTTATCCCGCACAAACTGCGCATGAGCGCCCGAGGTTACGAAACAGATCTCTTGGCTATCTTTCTTGTCCGCCACGCGAAGTCCAATGTCCAATGCCATGCGTCGAATCTCGGACTTCTGAAACCCGCCTACCGGTAGTAGCATCCGTGGCAGGAGCATGCGGCTGATACCGGTTAGGACATAGGCCTGGTCCTTGCCATCGTCCAAGCCTCGATGAAGCTCTGGCGGCTGCTCTGGATTATCCGACTGGAGCATGCGAGCATAATGCCCGGTTGCCACGAACTTGGCGCCAACCGCATCCGCGTAGTCAAAGAGCCGACCGAATTTCAACCAATTGTTGCACTGGGCGCACGGATTGGGCGTTCGGCCGTTTTGGTACTCGTCGACAAAGTAATCCACGATGCGTTTGAAGTCGGATTCCAAATCCAGAGCGTAGAAAGGGATGCCGAACTTGTCGGCAACACGCCTAGCATCGGCTGCGTCACTGGCGCTGCAACATCCCTGCTTGTGGTCCAATCGCCCTTGAAGAATTGGCAAAAGTGGATTTGGTTTTCCAGAATCCAGTTCGCAAGCCGCGCTAGACTCTTCGCCATGTCGCATGAATACGCCGATAACGTCGTATTGCTGCTGGATCAGTAAATGGGCTGCGACGCTGGAGTCAACTCCACCGCTCATCGCAAGCACGACACGTTCGCGCGACATAATGGCTTGAATCGAAGGCAAAAAGGTACGGAGGCTGGACCCATACTATAACGCCCCGGAGCCATTGTTCATCGAGAAGAATTCAGAAACCTTCGGTTTTGTGGCGGAGGGAGGTAGTTGGATTTGTGGCTGAGCGAGGCCCTCGCTCAGGTTTTGACTCCACCGAGCGATGGGGCTCGCTCGGCCACAAGTGTCGCCTGTTGCTCCACAAAAGTAGCGCATCTTTCGCGGAGCGAAAGGCGACAATAATTCAATGTCCAACGCGGCCAAGAAGGACCGCCACAGCCGTTTTGAACATAAGGCTGACATCGCCCGCAATCGTTCTCTTATCCGCGTATCTCAAATCCATTCTCATCCAATCCGAAAAGGATATCTTGCGAGATTTGGAAATCTGCCAAATGCAGGTCAAGCCTGGCTTGGTATCCAGCCGTCGACGCTGCCATAGCTTGCACTTGGCATCCTCATTGCAAGGTAGCGGTCGTGGACCAACAATGGCCATGTCACCCACCAGCACATTCCAAAGTTGCGGCAATTCGTCTAGCCCTGTTTTTCGAAGCACACTACCCAGTCGGGTAACTCTTGGGTCATTCGTCATCTTGAAGGCTGGACCGTCTCGCTCATTCAACTGCTGAAGTTTTCCTTTGAGCTCTTCGGCATCGACCACCATCGTTCGCAACTTATACATCGCAAAAACGTTGCCAAATTGCCCTGTTCGCAACTGTCGAAAAAAGACCGGCCCCTTGGAGGTCAGCTTGATGGCAATCGCGGCCATCAAAAGGAATGGCATTGCAAAGGCGAGACCAATCAAAGCGCCGCTAATATCCATGCAGCGTTTCCAAACCGGGTACTCGCTACAAATGTGAGTCGTGGCAACCGTACTTGTCGTAACTAGGTCGGTGCTGCCGCGGCGATTCTGAGATTCGTCGTCAGCCCGAATCACACTGCTCATTTTGTGCGGAGATACAGTCATGGAAACTGCATTTCTATGCGTGGGAATAGAGGTTTCCACAACGGCATCTTCGCTGCCTGATTCACCGTCAAAAAAGGTTTCCGAATCGGAACCCAGAGACGGATCTGCAACGTCATCTGCCGGGCTACCGCTTTCTCTGCCCGAATAAGTGAACACCTCCGCTTCGAAGCTCAGGCCATTCCGGGTGGCTGAACGGATAATGGAATTGAGTACGACTCGAGCCCCATGTGTTTCCGTCATTGGAAGCATCACTCCCAGTCCACCTTTGAGCAGAAGTCCCTTTTCGTCGGTTAAACGCAATCGCTTGTGAAGTAGCTTGGCCAAGAGACAAATCTGACTTCTAGATTCCTTGCTCGATTCGTGTTTGAGCTGTATTACAATCATCGAAAAAAACTGGTTGTGACGATCACATCGCATCCGTTCCTTGGTGAGCAGCAGCTCCATGGCCTTTGGTGAAAGCAGCAACGGAGTGGGCGATTTTCTTTGCCTCCTAATTGCTGTGATTGGGGAATCAGACATTTTTCATCCTGTTGAAAGTCATGAATCGTCATTCTCCAGGGTGTAACCTGTGTCTGCTTGGCTCACGTTAGGAAGCAGAGAACTTGCCTGAATGTCGACCGATGTTTATCATCGCCTCGGACGAACAAAATGCGAGTAACATTCGTTTGGAAATTCCGAAAATCCTAATTAATCCAGGGATTTCGGTCGACCACACCGTGAATATGAGGCTGTGATCAAATTCGCCAGGATCTCAACATTG
>JAYTVM010000170.1:0-24775 GCA_043743995.1 Pirellula sp. | reverse complement strand
CGGGAACCTACTAACTGGATAGCCGTATGCGGGAAAACCGCCCGTACGGTTTGGAGGGAGGGGAGCCGGTCTACCCGGCTTCCCTACCCCTATCACTGTACGGCCCGAATGAAATCACAGGCTAGCAGCGTGTGCTACGGCACCTTCGGGCATGCGTTCGATCCATTCTCGTATCAATGCAACCGACTCATCGTGGACGACGGTTCGACCGAATTCCGGCATCAAGGCTCCTGGATGTGTCGTCTCCAAACGGTACAGCAATATCGACTCATCGGGCTTGCCGGGCACGATGCCATAGCTCCTCCCGCCAGTCCCCTTACCCGCCGCGACAGGAGTCTTGAAAACACCAAGTTGGTAGCGATCCGCGACATCGACGTTTAGGTGCAAACCCGAATTGCGAGCGGGGCCCTTCGGGTTGTGACAGTGAGAGCAATTGACTTCCAACCAAGCGCGGGCTCGTTCGTCTACCGAACCCGATTTGGGGTCATCCCAAACGGCTAACTTCGGTGCATTCTCTAGTTTTGGCACTTCCGATATCAGGCCCTTGCGCGCCCAATAGGCCAGTTGATTCTCGGTTCCATGTCCGTACGCAACGTCACGATTAAGGTTTCTGGCAGTCGGGCCCAACGGTTCCATGCTCTCGTTTTGATGGCAGCGTTTGCAGTCGTTTAAGTTCGGGACAATATGGGTGTTGCGTCTCGCTACCCCATCGGTATGATTCCATCGTACGTCGATCGCTGCACCCGCCAAAGTGAGCGTCGCATCCGTCTGCTCATCATTCCATACATAGGGAATACCAATCCAACCGCTGTCCGTTCGCTGAAGGATGCGAGTTTCGATCAGGCGGCGGCCCCGAGTTGAGTCGGTCAGGTCACGGTCATAATAAAAAGTTTTGGAAATCACTGTGCCGACAGGGAAATCAAGTGCATCGACTGCTTCATACTTGGCCTGCTTTCCATCAGGTAATCGGACCAAGCGTTGCTTACCGGAGTAGTCTGAGAACAACGTGGTGTTTAGCTCGTATTCGATCACTCCTTCTGCCGGTTCCAACTTGGCCAATTCGCCTCGGTAGAGTTTGTAGTCCGATAGGAGTTGTGGGTACCTATTTTGATTATGCCGAGTTGAGACTTTTGCGATTTCTTGGCTGATCGCAGGAGCATTCGACCCAGTTGGATTGCTAACCACCATCGAAGCGGGCTGTTTGCGACAGCCACTCAATAGCACCCATGCAAAAACAACGGAAATGCATACCAAACCAGGAAATCTCGAGCCAGCAGCATGTGGCACGCCAGCAGCATGTGGCACGTCCCTGAGTTTACGAAAGTGTGACACGTCCCTGAGTTTACGAAAGTGTGACACGCCCCTGAGTTTTCGAGTGTGTGGCACGTCCCTGAGTTTTCGAAGGGCGTGGTGAATCGCTAGAAACATTTGCCTTCCTTCCCACGCCCAACGCTAGCGCTATGGGCGTGCCACACGTGCAAATCGAAACGTCGCACTAGATTCCTATTCGTTACTAGATTCATATTCGATTACTCAATCCCAGGTATGACGATAGGCTCTAGTGACGGCAACTTGCCAGCATGTGACATTAAGTCTCGAGTAATCTCTGGTTGCCCGCCGTGTAGCATTGCCGCGAAACCCAAATTGGCGAACGTTGCGTCTCCGTTATTTGTTATAACGATGCGAGCTTTTTCCGGGACCTTTCCGTCCACGACTACCTTCGGGTTCATGACGCCGTCGATGACAATATCTGGCATCGGCAGACCCGCAAGTTGCTCGAAGAGCTTACCAATTCCCCCCTGCGGACTCTTGCCGCCGTCCGCAAAATGATTGTCGTGGATATGGACCCCCTCCGGATAGGGATCGTATTGTGCATCATCGAATTTACGTTGTGTCACCAGGAAGCTCACAATAACACAATTCGAGGTATCGTTTCCGTGTACTTTGTTTTCAAAGATTTCGACATCATCGTTCGCCATGATCATGAGTCCCGTACCGGCTGGCACCGTTGAGACAATCGCCCCTTTGTTTGCAAAGTTGGGATGATTGTTGTCGTGAACATGGTTCTTGTAGGCGCGGCAATGAGAACCATTTTTCAATTTCAATCCGGGGAGCGAGAAAACCAATAAGCCACCCGTATTATTGGTGGCTTCGTTTTCGTAAACATCGGCGCCAATCGTATTTTCGATCTCGATACCTGCCACATTGCGTTCAACGCGATTGCGGCGAACAATCGTACGCTGGGTCTGACCGACATAGATACCTGCATCCGACGCGCACTCGGCAACGCAATGCTCGATGAGGACATCAGAGCACAGCACTGGATAAATGCCATAGGCGCCATTCTGTTTGTCTGGACCTTGCGACCACCAAGTGCGAATGCGCCGAATCGTGACCCGCTTGGAATCCTCGACCTTGAGGGCATCTCCTGGCGTATTTTGCAGCGTGAGATCCTCGATCGTGAAGTTATCGGCTTTGACCTTCAAACCCTCTCCACCCGAGCCAGCACGTTGGCCTGTGAAGTTGAGAATGGTTTTGTCCATGCCTTTTCCACGAATGGTTACGTCAGCAACACCGTTGAGCGAAAGCGTTCCCTTGAACTCGAAGGTCCCCTCGGCAAATTCGATGATGTCCCCCTTCTCTGCAAGGATTAGAGCCTCTTGGGCTTTTCGCTCGGAATCGTCCCCCGGTTGAATAACCGTCACGGCTGCGGCTGAGTCGGTTGTGGCAACTGTATCCCTCGCTGGCGCAGTCGCTTTGGTTGCTGTCAGTGGCGTGTTGTCGTTGCAACCGAGCACGAAAAACAAACAACTCATCAAGCCGAAATGGCAGAGTGCTTTCATCTCAAGGTGCTTTCAAAAGGAATCGATTGTTGAATCCAACCTCACCCTTGCAATGCATGAAGAAAAAGCTTGGGCAAGCGAAGGATCGAGCGATCATCGTACACACGCAGCAAGTCCCATGCAACTTGGTTCGCGGTCTGATGCGTTGGAAACCAAGCTGGCTTGGGAAAATTGCACAACGGTCCCCATAGCACGGTTTTGTCGACGTCGCTAACGCAGAAAGTATTGTGAACGTGACCGATGCCACTTAGCGGCTCGGCGATGGTCGCCCCCGGATAACCACCCCAAGGAGGCGTCATGATTCCGTAGGCAACTCCAGGCCATTGATTGATACAGACCGCACCATACCTTAGCTTCACAAGAGCTCGGTCTACCGCCGTTGCTTGGCGCTTCCGAAAACCGCTTGGGAGGGTTAGCGTGGCGCACAACGTCCCAAAAATCCGATCGTTTACAAAATCGACAGCCGATTCCAGAAACGGCTCTGGGGCGCTTTCAGCCAACTGGGTTTCCGCGCAGACGCAGACAAACGACTCCTCATTATAAAGATGAGGCGATTCGCTTGGGTTGGTATCTCGAATCAGTGTCCAGGGGAGCGTGCCGTCGCTCGCCTCAGGAAAGGGTTTTCCGGTGGCCCTAACAAAGCGTTGGTGCGCCCCAGGGTAATAGGCGAATCGCGGTGGGATCTTGCGAAAGAAGGCATCGATCAAATCAAGAAACGCGCCTCGCTGTGCCCAACCTCGCGACGTCACGATCATTTTCGTCGCTAGGCAATTGAAGGACGCATTGTTGACGATTCCTGCGACCACATGTTCCGCTTGCGTCCGCAGTTGTTTATCCGTGTATAGGCCCGGCACAATAATCCAAGGAGTGACGTTCCCTAGTTCGCTGGTGACGGATTTTGTAACGAGCGGTCGGTTTTCGCGTTTGCGAGCGGTTCGCTCCAGCGGATCATTCCCCCATACAATCGCGTCATGGGTCAAGTGCGAACCGGTTAAATGCAGCGAGCCAATCGAATTGTGTTTGACGATCGCGTCACCGACTTCAATGCCGCCGCAAACGATTCGCAAAAGCTTGGCATCCACCAGCGGTCGAAAGGCATCCTTGAAAATGGGTTCGAGGTAATCGTTGACCGGGTTGAGTTTCAGCAACACCGATTCTCGGTTATGAAAGATCCTGTAGAGCATGTCCGTGGCTGGAATAGAACTGACATTCCCCGCACCTAAAACTCCGACGACGTTCGCTTTCGCATTGTCGGATGCTCTCCAGGTACTAGTAAACAGTTCGTTTGGATTCGAGTCCTTTTGTCGCCAAATCTCGGCTTCCAATCCCATGAAGGTAAGGCCATCGAACAAACTGCGAACCGGTAGCAGGGGGATGCACTCTCGGCCTTGAGAGTTGGTACGCGGTTTGCCAGGCAGGATCGGCGATCCAGTCTTCTCAGCGTCTTGGAAGACCTTGGATAGTAAGCGGAGGTATCGCAATACCGTGGCCGGTCCAGCCAAAATCTCCTCGGCCGCGATCGGTTGATCGGCTGCAATTCGCTTGGCTTGACAAGCGACGCGAACCCAGGGAATCGCGTTTGTTACGACTCCTTGGCTACACGCGTCCAAAAGTTCCCTAAGACTGGATAGCGACGCGCTGGTTAGCCACGCAGCTCCGATTTTGAGATCGCTCACCTCGGACTGCAAACTCGATGAACTAAGACTCGTTTGGCTCGTCAATTCGATTGGCATTATGATTTGAGGCTGTCACTTCAAGTTTGGGGTTGGACGCCTCTAGTGTATCGAACTCTGGGGCCAGAATGCAATGCTAGGGCAATGGATCGCACGTGCTCCAGTTCTTCATCTCGTGTATCAGTTCCCACCCATAGATAAACCGCTTTAGGTCCATCCTTTGCAATTGCGGTAGAGAGTGAGGTTTCCAAATCCTCTTGCTCAACCATGTTTTCCTTCCATTCTATTCCACGACTGCCAACTTCGAGATTCAGGCAATTTACCTTTAGGAAGGGTAGCTTCCGGTAATATTGTTTTCCCTCAATTCGTTCCAACTGAAGTCCTACTATAACTACACTATCTTCTATTCTTGGTTCGATTGCTTCGTTGCTTAAAGCGGTTCCTTTGATCGCATCTATTTTAGGCGGCATGAGGAACAAGATCGAAACTGCCCCACAGACAAATACGACAATCAAGAATAACATTCGAAGTAATCGCCTGCCCCTGGGTTTTACAAGCTGATGCATATCGAATTCGGCTTTCCATTCGCGAGTCGTTGGACGACCGAAACGATCGTTTCTGTTACTTCAGGTGCGGTAGGTGCTGTTGCTGGAATCGCTTTCGTTATTTGCAAACGCTCGAGGATACGGACAGCTACTACACGGTCGCCGCTAACATGATGAATAACAACTGCCTTCTGCTTGCTCAGATAGAACTCCGTTTCCGTTTCTTGGTAAAACTTCGTTTTGGGCCTAGTTTTGGTTGCGAGACCACCGTCGTCGGTCTCATTCTGGTCGTCGCTTTTTAAAGCCAAAGTATCCGGCCCGACTCCCGCAGCGATTTGTTCTGGCAACGAGTAGTAATCCGTTGGTAATCGCTTGAGCAGCGCACGATGAATCTCTTCGATCCATGAGTGGTGAAACGCATGGACTATCCCAGCGTCAACCCTTTTCCAGTCGTGCATCGGCATGCAATATCCTCTTTATCTTTTTTCTTATTCTACACCCTGTCGGCTGAACGAGAAAACTCTCTGCAGTTGGCCTGCTCCGATTCATCGGAGCTTTGAGATTGCTGGAATTGCGCCCGAACCATCATTCTTCAGGTGTTCTTTTAAGAAGTCGAAGGTTCCCTTTCCATGAATCGTGTGCGGACCGGCGAACCACTCGATCCGGCATCGATCCGGCAGACCTAGCTTCGCAGAGTAAAGTCGATTGACCTTAGCAAACTCCAATCCCACACGCTCGTCCGGTGCCACGCCGTCAAAATGCCCTCGCTCCACCATAAAGGGACGAGGGGCAATCAATGCGGCCATCTCCGCATAATTGAAATGATTGCCTAACCCAAATTCGAAGATCTCGTACTCGTTCGTCCAAACATAACTGTAAGGACTGGTCGTGCTCGCGTTCTTCCAAACCCAATCGTTGAAGTCGGCAGAACAAATCGACAAACAATATTCGGGCACCAAAGCTGGAATACGCATAGCGCTCTTGCCGCCGTACGAGAGGCCGTAGAACGCAATGCGTTTCGGATCGACTTCGTCCCGTTCGCCAAGCCACCGAACGATTTGCCTATGTTGTGCCACGATGGTTGAAAACAGCGTTTTGCCGAGCGGATTGCTCTTGCGTTGCAAACTGCGAAAACGATCTTGGAACAAATACAAATTCTGCGGAGCAAAGACCACATAGCCTTGTTCCACCAATTGCCTCGACACATCGTGATATGCAGGGTGATTCCCAACAATCGTATCACTGGGACGGCCTTCGAGTCCGTGCTGGAAAACAACACACGGACGATTTTTCACCGGTTGTCCGTCGCGAGGGATGAGCAACGTTCCATATGCGATGACATCGTCATGGACGTCCAAGACCACCTCGTAACCAAGCCACTTCGGCTCGTCGTAAATTAATCTCGTGCGAGGCCGCAATGCAACCGATTCCCATTCCCAATCGCCAATCGTCTCATTTCGAAAGAACTCGCGGTAGGGCTTGATCGTTTCGATGAAGCTCTCGGCAGACTTCGTATCGAGCTTTTGCCAATACTGATCGCGTTCTGTGGCAGAACGCTCGAGAATCGCTTGCTGAAATCGATTCCATTTCGAAAGGGTGTTCTTTCTTCGCGTTTCCTCCGACACGACCAAACTCCCCTTCCAGTGCAACGGACGCAACTGTGTTGCAACACCGGGAGCCTCGGTGATGCCCATGGCCTTTAAACTCGCTTTAAGCGCCATGAGAGTTGTTTCATTGTTTTTTGAATTTGCGTCCGACGGTTTGACGAATTGGATCTGCGAACTAAGTTGCCACGGACCAAGCAATTTTCCTGTGAGTTGCCATTCTTTTTGTGCTTGATCCGCCGATGGGCCAACGAGCAATCCTGGAGCACCACCGTCACCGGCCATGTCAACCGATGGTCCCGGTACAGCATCGATAACCAGCGATCGAGGAGCAACCATTGCAGCCAACTGGGCATCCCCAAAATGGTTCAGCAGGCCATGCACGTTGCGATGGATCGGCTCCGTCCATATGCGTTCACGCGGACCAAAGTGACCGGATACGCAAGCTGCTTGAATACGAGTATCAACCGCCGCCGCGTACAACGCGAGGCCCCCTCCCTCACCCCAGCCTACCACCAAAGTAGGACGGTCGCCATACGTTTTTTGCAACGCATCGAAAGCCGCTGAGATTTCGTGTACTTGATAACTAATCACATGCCGACCGAGCACAAAGGCAGAGCGGTAAAGGAATTCCTGATCCGTAAGTTTGGATCGACCGTTGCGCGCCTCACGATGCCTACGAATCGTTTCTGGGATTACCACAACGCCACCGCGGGCAGCCAGTTCCAACGCAACCAACGACGACGTTTCATCATAGCCACACAGTTGTTCCGGCGAATGGCCTGCATCAGGCACCAAAACAGCATGAAAACGAACTTCTCCATTGGGAACAACCAACAAGCCTGTTGCATCGACGCCATCAAAAACAGGCCAACGTACCGAGTAGATTTTGCACGATTCGTTGATTGCGACCCATTGGGTGTCACCGCTATTGGGCGAAGCGACAGATTGAATAGTGAAGGAATCGCACTTGACTCGGTCATCAATCATCCCGATGCGCATTCTTAGTTCGTCGCGAAGCGGTTGGATCGCGGCTTCGTAAGATGAACTAGGGTTGCTATCTCGTATCGCAGCGTTTGGCTTTGGCCACAGAGCCAAACGAGTTTGAATTGACCGATCTAATTCCTTGAGTAGGAATCGATCGACTCCATCGACTAATTGAGAAGCAATGTCACCTTGGATATCGAGGACGGTGGTGCCCATCAGAGACTTAGCAGCCGAGGCCTCCTGCGAGTATCCGATGAGGTTGAAACCGTTCAACAGATTTGAAACAAGAAAAACACATAGCGAGAAAACGGCGCGGACTTGCATTGCAATTCACATTCCAAAGCGAAACAAAGAGCGGCAGGCTACCCATTGTAGTCTTGATTTAGCTTAACCGCAGGCTGCTCGATTGGGGGTGAAAACCATGAAAAGGAACAGGTCATGATGCACCACCGCTCGTCAAACGGCAATCCTGTTCAATGAATCCCAATTTCGCAACAATTTCGTTTAACGGTTAGCCGTAGGCTTACGAAAATGGTAGCGAGTACGCCTCCGGCTGACTGTTAAACGATTAATTTACTGGCATTGCTCCTAGCGGCGGAGCCAACTTGACGAATCCCCATTTAGCATAGGCGAAGCAATCAACGTCGTGTTTTGTGTGCCAGTGTTCGTCGCCCCATTTTGCGGTAAGCTTTGACCACCGACCCCTTGGTTCGCTAGTAAGCGATTGTCGCGCCCTTGCGGGGTGGTCGGATCGGACAGGTGGGCAAAAGACATATCCAATATCGATTGCAGTCGCTTTACTTCGGGATTGTTCGTATTGGATGCTATTAAGCGGCCTAGTGTAATCCGAGCCGGAACCAATTCGCCAATTCGATGCTGTGCATGGACCAATTGAATTTGTTTTTCGATTCGGTCGCTCGGCATCCGTTCGGATGCCATAGCGAGGGCCTCGGCTGCTTCGGCACTCCGGTCCAAGTCGGCCAAGGCCATGCCGCGAACCAACAGCACCTCGGGATCTGTACTGGCTGTGGCATGCAAATCGGTCATCCGATCCAAAGCCGCGAGCGAACGTTGCGGTCGGCCTGTATGACGATAGATTTCGGCGACCGAAAGTTGCACTCGGGAATAATCGCTTCGAATCAATAAGGCGCGATGGTAGCATTCTAACGCAGCGGGCCAATCGCGTTCCGATTGATGCGTGTCCCCAAGCAATGCCCAAGCTTCGGCATGACTTCGATTGGCGGAAAGAACACCCAACGCATACTCTCTGGCCGCTTTCCGATCTCCCATATCCAGATTCATTTCGCCGAGTCGGACTGCGTATTCAGGATTTCGGCCAGATAGGCGAACTGCTTCTCGCATGTGTTCGATGGCTCGCTGGCGGTCTCCTCGCTGCCAAAGCGTTGTCGCGTACCCCCAATGCGCGCGTTCGTCCAACGGAGAATTCCGTAAGGCTTCCGAGAAGAGCATTTCCGCATCCTGTTGTCGCGAGCGCTGCATCGCGTCTGCACCTCGCAATGACAATTGACGTGCTGCCACCAGTTGCGAGTTGGATTTTTGCTGAACCAAACTGCGACAGCCGACGCCCGTAACTCCCATTGCAAATGCGAATACCCAAAACAGTACAATGCCCAGGCTTGCCCCAGGACGTTGGTGTTTTAGGTTGAAATGACGCATCTTAATTAGCTGTCCATGAATCCGTTCCGCAGCTCGCGCGCAGCAATTGCGCACTCACCCAATAATCTAATACCAAATCCTTACGTTTGCTCTCAAGATAAGCGGGGTAGTTTACTGGTTTTGCTAGCGTTAAGGCTTACCTGCGTCCAGTCACCAGCTCACTCAGTGCGGACCACGTCGTGGATACAGCCGAGCACATTCGTTCCGAGGTTCCCCATTGGCCGCCCCAGGCGGGCAAGATCAATATGATAATGATGAACGCGCCCAACATTGCAACCGGCAGCGTTGGATCGGTTTGACCGATGGCTGCTACCTGTTTGGCTTGGCCGGAAAGTGGAGCTTTTCGCATTTTTGGCGGCGTAAGCTCTTCGAGTTGCTTAAACTCGAGATCGACTTGATTCGATTGACCTATCCACTTGTTGGTGCATAGCACACTCCAAAGCATCTCCTGATAAAGAATTTTGAATTTGCTCCCAACAGCAACTTTCCTTGCGACCGCTATCGGCACCCGAATAAAAAAGCTGTCTCGGCTCAATTCCAAAACTTCGACTTGAAAGCATCGCATTCCTAAACGAAGGGATCCTCGGTTGTTGCCAGCGCTTACTTTGCATCGATAGGAAGGTGTTGCATCAATCATGCTTGATCACTGTGTTTTAGGTTCGCCTCGAGACTACGTACGTTGGCAGAGTTACCCGCCACTTTTAAGTGTGGGTGTCAATCTTGAGCCAAATCCGAAACGGCTGCAATTTTTGCAAGGAAAACGAAATGGAATAGGGAAACGTTGCGGCCTAGCATAATTGAATCGCTTACGTAGCCACTTCCAGTTCTGCGGCTCCTGCCTGCTAGTTGCTCTTTCCTGACGATCCGGTCTATCCCGGTCGATCCTAATGCATGTACGGAAGCAATTGTGCCAGCAATGACGGTATTGCATGCAAAAAAGGAAGTTCAGTGCAACATCAAGTTTCCCCCACAACCTCCGATCTCAGGAGCCGTGCGTTGTTTCGGCCCGGATCGTCGCACGGGCCTGGATCGTCGCACGGGCCAGGAGCTTGGACTCGGTTCGCATTCGTGACCTTCGTTTTGGTTTGCCCGTGCTTCGTTCAGGCCCAAGTGCCCGGCATCTGCACACAACCAGATGGTTTTTCATGGCCAATGAACACGGATCCCAATGCCGGAGTGCCGTCACAAGCAGGATTCACGGACACTTCCGAGCGACTCGTTTCACCGAATCGGATGCAACGCAACAGACCCGTTCAGCATCCATTGGACACGGCTGCATTAAAGGCGTTCTTGAATCGGACGGATGCCAGGGATGCAAACACAACGAAACCAACCGGAAATCGCTACTCGCCCCATTCGGTGCACGCGCCCATTCCACCGCTGCCTGCAGCCAGGACTGTTTATCCAGGCAAAGCGATTGCCAACGTAAGCCGTCGAACTCAGCTCGACGAGGACGATGACCTGCTCACTCCACCACCGAACAAAAACGATGATTTGCTCAGTCCATCGACTGCGCCCGATGCGACCAGCGATCCACTCTCAAGCATGGGGCCAGATCTGGCCAACGAGCAACTAAGAGTTCAGCAAATCATTCCAGTACCAGCCAATGGCCAAGCCGCCATCGACCCGCACTTAGAGGTGTTCGCAAACGAAAAGTACCCTTCGGCATTAACCTGTGCAAAATGCCATCAGAAAATCTATGACGAATGGCGAGTTAGCGGCCACGCCTATGCTGCTGTCTCACCTATGTTCCAACGCTTCGAACAGGCAGTCGCGGAATTGGTACGAGGTACTTCGGGTACTTTTTGCGTGCGGTGCCATGCTCCGGTAGCAACTCAGACAAATCACCCCCGTGAAGCCCCTATTTTCTCCGGACCTGCCGTATTTCGAGAGGGAATCACCTGCATCGCGTGCCATCGCGTTGTCGAACGCTACGGACGTGTCAACGGCGAACGTCGCATCGAAACCGGCAGCCCTTACGATCCCGTGGTTGGAAGTTGGGGTGGCGATGGTGTCGCAGCCGTGGTTGCAGAAGCGGAAAACTATAAAGTCAAAATAGATCCCAATGACAAACGTCCACTCCAACCCATTCACAATGGAGCCATTCGGTTCGAACAGCTCTCGGACAGCTCTTTCTGCGCGGGCTGCCATCAAGTGGTTGTGCAACCTGGTATCGCACTGGAAGTGGTCTACCAACAGTATCGCTCCGGTCCAGCTTGCAAAAAGGGTGTCTCGTGCCAGGACTGTCATATGGGAGCAGTCCCTGGCAAACCCAACGGGTACACCTACGGCGCAGCCGCCGAGGTCAATGGAAAAGCCATAAATACCAACCGCAAACATGCCAACCACATTTTCCACGGTCCAAGCTATCCGCTAGCCCATCCCGGTATTTTTCCTCACAATGAGAAATCACTTCGTTGGACCCCTGAGCATTGGTTGGAATTCGACCATCGACAAGGATGGGGAACGGATGCCTTCGAAAATGCAATCGCTCGCGGCCAACTTCGAATCCAATTTCCTCCCGCTTGGTCATCCGCCCAAGAACGTCGCGACGCGCGTAAAGTTGTCGATGAAAATGAAAAACTGATCGCCATCAAACGCGATTCATCAACGCAAGTTTTAGAAAACGGTGGGCGCATTGATGGTCCTTTCTTCGATTTGGAACCGCGTGCAGGCCATGATCTCAAGCTTCGCTACGTCATCAGCAATACAAGCGAAGGGCATAACATGCCGAGCGGTTCGTTGGGTGCTCAACCACAACTCTGGCTCAACTCAGTCTTGATCGGTCCGGACGGCTCGCACTTGTGGGAATCAGGACACTTGGACACCAACGGTGACCTTTGCGACTGGCACTCATTGGATGTCCGGTCCAACCGATTTCAACGCGATACTCAATTGGTCAATTTTCAAACCAAATTCTTGATCACCAATGTCAAAGGGACCGAGCGCGAGATGTACTTGCCGGTCAATGTCGATATCGATCCGCTCCCATTCTTCCGGCCGGGTACAGTACCTTATACTGTCCTAAACCATCCTCCCTTCATACGCATGGAAGCGCACAGCATAGCCCCATTGGACTCCCGTACCGCTCACTACACGATTCCTGGTGATTTGCTTCGCATGCGAGGCAAATATCGATTGAGTGTCCGACTGAGAAGCCGAGTAGAACCAGCTTACTTCCTGTTGTTTTGCCAAGGCACACCGGAGATGCAGCGGTCGCTGATCGAAGGCGTCATTGATGTCCATCCGTATTCCACCGAATTCATGGTGCGTTAAGGTGCGAATACCCATAGCCATCGCTTCCCAAAAAAGATTCGGTCGCATGCATCCGATACAGCGATGTTTGCGCGTCGTTGGACTGTTGCTGGGGTTATGGTTTGGCTTGGTTGGACTCGTTCACGGTCAGCACGCAGACGCCCCTACCACATCTATTCCAGCCCGATCGTTTGCCATCCTAAGGCCTATCAACCAGGTCCCGACGGATGCCAGCCGCGTCTCACAAATGATTCCTGGTGGTATCCTCCCCATCCCACCACCGCCAACAAAAGTGTCTGGAAACCCGGATGCAAAAGGTGATTCTATTCGGAAACTTCCGGCTCTGCCGGTAACGAAGCATAGTATTCTGCAGCAGGAAATTTTAGAGAACATTCCTTCGGATGAGAACTTGCCCGAAGGGAGTCTGCTCGAGCAACGCGAGAAATCCGTCATGCCCTATCCCGCACCAGATTTTTCCACGCCTGCGGAACCCGTAGTGCCGTTACCGACCATGCGAGCGCCACGCGACTTTAACGGCTTCGAAACCGAATCCCCAGGCGATTGGAACCTACCGGAACCAAGACGATTATTTCCATTGCCAAAGATCGATAAACCCGCGCCTCCATCGCTGAGTCCATCGCTCAGCCCAGCATTTCAAAATCCAGAATCCCTCGATTCGGTAGGTCCTACCGCTTCGCCTGGCCGAACCTATTCTGCCTCGCCACAATTTCAGTCGTTGCTCAACCGTAGTCCGTCCGCCGGAAGGTCAAATCCTGCAGGTAACACAACTTGGCAACAAAATTCGCAGCCTCGAATACTTAACAACCCATCGCCTCAGCCTGAGTCATTACCCCTTAGGGAACGACTCAATGCCAAGCGTTGGCAACTACAGCACGCTCGCCAACTACCTACATCCAATAGCAGCACTCCTGTCACGGCCGACCAGACATGCCTCGTCCCTTACCAACCAGACGATTTTGCGCCCGTTCCTTATGTTGCACAGCCGCTCGAACCATGTCGAGAAATCGAAACCTATTACGGAAAAGTGGCGATCGATACGCAGCGTCCTTGGGTGGAATGGTGGCGGCCTTTCTACACCGGTGGGATGTACGAGCCTGGCGTTCCTGTCCTCAGCGATGTCAACTTGCTGACACCCGCGTTCCTAGTCTACGGCGACTACCGATCGGGAGTTGGAGTCCATCGCAACAATGGCAAGCCGGTTCGCAGTTTGGCTAACCGATTGAACTTGGATATGGATTTGCGATTGACGGGCACTGAACGCTTTCACCTATTTACGGGTCCGCTAGACCATAATGGTCGGTTTACCCGACTTGATTTCAGTGACAACAAAATAAGGGTAGAAGAAGAACTCGACTTTCAACTCGACACGGCCTTCTTTGAAGGGGACCTTGGTGCTATCACCGGCAGTTGGCTGGGTGACGATGCGCCATTCGATTTGCCATTCACCTGCGGGTTGGTGCCACTCCTTTATCAAAACGGGATATGGATGGAGGATGCGATCGCTGGTTTCGCGGTGGGAGCACCATGGAAACACAGTCGCGCCCTCAATTGGGCCAATTACGAAGCCACTTTCTTTGCGGGCTTCAATCAAGTCACCAGCCCTGCATTCAACAACGACAACAACGCGGCCGCTGTGTACGGGACCGCTTGGTTCGTCGAAGCCTACAATGGATACATCGAAGCGGACTACGCTTTCTTGGATGACCTCGACAAACTAGATCGTTCGTACCACAACGCTGCCATCGCCTACACGCGTCGCTACTTCGGTCGCATCTCTAACTCGATTCGATTGATTGGTAACATCGGCCAATCGGGGCCAGCCATCAATCGCTCCGCCGACGGCGCCCTGCTATTGTTTGAGAATAGTCTTATCTCGGAACAACCAAGCACCTTCGTTCCGTATTGGAATTGTTTCGTCGGGAACGGTCGTCCCCAGAGTGTGGCTCGAGCGCAAAATTCCGGCGGAATCCTTCGCAACACCGGTATCAACTTTGAGACCGATGGCTTGACCGGTTATCCGACTCTCAACGCCACGGCTTCGAACTCGTATGGCGGGGCGGTCGGACTCAATGTCTTGAGCGCAGACTTTCGTAAGCAGTTGGTGTTCGAGTTTGCAGCCTTAGACACCTATGGCAACCCAGCCCTTAGCTCAGCCGCCGGCCCTGAGTACGCTGTCGGAACACGCTATCAGACGGCACTGAACAATCGGCTCATCTGGCGAGTCGACTTAATGAACGGTTGGTTTGACAACGCTCCCGACATCTACGGCACCCGATCCGAAATACGTTGGAAGTTTTAGCCTCGCGATTTTTCGAGCAGAACCATCATGATCAGCGAGAGCAGTGCTCGAAGCTCATCGTCTTGGTCGAGTTCACATTTCTTTTCGATGACGAAATAGCGTTCCAACACGGATGGTTTCTTGACGACTCGCAAAGCGGTGGTGCCGTCTGCCATCGTGATCAAGTAGCTTGGGTTAATCAGGTACAGAGCGATAAAGCCCACAAGCGGAATTTCTCCTAGGAGCGACTCGACGATTTTCTTCCAGGGGCTCTCTTCGCGAATATGCATGTCGACCGCATTGCCTTCAATCACTTCGTAATGGGCAGACCATAACGAACGCATCCCAAGCCGCCTGACCGCCCCCCAATCGCTTCCGTCGGCCGCCGAAAACCGATAGTTGGCAGAAAAGTCGATGATCCTGTCGGCATTGATCTCAAACAACTTGTTCTTCAGGCTGGAGTCCGAAAACACTTCCACTTTCTCCTTTAGCCGAAACATCTTTTGCTTCACAAAGAGGATCGAAGTGCCGCCAGCATCGCGGACTGTGATTTGCTGCGACAAGGAAAAAAGCTTGAATCTGAGGTCGAGTGGGTACTGCATATCAAATTCCGAAATGGGGAAGGTGGGCTAAAATACCTAAAACAAAATTTAACATATACGGTTGGCATGGTGCCACACCGTAGCAATTCTAACCAGTTATTTTTCCGATAACACTTTCCAAGTCGAATGGCCGAAATTTGATCGGCTTGCCCTCGATGTCATCTTGAATCAGAACAACATAGCGATCCAGTCGATTCGCTGCGTTCGAGTCGATCAGCTGATTCGAATCCGATGCGCTCATTTGCATCAAGATACGCAGTTCGATATCTCGCAAGGATTGCCGCGATACCCACCTCGCAATTGTGCCTGCAGAGTCTGCCCAAAGCCAAACATGCATGCCGAGTGCCGGTCCATCCCGCAGTAGACTCGCTAGCACCGCGTCCGGCTTGCTGGCACCACCCGCGTCGTCACCAAACGCAAACTCTTCGTTTCGCCTCAGTTCGCGGAATCGGGATAGGTTCGCGACCGCAACCAGCATAGCTGGATGGGGTATGTCGCTATTCTCGGTTCGCAATTCCAGCTCTTGCTTAAGAAACGCCATGGTGGCATCGATTCCGCGAACGTCACTTACACTCACAGGCACTTTGCTCTTGGCGAGTTGGGAAATCAACTTACGCATCGACTCATCTTCTGCCCTGGAACCGTCCAATACCACGACCGACGGCTTCCCATCCAACGGTGCACTCGATGGCCGATAACAGAAGCCAGCAATCGAACCCGCAAGCAAACTGGCGGCGCTCGATTCGTCTTGCCCTATGATCATGAAATTGCGACCGGCGCTTCGCGTCAGGGTCTTGGTTACGGGCGGATCAATCGATACGCTATCACCCAAGATCAGTGGCACAGCCCCTTCATCCATTCGCAATTCACTAATGGCCAGAGAAATACTCTTTTCGTCCCAAACGGCTGGCTTGTGTCCCTCGAAGACAATGCGACGACCCAGGGCGTTGGTTGTCGGCGAATGGGGTACCGGCACCTTGCTCAAAAGCTTTAGCCTCGCGACTTGGTCATTCTTTTCGATAAACGCAACCTGAAACGATTGGTTGCTTTCGATTCGGCCCCCCATTTCGTTGTAGATGGCTTGTCCCGAATGCTTCAGTCGTTCGGCTGCCGTGTTGTCTTCGCTTAAGATGAGCATGGCATCTGAGCTATCACATTGCAACGCAATGCGGACCGCCATTTGCGACAAGGTTGTGCGTGGCAACGAATAGGCACCACCGAGTGTTTGCGATGCCAGAATCAAGTGCATTCCGAACGATCGCCCTTGCCGAACGATTCGATCCATCAACATGGAAGCCTGCTGCGAAAGTTTATCATCCTCGACAAACAACTCCTGGAATTCATCGATCACCACCAAGATGCGTGGCATGGCATGTTGTGGGAATTTTCGGGAGAGGCTGGGCAAATCCTGAACGCCCCATTGACGAAACGCTTCACCGCGTGCGTGCAAGACGCGATCCAAGTACTCCAGTGTGCTGACGCCGAACTCACGTTTGCTTTCAATGCCGATGATATCCGCGTGCGAGAGTGCGACCTCAGCGTAAACTTGAAACTCGACACCCTTCTTAAAATCGAGGAGCACCAATCGCAGTTGATCTGGCGAGTACTTCATGGCAGCGCTGGTGATCATGGTGTGCAGCATCGACGACTTGCCTGACCCGGTCTTACCAGCGATAAGAACATGTTGCGCCGTTCCGGCTCCGAGACGCATCGATTGAACGCGGCCGGCATCGGAAATTCCCAGCGGTATTGCAAGCCCTTCGGCGCTCGAAGCCGTTTGCTGCTCCGCTGTTGGCAAAGCGATGGACTCGTAGGGGACGATTCGCTTGCCAACGTCGGACGCTGCCTTCAAATGATGTTCCATGATCATTTGTAGTCGATCCTCTGAGGGTGGACGCTCCGGCGTCAAGGGATACGCAACCAATTCTGGTTGATCCACGAAGACCTTGGTCTCGGTGTTGAACGAAGTTCCGTCGGCAGCTTGAGTGCGCTCTGGAATGAGTTTTAAGCGGAGCCCAAACTCATTGAGCTTCGATCGATCCGCGAACGACGGCCAAACATACGTATCGGAAACTTGCAAGATGACTCCAACGCCGCACCTCCCGCCCGAGGACATGATGGAACAAAGAGATTGCCAGGAACTATCATCAAGGCCGAATGGGAAATTCGACCATACGATCAATCGACAAGGGATCGTCATCGGACCCGCGTTGCGATTGTACTCCAACACATTTGCGTATCGGTTCCGCAAGCTTTGTTGAATCACATCCTCGACGTGTCGGGCTGTGTTGGCGAGCTGTTCTGCGATGTGTAGCGGCTGGGTCCAAACACGATGACTCACCATGGCCGGATCGACGTCGGCCAAGGCCATCAGCCAGGAAAACTGCTTCCCCAACCCCTCGGGGTCGATAATCGTGATGTTCAGATTACCGGCTGGTACTGAGGTCACAGCTCTCAAAAGCGTGTTGCGAACGATGCTTTCTGCGGTCTCTTTGCAAGCCGCATTCGTTTCGAGGGTTAGAGCCCCTTGAGAGACAACGTCAAAGAAAACACTCCAGGCTTGCTGCGGCGTTTCTTCCGGCAACGCTAGACCCTGCACATCGTGTTGGAATTGGGCGAGTGGTTCTATATCTCCAATACGCCATGCCAAGCTGTGCGGCAGTCGAGGCCATTCTCCGCTCGAAACCAGATCGGAATCCCAAGTAGGAAAATCCTGCATGGATTGCGTTTTAACCTCATGCATTCGCTTGGCGGCGAGTTTGCAACCATCCAACCAACGCCGCACGGTTCGCCGTTGAGAGCCGTGAAAATTAGACTCCAGCAAAGCCAACTCTTGGGCGTGGGCTCGCTCCGAATTTCTTTCGTACTCGGTCTGTTGCTTTTCGAGAACTTCCAATTTCGGTTTTCGATCCGTATTGATCCGATGGTGCTTCTCCTTTCTGGACGCTGCAACCGCAATCCGCTTTTCGCCACTGGATTGTTTCAATGCCTTTTTCGTTGCGTCGAACTCATTTAGTTGCGATGTGCGTTTTTCGCGATGGTCGTTATCGAGGAGTTGTTGGCCGGTCACGTACTGCTTCTCAACACGATTGATTTCCTGCTGGCAATTGAAGTCCGCGATCCGACGACCTTGAGCAATCACTAAATATGCCAAGAACTCTTGATCCACCACGTGAGGAAACATCCGACGGATGGTTCGGGTCACCAAAGGGGCGGTTGCAAAGTGAATAACTGCCGTGAATAGTATCGAACTAATGATTCCGACCATCCCGACAATGAGAGGTACCGCTCCTAGAACCCAAGCGATGACCGCCGCGAGTGCGCCCAACAGAGTCCCAAATCCCAAGAACCAGGTGGACCCAATCATTTTGCTGATCGGATGGTTCTCCATTCTTGAGATATTGATAGAGAGTGACTTCTTGATCTCCTCGAATCGTTTTGCGACATGGTTCAAATCGGTGATGGCTTGAATTGCTTCGGCGCTCTCGGGTGTGCCGCTAGAAACTAAGCCTTGCAATGCGGCGTCGCCTGTGCGAATCCCAACCCATTCGCGACACTCGTGCATCTGTTGCTCTACCGTGGAACGCTCCTTATCGAGTTTCGCTTTGATGCTATCGCGGGCGTTCTTCCGGCCTAAACTAGCTTCGTCTCTTTTTTGTTTGAGCTCAGCCGAAGCGCGATCGTACTTGTTCTTTTGCGAAAGCTTGTTTTGGATAAATTCGTTTTTCAGACTCTTGGTTTGCTGCCACTCTTGATTGATATTGTGAAGAGTCTCACGTTCCGCGGCGGCAAACTGTTTTTCAAGCAGCGAATCCCATTCGGTCATTGCCGTTCGCCAACCTGTGGCGTGTTGCGATTCCAACTGGCTTTTTAGACCTGCAAACTGAATTTGCGCCCGGTCGCGTTCCCCTTCCAGCGTTTCTCTATCCGCGGTCCGCGAATAGCGAAGTTTCATCAGCCTGGAACGGAGTCCGCGAACCATGAGAATCTGATTCTTGAACAATCGCCCCCTCAGAATTGGACTTGTATGGGTCTTGCGATTGGGATCCGAAACAGGGTCGTTATTCATGGCGGGTACCACCGTTAGAGAAGAGATCGCAACCATTCATAACTATACTCTAAACGACCGGCATAAGGCTGATTTCATAGCACCAACGATGTGTTTGAATCGAGCTGGGCTCCGAAATCGGTGAGACGCGGACGCGTCGATCGGCATCCGAAAAATCCAGCCGCCCAATCGACATGCTGAGCTCAATTCGAACGGATTCGACAAGAAATTCAATGGAATTTGGACGAATCGATGGCTGGATAGGGGCCAGGAGACGGTACTGAGAACCAAACCATGTGGAACTTTTCGTGTTTTTGCATGCGATATCAAACTTCAGCCGACCGCTCGTCTGCGTTTCTATGGCCGTGGACCAGTGGCCGTTTCCGGATAGGCCAACCCCCAGCAATACCGGACCCGTACCAGGCGTGAAGCATTCTTCGACCATTTGCTGCATGGGAGGGCTCGCCGGCCATGACTCATCCTCCGAGCCCTCAATCGATTCCAACCATGGAGTATACGAATCTCCAACCGCTATTCCAACAGTGTGCGATAGACGATCTCTCAGCTTGGAATAGCGAACACTCAATGCACCGGCGGATATCGAAATCATGTCAAGTACTGGTAACCATTCTTTGCCCTCATTCAATAATTCTGCTGCTTCCATTTGCGGCGAAGTCATTGTACCTGCATGCAACGCATCCTGCCTCCAGTAACCTGCAACATTTCATGGAGGAATGACACTATGGATCAGGTTCAAGACAATCTGCCTGCGATGGTCATTTCCAGTCTGGAATGTGGATGAGTCCCCCTAGTTTAGTACCCCCAAGGTCAATGCGCACACGCCCTGGGGGGTACTGGATGGGTACATGCGCAGGCGTCGAATAGAGAACAGCATTAAAGCGTCTTCTTTTGACGACCGTTGAAGTAGCAATAATAGGCGGACTTTGTTTCGCTGTCCGAGTGAATTGAGCCGTCGGGCTTGCGGATCCCGGCGGTTCAAAGGGGTAGATCACGCACATCTTTGTTTCCAATCATCTTTTCGAGTTGCGACTGGTAATCTTTCAGAGTTTCGCGATGCTTGAATGGTTCGAGCCGAAACGCTTCTGCTTCGTCGTCGATGGCCTGCTCGAGGTACAAACGCGCTTGATCCATGTTGCCCTGTTTTTCCCGTAACTCGCTCCATCTTTTGAGCGTTTCGGCCCGCATGCAGATGTCATGTGGTTTACAATTGAACTGATCGACCATTTCTGTGAATTGATCCTTCGCAACACAAAATGCAAAGGCAGCATCATCGAAACGATCGGCCTCCGAAAATCGAAGACCCTGCGCAAGCCATCTATGGCCCAGATTATGCCTATCGTCGTAAGTCGCAATGCCAATCTGAATAAGATGCTGCAACGCGTCGATCGACAATTGAAGGTGTTGCTCCATTTTCTCTCGATCTTGCAACTCTTCGTACTTTGTTGCGAGGTTGTTACGTTGCGTGACTATCCATCGACGATATTGACGGTGATCAGGATTGATTCCGACAGCGATCAGTTCATGCTTTAAAGCCTCTTCATATTGCTCGACGCTATCGCCGATCGAAAGGCCATTTCCCACATTGTTCAAGCATCCTGCCAGGTAATGCTGAATCTCGGCGACTCTTGGGAAATCCGATTCCAGTTGCGTCAATAACTCGATCGCACGATTGAATTGAGCCATTGCGTCAGAGGCTTTACCTGACGACTGTAATGCGCCGCCAAACGCATGTGCGGCGATACCGAACCCAAATCGATAGGAAGCTATCTTGGGATAATCGGCTGAAAGCTGTTGGAAATGGCCAACGCATTCCGATAACTGACGTTCCGCCTCTGTGTGTCGTCCCAGGCGCTCAAGCTCCTCACCGCACTGCAACTTGGCACGGGCCTGCATAGCTTGACCCTGTGCGCCTGCGGACTCTTGAACACCGAGATCATTGAAGTCGTTCAAGGCGGAATTCAGCAGCATCAAATTCTCAGCGGATACCGCAGCGGCAGCCAAATTCAACCGGCATTCTGCAAGCGCGCCGCGAAAGTCCTTAAATGGAAAAAATGGGGCTGCTTTCCAATCCGCAGGTTCCCCTTCCAGAGTCGCCAATAAAGCCAAGCCCGTTCGCTGATGTTGCTCCGCATCCGTCACGGTCAATACGTGAGCCAGCATGGCACCTACTCTTGCATGTGAACACGCTAAACCGAAAGTGAACAGGGAGTCCTCCGGTTCCGACTGATGAAGCGAGCTGAACTGAGCGATCGCCTCCCCACCTTTTTCCTTGGCCTCTTTTATGCGACCGGTGTCGTAGTAAAGTTCGGCCATGGTTAAGCACGCGAAGGCTGCATTAAATCGAAATCGTGGCGTTCCGTGCCGCGAGGCAAGTTTCTCCCAAAGCTCAATCGATTGTTGCAGCATTTTTTCTTGAATCGCATAATCGTATTGCTGCCCGTGAGATACTCCAGAGCGATAGTAAGAATTCGCGAGCTCGCTTTGTGAGGCCATTTCCAAATCCACTTTGGCAACCGATGTTTGGACAGCCATGTACGACAAAGACCCGATCCCAACGATGGCGACCACTGAGGCAGCTAGTCCTACAAGAACGCGTCGAATCTTTTGGTTCGAGCGTTTGCTTTGCGACGCGACGGGAGTCGTTGTCTGTTGGCCAATCAAGAATTGACGCAAATCGTCGGCTAGCTCGCTGGCAGTCGCATATCTTGCCTGGGGATCACGAGCAGTTGCGCGGTAGACGATTGCATCGAGAACGGTTGGCACGGACGGATTGCAATGTATTGCGTGTGACGGCGTGGCGTAAGCAATCCTAGTCAAAATGTCTGTTGCACAGTCTCCTTCGATGTATGGCTTCATGGTTACCAACTCGAATAAGGTCGCGCCTAGCGAATACAGATCGCTTCGATGATCGATGGCCGTCCCACCATCGCCAATTTGTTCTGGACTCATATACCGCAACGTGCCAGCTTGGTTCGTTTTTATATCATCTTGTGGAGATACTCCACACCTGGCTGCACCAAAATCAGCTAACGAAAGCGAACCATCGATATCGACGAGCAAATTAGCTGGCTTGATATCGCCGTGAATGACATTCTTGGAATGAGCATAATCGAGCGCCTCCGCAGCTTGGATTCCCCATTGAGCGACTTTGCGAAAGGATTCCTTAGATGAAGGTACGTCGTTCGCTAGTCGCATTCCATCGATCCATTCTGCTAGCGAAAGTCCTTCGATGTACTTCATCGTATAAAAATGTGTATCCTGCTCGCGTCCGACGTTAAACACCCGAACAATGTGCGGATGATCTAAGGCAGCGGCTATGTTAGCTTCGGCTCGAAACCGCTCAGCCTGTCGCTCGTCCAGTCCGGCACTTGGTGGCAGGATCTTGATCGCAACACGGCGAGAAATGGACGTCTCGATCGCTTCGTATACGGACGCCATCCCGCCTCGTCCTATTTCTCGCAACAGTTGATATTCCTTCGTCTGGAAGAATTCGAGTTGCATTGAGCGGGATTCCTGGATGATCGACAGTGACTTGTACACAAAGTGAGTTAGCGATAGTCCGCATTTGAGGCTGCGTTTTAGCGGAACGGCGTAAGCCGTCCGGTGCCGAGAAATCGAGGGCCTGTGAGACTCAGCTAATTCTGAATTGCGCAGTCTATTTGGTAAAACTTTTGTACTATGAACAGGACCGTTTCGTCTTGTGTCCAATTGTACACTAGTTGTCTCAAAGGGTGATTGACTTATTGACTTATAGCCCAACGGGCTTACACAATGGCAGCCCGGGGCAGAGCGACGCGGTGAAACCGCATAGCGTCGCCCCGGGTTATGACATGGGATGATAGATTTCGCCCTGAAAGGGCAAAACATATATGATCGATTCGATCGGAGTCGCGCATGTGTTGCCCCTTCAGGGCGATTTTGCGATGTTGGCCGAATACCCAGGGCGGCGCTTTGCGGCTCTGCCGCGTCGCTCTGCCCTGGGCTGCGATGTGTAAGCCCGTTGGGCTATTTGAAACGCGGCATCCATGGGCTGCTATCGCGACATACAAATCAAAACAAACCACGCGCGAATCCAACCGCCGAGTTAGACACGCGAAGTGCAAAGAATTATTGTCGACGTATCGACATGGGTCTGCGTTTCAAGCATCCATCCCAACGAGACAAAACAATGTCACCCCCGGGGCATTGTGAAGCGTCTGTGCGTTAACCGGGACGGTGAATTTGTTGGACCTATAGCCCAACGGGCTTACACAATGGCAGCCCGGGGCAAAGCGACGCGGTGAAACCGCAAAGCGCCGCCCTGGGTTACACATCGAATGTTGGATTTCGCCCTGAAGGGGCAAAACATGATTGGACGAGTCGATCGGAGATGAGAATGTTTTGCCCCTTCAGGGCAATTTCGCGAGGGTGGCCGGATACCCAGGGCGGCGCTTTGCGGCTATGCCGCGTCGCTCTGCCCTGGGCTGCCATTGTGTTAGCCCGTTGGGCTATGAATACCGACAAAGACCGTACCGCACGAAAATACCACAACGACCGTACCACGCGTTACGGTGTTGCTATCGATTGTGACACCGTCTCAAAATCCTTCAACTCGTCTAAACTCCAATTGGAAAAGATGTCGTCTGTCGTACCAACCAATCGCTTGGCCTGCAATGACGTTCGATGCTCGCTTCTCGACGGTTGAATGGACTGTTGAGTCGAGAACTCGATGACGCTATCCCTCGATTGCGGTAGTGCCAATGACTGCTCGCTATCGGCTCGGTCAAGTTTGAACGGTCTATTTGCACGGCTACGTACAATGTCATGTGACAACTGTGAAAATGCGATGTCACTTGCTTTGGAGTTTGCCATCGGTGCCGCCAATCCGCTCTCCGTTGATGGTGCCATTACCGCGTTTGGCAACCGCACGCTGTCTCGGACGGGTGGATCTGCGATCCCTTGCGGATTGGTATTGCCAGCGGCAAGGGCAAAGGGATTAGCCGCAGCCGACTGACTGCCGGAGGTATTGCTCCGAGCGTTGGTGTACTCGTACACTTTTTTGGTGCCGCTGTCGACGATCCAGATCGATTGACTGCTGCCGGGAGTAGGGTCGATCGTTAGTCCGGTCGGCGACTTGTTCGCCGAATCGATCGTCCAGCTTTTGACATTGCTGCCATTCAGGTCATATCGGAACACCTTGTCGGTTGAAGTGCCGTCGTCAACAACCCAGATGTACGTGCCG
>JAYTVM010000169.1:0-6456 GCA_043743995.1 Pirellula sp. | reverse complement strand
TGTAAGGGGAACAAGGTCAAGTATCTGGCGGTCAAAAAGAAACCTGTCAAAAAGAATGAGCTGAACGATGCCAAAAAATCTGGCTACAAGGGCGAAGGATACTTTGGCGTAATTACCGGCAAAGGGATGGAGCTTGTCTTCAATCTATCCTCGGCCGACGGTTATACTGCGGAACCGGTCAAGGACAAAGTCCTTAAGGATTTTCTTGAGGAAAAGGCCAACTTCAAGTGCAAGCCAACGATAGTGATCGTCACAACGCTTCCGGACATTCCGTTCGATGACGAGGATCTTGCCAATCCGTTGATCGCTCGCTTCCTTGCGCTGGGCGAGCAGATATCCAACGTATTGGATGTTCGCCCTGATGCGGAGTCCGAGCTGACCAAAACGGTCACTGGAATTCGGCTTCTGCTTCAAGACGGCGACTTCAACGTGGCGGAGCCGCTGGTGACTGCTTTAAAGGCAAGGCTTCAAGAGTTGCTGAGCGGTGCCCAGGCAATTTCGCCTGTACCTCCTGCGCCACCTGCGCCACCTGCGCCACCGGTTCCGCCATCGGCATCAGCCTCCCCTGTTGCCCCGCCAGCACCCCCTGCGCCACCGGTTCCACCATCAGCAACAGTCTCCCCAGTTGCCCCGCCGCCACCAGCTCCCCCTGCGCAGGCCGTGGACAAGGATGCGTTGAAGCTGAAGCTGCAAGAGGCATTGAACAAACTGGTGCCCCAATTGAAGCAGGCGGTGCTGACGTATCCCGAAAAGAAAGTTGAGTTGCTGACGCCCGTTGTTCAGATCAAGAAGCAGATGGACGCTGGCGAGCTTCAAGAGGCAAAGCAAGGAATCTTGGCCGTCGGGCAGTTGCTCAAGTCGGTGATGGCACAGGGGGCTGCTCCAAGTAGCAGTGAATCGCAGAAGCCAGCAGAGGCTGAACTTCGCGCTGAGTACGAACGTAAACTCGCAGCGTTGCAACCGAGTTACTTACAAGCGTTGAAAGATATGCTTGGCGACACCAGCAAATTCCGCAAAGTCATGGCCTATGCCATCGAGCAAGCGGAAGCAGGTGTTTATGGAAACGCAATCAAGGCGATCGATCGACTTAGGCTGGTCATCGACCAAGGCATTTCGGTTGGTTCCGATAAACCTCCGGCCCAACCGAACGCGCAGGCGGAAACTGGACAAAGTGCAGGGATTGAACCAATCGAACAAGAGGCACGCCCGGCGTCATCCGAATCGGAGTTGCGCGAGCGCAGAGCCAGCATCGAGCCGCTCTACTTACGGACATTGGCCAGCAACCCTGCCGACCGCACACGTATCACTGCGACAATGTCGATGGCCATCGAGCTTATTGACAGCGGAGCGTTCGACCGTGCCACGACCACCCTCGATCGATTGGAGAAACTGCTCGCGAATCCCGGCGAGCCGGACATCAAGCCGGTACAGCGCAAAGCTGACGAACCATTCCATAAAGTTGTTGGGGGGGATGGTCAATTGGTCAAGTATCGAAAGGCGCTGTTGGCCTGGGACGCGGCCAAGAAGGCGGCCCGCAGTCAGCTCACAGGGCTCAAATCCACCATTGCAGGCAAGTCACCTTTGCTGGCAAGTTCCGCCGAAGTCCTCGATGGCGTGATGAACCGGCTAGATGAGGAACTTGAAGACGCCATCAACGCTGCGATGAACGCCGAGGGACTTGGACTCCGTGCACGGGAGCATGCGAGGGCCGGCGAACTTGCTCGCGCCTATTTAATGTCCGTCAACTTCGATCCGATCTTTACTGCGGTCGACCGAAATCCCATTCAGCCCATTTCGATGCGCGCCACATTAGGTGCGGCGCTCACGCAGGTCGTGGCCGCGCTTCCGATGTAGGCAGACCATAAGCTAGATGCCGTCAATTTCTAACCCACGAGAGCTAACGCATGCCAGATCCGTCACAAGAAGAGATTGCAGAATTTCTCAAGACCATCGCGAATCTACTCAATTTAACGTTGTCCATTCCGGAGTACTCGGATCTTTTCTCCAGCGAGGATAAGCCGACTCTCGGACAACTCGGAATGGCGACGCCGGATGATATCGAAGCCGCATTGATTATGGGGTTACAGCGCGCTGAAATCGCGTTGCAGGAAGCCGCCGAGGAAAATCGTGTGGCTCTACAATGGAGCTTGGTAGCGGGTGTGTCTCAACGGAACGAAAAGCTACCGGAGGCTCCGACTCGTGACAAGCTAGAGATTGTCGACCCAAAAATGCTACCTAATATCGAATCGCTTACAAACGGTGCGGAAAAAGCCTTCCAGCAACTATCCGCCGCGCGGGGCGAGCCGGATGACGCTTTCGAAAAGGCAATCGACAATACGCTTCTGGCATTGGACGAGCGCGACAACGGCATTGCAAAGCAGCATGAGGCAGTAGCTGCCGAGCTCGAAAGGCGCCGACAGGCAGTCACAAAGCTCCAAGAGAAATTTGACCTTGCCGACAAAGAGATCTTGCCAAAGGGCAAAGAGCTTCTCGAAAATTCAAAGGCGCCCACTGTCAAGCCGCTAAAATCGGCGCTGCCTTTGTGCGTCAGTGCCCTTAATACGCTCGAATCGAATATGAGCAAGGACCCACCCGAAGTTTTCGATGATGCCGTCAATAGATGCGATTTGGCTATCCAAGACGTACGTGAGAAAACCGTAAAGGTTAACGAACTAGCGACAAACGTGATGACAAAAGATCGTCAATTGCTTTTTGCGAAGCTGTCCGCCAAGGAACCCATTGTTGCACCGAGTGATCTGTCCCTGATGGAGCCGGATAAATTACAAGCGCATAATACCGTGGTCTCCACTTGGCGAGAAAGTTATGAAAAATTGTCTCGGCAAAAAAAGGATTTTGGCACTTTGTTGGACTTCGAGGAAAGTCTTTCTGGAATTGAAATCAACTACAGTCTTGCACAAGAAAGCACTGACACAATCAAGGAGGCGGCTAAACAGGAGCGGGAAAGAAGGAGTCAAATCGCCGCCGAGCTGAAGAAGCGATACAGTGAGGTGAAAGCCCCGGATCCTAAGCCGTTGCCGAACACGGAAGAGCAGATCGAATTCGCTCTCTCTGAGAAGTTGTTCCTAGATGCAACGCAGTCGGTCAATGGTTTTCTTATTACGGGGTCCAGCCAGGAATTCGCCCAGGCAGAGAAGTCCGTTCGCGAGTCGATCAGCTCGCTCGAGAAAGCAGGTCCCATCGCTTCCGAGCTGGCAAAGATACGATTAGAAACGTCGGCCGAACAAAAAAAGAAAATAAATGAACTTGTTGGTCCCACATATAAAAACATCGATTCGCAACTTAAAAGCGGTCCGGCGAGTGTTGTCGTAAAGGCCATGCAGGTAGCTTTGGAAAAACAGGCTAAAAGCCGAACTGCACTGATCAAGGGTATCAATTTTGAGAATGACCAAAAATTGGTTGAAGAGCTGGAGAAGCTTGTTCAAGACACTGAAAAACTTATCCTTGCGCTGAAGGGTCTCGAAACAACTCGAATTCTCGAAGTTGCGAATAATATCGAGATCAAGAACCATTTCGAGAAGCTCAAAAGTACCATCGACACGCCGGGCATCGGTAAAGAAGCTCTTGAAGGCGTCAACGTCATGAGCAGTGACGTAGGAAAGATAGCAAGTCGCTACGACGACATCGAAACGGCCCAATTGAGATACGGAATCGCGATCAAAGACAAGAAAATCGAACCGAATTCACAAAAAATTCTAATGGGGTTTCCAGATTTTGTAAAAGGTAAGGACGGCCTTAAAAAAGGCGAACTTACGAGTCGGACGACTATTTTCTTGATTGAGATTCGCAAGATTGAAGATAAGATCGCTGACAACAAGGAAAAAGCACAAAGTGAAGAGCAGAGGAAGATCTATCTGGCCTCGGATGCATGCAAGTTTTTAAAGCTTATGGAAAAACCTGAGACGGAGGACCCCGTTACTAAACTCGAAACGCTTGTCGCAGAAAGCAAAGCAGCACGAGGTTCGATTACGGACGCCTACCGTTCCAATTGGGATAAGCCAGATCGCTTCTCAGTCGAAGTCGATGTCTTAATTGAGACGTATGATGGTGTTGTCGTCCATGCTCACTGTGACAATGACGGACAGCCCCAGTCAGGCAATGGGTGTCACATTAAGCTTTGGAAATATCGCTTCGATCCTCAACCTTCCTTTGAACTGAGCGACACGCTCCGAACAACGCTCCTGCCCCCGAAAGCGTCTTGTTTAGCGAAGGCCCAAAACAAAGGTCTGGCGTAATGAACGAACCAAGACAACCGTTTTCTGGCGAGATGCCATTCGAGATGAAGCCTCAGGAAGTTCGTGTCAAGAATGCTTTATGGATTTTTTTATTACCATGTTTGTCACCTCTACTGTTGGGTTTGGTCTACTTCGCATTTCCAACACCTCCGCCAGGACCTTGGCCGTACGGCCAACGAACATTGATCGTTGAAAACATAGTTGCAATTGCGATTCTCGCACACCTTGTTTTGTCGCTCACCGCAGCGATCGTTAGTTTTTGGAGAATCGCAAACGTGGAATTGCGAATGGTTTTCTGGTTCCTGGTCTTACTGTCTATTCCAGCAGTTCTACTTTTTGGATTTGAATTATCCATGTGCAAGGCTGGGAAATGGCTTTAGATTCGAAGGGGGATTCCGATGCTTCTCAGTCACCTGGTCTCCGCCTATCTTGGACGCTTGAGCGGCTCATTTTGTCGAGCGACCAAATACCATTCCGATTATGTGGTCTCGGTTGAAGTAGCCGTAAAGCTAGTCCGTGTGGTATGATTGGTGGGAGTAGAGCTTTAGCGGATTGAATGAACAAAGTCCTAGAATCAGAGAATGCACGGGAAATGAGTGAATCGGCAGAAAGCGGACATGTTGTTTTTGTGGACGATTGCGAAATCCATCTCAAGAATCGCTATTTTGCAGCTGTTTTGGCATTTCTCGTTCCCGGGGCGGGGCACTATTACCAAGGTAGACGCAACAAAGCCTACTTGTTTGCGGTTTGCATTCTTAGTTTGTTTTTTCTTGGGCTCTTTGTTGGACAGGGCCGAGTCGTCTACGCTGCTTGGAATCCCGATGAATACCGAATTCAATTCCCGGCCCAGATGTGCGTTGGCATCCCGGCGTTTCCTGCCGCAATCCAAGGCTGGATTCATCGCGACGACGCAAAGAATGGAATCGTACCGCAAGCCGATGGGGCTTGGACCTGGTCTCGATTCATGGCCGCCCCGGCTAGCAGGGACGAGTTGTCCGCGTGGCATTTTTCGACCTCAGCAGGCTTTGAACTTGGCTCGTTGTATACCGCAGTCGCAGGTCTCTTGAACATTCTGGTCATTTTCGATGCTTACGCAGGCCCAATGCCGCTTCCGACCTCCGATGAGCGGCGTAAAAAGAAAACCTAAGCGCCCATAATTGGTGTCGGTCGAGGCCCTCGACCGTCTTGTGTTGGCCGAATCCAACCGATCCAGGGCCGCGACCCGCTATGAAATGAGAAGCGATCTTTATGAACTTGAGCGTTGAAGCATTGGCAGCCGACTTGGTGCTTGAAATTGCCAAGCATTCATCGGTCGTCATTGCATTCTCAGGTGGCGTCGATAGCGCGGTTGTAGCTGCTGCCGCTTATCGGGCACTGCCTGATCACTCCATCGCAATTACGGGCGTCGGCATGGCAGTCCCCGAATCCGATCTTCGTTCAGCCCGCAGTGTTGCCGTATCGATTGGCATTCGGCACCAGGAAATCACTACACGTGAGATACTCAACGAAGATTACGTCCGCAACGACGGACGACGTTGCTACTTTTGTAAGTCGACTCTGTACGGTACTCTTCGAGTTTGGGCAGATGCCAACAATTACCAATGTCTCATGTCGGGAACCAACCAGGACGATTTAGGGGACTATCGGCCTGGCCTGCAAGCGGCTGACGAATATTCCGTGGTCGCACCGCTGGTCGACTTAGGGATAACCAAAAAACGCGTGCGAGAGCTTGCGGCGTTCTTCCGATTAGAGGTAGCAGACAAGCCAGCGTCTCCATGCTTGGCGAGCCGCATCGCATACGGCCAATCGGTCACCAGCGAACGGCTTCAGAGTATCGAGAAAGCCGAGTCGTTTCTTGCCTCCTTGGGATTTCGAGATGTCCGCGTTCGATTGCATGCAGATGGCTTAGTGCGTTTGGAGCTAAGCCTGGCGGATTTGCCCTTGGCTTGCGATCCGAGCACACGAACGGCCATCAATGAACGAATGCAGGAGTTGGGATTCAAGTTCGTCACACTCGACTTGATGGGGCGTCAATCAGGCTCGCTCAATCGAGCTTTGCCGGTGATCACTCTGTAGGGCGAGGGGACTTTCAGGGACTTTCAGGGACTTTCAGGGACTTTCAGGGACTTTCAGAGGGAGACTTTCAGAGGGAGACTTTCAGAGGGAGACTTTCAGAGGGAGACTTTCAGAGGGAGACTTTCAG
>JAYTVM010000168.1:0-6462 GCA_043743995.1 Pirellula sp. | reverse complement strand
TCTTAGTGAGCGCGAGCAAGAAGCCCTGCAACGAATCACGGAATCGACCCGCGTAGAAGCTCGATCGAGCAAGGAGTATCAACGACTGATTGAACAAGTGAAAGAGAAAGAGAGCCCAATCGATGGCCAAAGCAATCCAAGCGAAGCTTCCCCAAGCGAAGCATCTTGTCCCGAATTCCACTGTCCCGAATTCCCCTGTCCCAAATCACCGGGAGAAGATCCTGGAATATCTAGCAGTTCTGAAAATGAAGCTGAAGGCGGAGCAGCTTGATGCGTTCCTTCAAGAGCACGCCCAAGGAAAGCTGAGCATCCTGGAGACATTAGCCAAGTTCTTAGAGATCCCAGCCTATGCCAGTCAAGAGACAGCGATCGCTTATCGGATCAAACGTGCAGGCTTCCCAACCGAAGCGACGCTGGAATCTTATGACTGGAATCGGAATCCCGAAACGATTCGTAAGGAACCGTTCTTAGAGATGGCAACGGGCGAGTTCCTTCGTCGCAAGGAAAATGCGGCGTTCGTGGGTGAAAGTGGACTAGGGAAAACGCATCTAGCCCAAGGAGTCGGACGAAAATGCTGTGCGATGGGATACCGAGTGCGTTATGAAACGAGCGCGAGCTTGATCGAGACATTGAACGAAGCTCGCGCGGTCAAGGCGTTAGCATCACGGGTAAGGCAGTACTGTTCCTGGGACTTATTGATCATCGACGAATTCGGGTTTGAGAAGCTGGAACGGAAGGAGGTGCCTGACGCCTTGAGTCTTCTTTACAAGGTGATCGACGGTCGTAATCGCAAGAGCTCGACGGCGATTATAACGAACGTGAGCCTGGACGATTGGACGGAATACTTGGGTGATCCGCCGCTGACGATGGCGTTATTAGACCGAGCGTTAGACAGAGTAATTCCAATCACGTTTACAGGGGAATCGATTCGAGGCGAAGCGTTACGAAATCTGAAGAAAAAATCCGTCAAATGAGAATAGACTACGGTGAGCTGAAACACCGAATCCGTTTGAGCGAGCTTTTAGAGAGCCTAGGATGGACAAGTACCGAGGGCCGTGGAGACCAACTCCGCGGCCCTTGTCCATTACCGGCATGTTGTTCGAGATATGGTAGTGGTAGCAAATCAGCGAAGAGATGTTTCAGCATGCATGTTGGCAAGAATGTATATCGTTGCTTTGAGTGCGGAAGTGGTGGGAATGTATTGGACTTCTGGCAAGCGTATAGCGGCAAATCACTTCGGGATTCAGCCATGGAGATAGTCGAGCAACTAAAAACTAGCAACCGTACTGGGGACCACTAAAAGCCAGTGATTCCAAAACAGCCTTCCAGCCACCCTGCGAAAATGGCTGGTTCTTAGTTGCGATTGATATTCATCGGAAAAAAACACCCAGTAATTAACGCCGGACGACGAGAGATCGACGCCCGGCGTTTTTGGTTTCTAACCAACGTTTTACGGCTTTTCCGCCCCGCAACCGTCCGCCGCAAGTATCTCGGTTAGGAAATCGAGATTCCAGGCAACGACAGAAACGCGAGCCGTCCCCTCCGGCACCCCAGATCTCTACTGAGAACTCTCAAGATCTCTGTTTCCAAAGATGGGTTTGATTAACACAGCGTGTCGCCAGCGTAATCAGCCAAGAACGCAGGCAGATGGCTTCGAAAACGGCGCGACGCCAACCCAGTAAAGAGGACAGCGATCGCGCTTAGGAAATAGATTGCCCGTACAGGTTCGAGCCTTGGCAAACTCTGCAGGCCTTGCAATTTGATCTCGCTATTGGCTCGGGGTAGACTTTTTGGCGTTTTCCTGCATGAATATGATCCGCGGCGTCAAAGCGACGATCGTCGTAGACTCCGCGTCTGCGCCAGGCTCATTGCTGAATACTCGAGGTATTGCCACGACAATCGATTCCCCCGCAGCAAGCTTCACCGATGAGCTTATTTTATACTGCTCCGTGGCGGGCACCTGTACTGTGAACTGTGGCGTCTCGCTATTCGATGCCCTGATAGGCAGGTTTGCATAGGAGACCTTCCCAACGCTTGAGGCCGCGACTTCAAACGCTAGCGTGATGCTGCCGTCTTCGCCCGACTTCGGCGTGAGCACGAAGCGGAGGCCTTCGTACACGAGCGAGACAACGGGCTGCATTCTGCCATCGGCTTTTGGATCAATGCCTGTAACAAACGGACGTTGCACTTGATCCGCTATGCCTGCCGTTTGACCATCAAAAAGTGTTACCCGCGGTGCGAGTAGGATGTTGCCCCGTCTGTCTGCCGATACGGCTCGAACCAACTGTGCTAGTTCCGGTTCGTCGATACGCGCGGCAATGGCTGGCCCCAGCCCTTTGACGGTCAGACCATCAATCCTTCGTCCGGCCCAATCAATCGAACGGGCTGTCTTTATGTTGGTTCGAATGAAGCTGGCTTCAATCGTAATCTGCTTGGGCTCACCGTTCTTCCAAATCTCCATCGTTTGCTTCAGTAGTTCATGTTGGCGGGCGGTCAGATCCGCTGAGAGAGTCTTTCCCTCAACATTCAATTTACCTTGAAGCGACGGAGACAAAGGAAGCCAAGACGCCAACTGTTCGTGCGGTGACTTCTGGCTGCTGGATAGCGACTCTGGCATCGTTTCAAAAATGGAAGCTACTTCATATGTTTCAACGAAAGAAGGACCGTCATTTTCTTGGGTAACGAACGGGTCGTTCCATAACGACTGAACGTTTAGGTCACTTGAGTCACTTGTAACCAAATGGAATTCAGGCATCTTTTGATCAGTCGCCTCCCTTGCGTCAGTCAGGCTCACCAATGCGGTCGCCGCTACTAGACCTGCCGACAAGAACTTGGCTGACAATCCATTTGTTTTGTTATCTCGCATCAACAACTCAACTCGCTGCTTGAGATGCTTGCCAGATGCAAAGGAGATCAGTCCAAGTGTTGGTGACTTTTTTGCGGCGATACTATCTTGAGCAAATCGAAGCAGTAGTTCTCCATATTGAGAAACCTCGTTTTGTGGAAGGCTCTGCAATGCAAGCCTATCTGCTGCAGATTCCGTTGCAGCACGTAAACGGCTTACGATCACCCAAACGATTGGGTTAAACCAGTGGAATGCACTTGCGATGGATGCAATTACCGCCACGGGAACATCGCGTCGACGAATGTGAGCCAATTCGTGGCGAATAACCCAACGCAATTCTTGCTCGCTCAAGGATTCGGTAAGACTGGGCGGAAGGCAAATCGTCTGTCGGAACAGTCCAAACACCGCTGGTGCACCGAGCGACGGCACTTCTCGCAATGCTGGCCGCCGGCCAACGGCTAAAGAGTCGCACTCGCGAAGCAGCAAATCGATCAGTGGTTGATCGTCCAGCAAACGACAGGATCGGAGCCTATGCGCGAATCGCACGTGCGAAAACATACTACGGAAAAGAAGCCCGATAGAAACTGAAATGACAATCATCAGGAGAGTTACATAGAGCAACTCTTCCCACGCAAAGTCGAGCGTTATGGTTGGTTGTGTTTGAGCTCGGGCGGGAGCAACGTGCGAAACTGTGGAATCGACGTTAGGCAAAAGACCAGGCACACGATCGTGAGCCCCCATCACCATGTGCCGATTTCGGTTGACCGATTCTCCAGAGTCGCTCGAAAACCAATTGTCGATCGGTTGATGAAGGCTCAGCGGACTGCCAATCGAAATGGGTATCAGTAGCCTGACAACAATGATCGTCAGCAGCACGGCATGCAGCGAAGGGGTCAACTTTCGTCGAAGGGCTAATCCAATTCCTGCCACTAGGATCAGAATCGGCAGGGTTCTCCAAGCTGCGAGAAGCACCAACCAACACCACGACGTTGAAAACTCTACCAATCGATCGATCAATTCTGTCATCATTCCTGTTCTCCTTCGTTCCTGTTAATTTTTTTGTCGAGCATGGCCCGAATCTCTTTCACATCCTTGTCAGTCAGCTTTGCGGTTTTCACAAAGTGAATAAGTGCCGGTGTTGCGTCACCGCCGAACACACGCTCTAAGAAAGAACGACTTGCTTGACGCACGCAGGCATCTCGGCGAACGGCAGGTGTATAAAGATACTTCTTGCCGTTCTGCTCAGTCGCTAGCGCTCCTTTACGAACCAACCGATGGAGCATGGTCTTTACAGTGGCCGAACTCCAGCCGTTTGCGGCAGCGATTTCTTCAATCACTTCAGCCGCTTCGATCGGAGAGGAACTCCAGATCAAATTCATGACGATCCATTCCGCGTCGGATATTTGCATTTAAGCCTCCTTAAGCTAAGACCGCTGTAGATTACACGTGTAAACGGTTTGGCGTCAATCTCGATTTTCGGTTTCCGATAATTCCGTTGAGCGAGTGTTGCTCAACGCGGACGACGTTCAGTAAACCTCTTTAAGAACGAATCGCGGCACCGCTGATTGTGGCGAAAACGAGTGGAAACGGATGCGACTTCACTTGTTGCAATAGTAGTGGACGAGGTAACGAGTCCCGCCGTCTTGAGTCTACGACGTCCAGCAGCGGCTCAAGCTCGGTTCCGAGAACCAATGGCCCCAAACCAACTCCCAATTCAACCAACCAGAAATCCTTGCTTTTTCTTTGCTCTGCTATTCAAATGTTTGAATGAGTTCTCACGATTGACTGCTACGATCCATATCGGCGTCGGCAACGCGTTTTTCTGCATCAAGTGCGGGCCGAATGTGAGTCATTTCGGGACTCGAGGTCGCTCTTTTCAAGCCCGTGAGAATCCACTTCAGAAACCCTAACGACCACTTCAGAAACCCTAACGAATAGCCAACGACATACAACAATGTGAACGAAGTCAGGAGGCCACCCATGATTGCGCCGAACTTCCAATTGGCGATCGCAAAAATCGTTGTGGAGCCTTGTTTGGTGGAGCTCAAGAAATCGTTGGACTTACCTATCAAGCTGTCAAGGCTAGCCGGTGAAACACTCACCTCGACTAAGCGATCACCAACGCCATGAATCTGCAGAAACCCTTCACCGTCTACTTGAATAGTCTTGCCAGTGTCGCGGCGGTTTATGCGTTCTCTCCTCGTTGTACCCGAGCGTGCTCGGTTGCTGACTCCTGTCACTTGTGCTACTCGCTGAGTTTTGAATGGTACGACGAAGAAGACGCATGTCCGGGCCGTACAACGCACCGTCTCTTGGCTTCGTTCGAACGTCAACCACGTCGCCGGAGCCATCAACGTTACCCCACCAGGGAACACAACGCAGATAAGAAAAACGATGACGTGTTGCAACAACAGGCCACCAAATGTTGGACGATTCCCGTGAGGTTGCATTCTAGTGAGATACCTATTGCTTCGATCCTTCATGCCGTAAAATGGTGTTCCCTTATTCGGTAGCACCCCGGGAACATTGTACCTACAGAAGTCTTCGCGAAAAGTAACACGATGCCCCGAGACGCCAACGAAATCTTTCGTCAAAAATTCGGTGAAAAGCTCGATGCCGCAGTCGTAAAGGCTATGCCACTCGCGTTGGCAGGAGATTTCGACGCAGCCGAGCAGCCGATTCGTGAGGTTGACACCATGACGACAATGAAAATACTTTTGATCCTCTTGGCCCTTTTCTTGGTAGGAATTGCTGCTGTTGCTTATTGGTTGAATCGGGTAATCACGGTCACGAGAGAAACACCGTACGGGCCGTTCGTCGTTAGGTCAGAAGCCCAGACGGGCAAAACCTTCAATATCAACTATGGCATGGTCGATCAGACGGTCGTGCGGTATTCGATTTGGTTTGAAGGCAAGTCAGTCGCCTTCCCCGGGAGTCTGCAAACCAACACCGGGCTGCCATGCTTGTGGAAAGTTTATGCACTCGCCGACGCTGCGGAACCTACGCTGCTTGCGGGCAGCCAAAGCCTGTACTTGATTTACCTCAAAGAAGGGAAACCCGTTGTCGAACCGCCACCTTACCCTTTTTCTGGCTCACGGTTCGTTCGGACAGTGCCCCCTTTCGTAGTGACGAGGCTACGAGTCCCGCAGTTCAGGACTCGTAGCCTCGTCCACTACGGTCACCAACGCATTTTGCGAAATTGAGTTTTCCACGATTACTTGTGCATCGGTGCCTATATGGTTTTGATTCATCGACTACTCGGGCTTGTTCCTTTGCTGGTCATGTGCTGCCTGATTGTGCTTCTAGAGCAACGATTCTCGCTAGGCGTAGGTGCATCAATCTATGCGGGTGTGGTCATACTTGCGACGCTCGCAGGATCGATGCTATTGCGATCGACTTCGCTGGGGCAGTCGAGTTGGCGAAATGGTTTGGCGACCAAGTTACTTCCGTGTTCAGGGCTTGCAGGCTCCGGCTCGCTGCTGAAATTGTGCGTGTTCAACTTGCTCGGATCGATTCTCTTTGGAATCGCCTGTTTCTTTGTCGCTCGTTACTTACGGCTTAGCGACTACGCATTCGAACGTATCAGCGGATGGATAATTGCGTGTGCTCCGGCGTGG
>JAYTVM010000167.1:0-6475 GCA_043743995.1 Pirellula sp. | reverse complement strand
TGGACATTCGTGGGGATAAAGTGCGGCTTGGTATCGAAGCCCCAAACGATATTCCTGTTCATCGACAAGAAGTCTATGAGGCGATCAAACGTGAAAATCGCAAAGCGAATCACATCCAACCGGCTGAACTCAATGGCCTCAAGGAAGATCGTCCGTAGATGAATCGCTGCCTAAGCACATGCCCGTGAGGGTGCTTGCCAAAGCGTTGAACCTATCGTTCCCAATACTGAGTACTAAGACTCAGGTCTGATACGCGACAAGCCTCGAATTGGCTCGGTGAATGCCCTGGCAATCACTACCAATTCGAGGCTTGTCACTTTTTACGCCACCAAAGTTCGCGATCCAAACCTAGTTTCAACGCATTCCTTTCGATCTGTTTGGCAAATCGCAAAGCGTCAACATAATAGCCAGCGGTAGCAGCCAATCCCCCAATTACATTCTCCTGCCAAAATCCGTTCAATCGGGCCATCAATTCTTCCCTGGTCCATTTGGCCACGATCGACGCGGCAGCAGATGGGAAAATGGAGTCTCCATCGACCTTGAACTGGATTTGCATCGCATGACCGTCCCATTTCGCGACATAACGACTGCACCCCCGGCTCTCGATCTCAATTCCAAACCACTCCTCATCGAACATATAGGTTAGTATGGCTTGGTAGCGATTCCGACCACCGTGCTTGTCGCAATAGACTTCGACGGCCTCGCCCCGCGTTGCGAACTCAGATACTACCTGTTTGATGAGCGCCAGGGATGCCTCGCTCAGTAGAGTCGACTTGTTGCCGGTTCGATCGACTTGCTGATTGAATTCAATTTCATCAACGACACGCATTCGTACTCCGACCAACGCGATCATGTGCGTTGTTAGCTTATCGATGGCTGCTCGAAAGTAGGCTGGCTGATCGAGGATCGTCTTGTCAAGCATTTCGGTGGAGCTCGATGGACGCTCGGCATACCAAGGAATTTTAACCAGCCGCTCCCAATCTTGCCTTGCAAACGACGCGAACCGTGAATCCCAGTCCAACGGAATCGCTCCGTCCATTGCGAAACACTGGAATCGTGCCCCTAGAAGAAGCCCTTCGACAGCCAATTTTTCGCGGTGAATTTTTTTGGAGTCACCGATTGGAACATGCGTGGAAGTCGGTTTAATCGGCTTGGCCAAAAACTCGGGTTCCAGCAGTTGCGACATTTCGCAAGCGTCAAAAGAAATTGGAACACGCCATGCCGTTGCGCAAATCGTGAGCGGACCCATGCTTGGACCATAACCAGCCTCGTCGACACCCACTAACAGTTTTGTTCCCGACATCAGAAACTCTTCCGGGCTTCCGCTGGTTTCTTTTCGCCTTCTTTGACGGCCTTGGGTTTGTCACCTTGAAAGAACTTAAAGGGTAAATTAAACAAATCGAGATCCATATTGGGTAATGCTAAACCATTCGATTTCTCGATAGCCGCTTCTTCTGCACTTACCGGTACTGGTTCGATATCAATCGTCCCGACGACAATGAGTCGTTCGGGCAATTGGGTTAAGTGCAGTTGAGCCCCTCGAAACCATTGAAGCCATGGCGCTTGATACTCAGCAGGTGGCAGACATTTTGTGGAATCGAAGCCTAAGGCCGAGGTTTTTCCTTGCATCATGCCGAACTGCTTGGGCCAAGCAATGCTTTCCCACATGGCTTTCCGACTATTGGAATCGGACGTTTCGAGAACGTATTTACCACCAAGAGAACATTGCAATTTCGCATCCAGTAGTACTTCTGCAGAAGCGAGTGCATCTTGCGGTTCCACCTTGAGTTGCTGTTGGAGAGAATCGAGCAACATCAGGTTACCACGAGTGGCTTGGGCAGCACGTCGAAACCAAAATGTGTTGAACCACGCCGAAAGCTTGCTCTTTTCCAAGTCACCGATCATAATTCTGCCTTGGGCGAAATCCTCTGCTGGAATCGGACGCAGATAGAGAGTGGAGTTATCCAATATCGTTCGATCGAACGAGAGTACACTGAAGCCCCCCATCTGCCAGCGCCATACTCCTATGATCAATTTCGAAAAGCCGAGCGCGTCCGGCGGTCCGCCCCCCAATCCTAAAGGCAACCGATCCAGGTAACCAGGCCGTGGCCAGCCACCTAGATACGCTGGCAGAGACTGCAACGTTCGAAGCGTCGCTAAGAGTCCTTTGGTTTCACCAGGGACTGGAGGGACCATATCTTTCAGACCTCCAAACATCACATGATCCGGAGAATAGGATCGGCTAGTGCTCTGGCCAGCAAGATGCGCTTGGCAATTGATGACATCATCGGGAGGAAGTTGGATCTGGGTTCGTACGGGAGGCGCAAGCATACTTGAGAGCCAACCGTACTTTTCCCTACCCAATGGCGCGATGTACGCTTCGATCGCTAGCCGCTCTACCCGTTCGTTTGGGTCTCTAGCAAAGCGACGGACGCCAACCATTAACGGATCGGTTTGTTGCCACTGAGTCGCATAAAAAGAAGCTTGGTCGCGATACGACTGAGCTTCCTCCACCGAGCAGTCGGAAAACTCCACATCTGCGATCGGCAAGAAACTGCCGCGTCTCCCTCTTAAAGAATCATGCCAAGTGCCTGAAAAGGCCAGGGTCTGCGAGCCATCAACACGAGTTTGGAAGGATGGCGGCAAGTAACCGTCAGCAACTAGCCGCTCAATACTTGGCGTGGTTTGCTTAACTCCCGTTTCGGCGGCGGATGTCAGGCTCGCAAGTTCTGCGATCTCGATTGCCGCTATGGCTTTGAGTCGCCGACGCAGTTCGATCTGATACTGGGGCGAGACGAGATTTCGAAAAAATTCGGAGGAGAGGTAGACGAAAATATCGTACTTGTTTTCGAGTGGCATCATCAAGCGAGCGAATCGGAACGCTTTCGAATCCCCCAGCGATGGTTGGCCACCGCTTACGTCAAGAAATCGCTCGACAAGTCTTCTGCTGGTCGTCACGAACACGTACGGTCCGCGATCTACCATGAACGAACGGACTTGGTTGTCCGGAGTACTCAATAAGGAAACTTTTTCCCCTCCCACTTCAACGACTTCCAATTTGCATCCGATGTCAGCCAGCCGTTTGACCGCTGCTGTTCGGTCTGAATTGAGAGAAGATTTCAAAAGGGCCACGTTTTTGGCCTCGAAAATAACACCGAGGGAGGGTCCTTCTTGCAAATAGAGATCTTGTCCGACTATAGCCATATCCCCAATAATCGAGTCGCCAAAGAGCTTGGCGATGGCGGTGGTCTTGGTATTGAGCAACCGCTCCATTCGCTTATTCGTCTCGTAGTTGAAACCACGAAGCACGGCCATCTGAGCTAGATCGCCCCCTCGCGTTTGACTCAGCGATTGAAACCAAAGGTAATTTGAGAACCCTGCAAACCGAAGATAGTAGCATTCAGGAGGCACAACTTTCGAGATCGGTTCGATCACCAAGTTCTCGGGTGTGTAGGGAACTGAAGGATCAATCCACCTCGGTGGCTCTGGAGTTGGAACGAGCTTTAGGCTCATTGGGGGAGGCTTGCGCAGCGACTCCTGGAAAAGTTCGGCTCTCAATTCCTCGACGCCTGCTACTAAAGCGATAGTAGGCAATGGATCGGATTGTTTTCGCTTGGATGTGCTCTTCTTCACGAGCTCCGGCAGTTCGAATCCATATCGGTACGCGAGCATATGGGTCAAGTAGCTTTCTACGATAGCAGGGTAGTCGCTTCGCTCCAATTGACGCTTGGCCTGTTGTACATAACCATCCCACCAAGAACGCACCAATACTTGGAATTCAGGCGCCTGAGACAGCTTTTGAGGACTTTGCTTGTTGTGGACTGTACCCTGAACTGACTCTGGAAGCTTGATTGGTCTGACCTCAATCGTGGTCTCAAGGTCACCCGACAAGTAAACTTGAAACGGCTCGTGCCCTCGAAACAGAAACTGGACTCGAACCAATTCAAGCGGATCGATCTGTTGTTGTGCATTCTGAATGGCACTCCGAATTCGACCGATCAATGCTCCATTCCCCAAACGCAATCGTTCACCCGATTGTGCCGAATGCACTTCGGGAGGCTCGCTGGTGAGGAAATCGATCGCCGGAAACATGATTCGATCGCTAGGGTCCGATACGACGATTCGTAGCGTTGTGGTCGACTCTAGCTGTCCAGCAGGAATATAGAGACTCGCTACACCGTAGGGTTCGCCAGCGATGGCCTCTACTTTGCCAGCTATCCCTTGCGATAACAAAGAAGCTGAGGGCAAGAGCAATAGACAGAGGAAAGCGAGATTTGGGCGTAATAAAGGATTGCGTTGCGGTCGGACAAAAATCATCGAGCCACTCGATTCCTCTAGCGAGAGGGTATGAGGTTGCGTTACTTTTTCTTTTACTCATTGTCGCGATCTGGCTGGCACGGGCAAGGAGTTAAGTCAAACGCAATTAGCCGAGCGTCATGTCACAACTTGCCGTAGCGGATTTCGTGAGATCCAAAACGCCCCGAATGGGGCAGCCACATCGTAGCCCAGGGCAGAGCTTAGGGACGGAACGTCGCTAAGCGCCGCCCTGGGTAATCGCAAAACGATCAATCGTTGCCCTGAAGGGGCAAAAGTGGCTAAAATGGCGAAAATCGCTGTCTTCGACTAAGATGCGTCGCAACGCGGCAAACGCTTGCATTCGAACTCTTTCGAACAAATTCCGTGCCTCGTTCAACCCTCAACCCTCAACCCTCAACTACATCCACTATCATCCAAACCAAAACCCAGCTTATTCCTAAGGCACCGGTCATCGGCTCGTTTTCACTGATCTGCCTCGTCATTGGCAACATGATCGGCGCTGGCGTTTACGTTGGAAGTTATTATTCCCTGATGTCGCTCAAAGATGCTCGATTGGTTCTGCTGGTATGGTTGATTGGGGGATTGCATGCGATTTGCGGGGCGATCGCTTACGGAGCGATTGCCAATAGATTGCCCGTGTCGGGTGGTGAGTATTCGTATTTAACTCGGTGCGTGCATCCAGCCATTGGCTTCGTTGCCGGCTGGATCTCGATCATTGCCGGCTTTACGGCTCCCATCGCTGCACCTGCTTTGCTAATTGGGCAATACGTCGGAGGAACCGAATCGACGGTCACGTCCGTCAAGCTCATTGCCACTGCAAGCATCGTGTTCGTTGCCATCTTACATGGCTGCCATCTTAGAATCGGGGCTTGGTTTAACAATGCGGTGATCGCCGTGAAATTCATCTGCTTCGGCGTTTTCTTGTTCGTCGGGCTGCCGTTTGTGTTGCAGGGGACGAATACCGGCTTGCTTGTCGATGCCGCCAGTGCGACTAACGAATCCGCTTCCCTTGGTGTGAGACTTATGGAGCCGTCGACTTGGGTTCAAATGATTGCCTCTCTCTTCTACATTTCACTCGCCTATACGGGATTCAATGCGAGTATTTATCTGGCAGGAGAAATCGAAGGGCCGAACACCATTCAAAAAATTCAAAAGAATGGACGGAAACTAGTAAGCCGATCCATGCTAATAGCGAGTGTGTTGGTCGTGATGCTCTATCTCGTACTGAACTACGTATTCTTGTTTGGAATGAGCCCCGAACGCATTGCGCAATCGGAAGAAAGCTATGTAGCGGCAGTTGCTCAGAACATTGGCGGCGATTGGCTTTCCGGTATGATTCGAACCGCCATCATTCTCTCCGCGGCGACCAGTATCTTGGCGATGATGGCCATCGGCCCGATGGTGTATGCACAAATGGCCGAAGATGGCCGGTTGCCACAATTCTTTCGCATATCGGATCAAGTTCCCAGGACCGCGATCGTTGTGCAAGGGCTTTTGAGCATCGTGGTGGTTTGGGTTTCTCAAATCAAGGACATCGTGACTTACCTTGGATTGACCTTAACGGCCTGTGGAGCATTGGCAGTCTCAAGCGTATGGATTGCGGGCCGATTCATGGCCGAACAATCTCCGGTCAAATTGCATGAGCACGGGGCCGCGATGATCTATGTCGGTGTCGCCGTATTGCTGTTGCTCGTGGCTGGTTCACTGGAGCGGGAACGCACTCAGTTCTATCTCTGCGTCGGCACGTTTGCTTTGGGGCTTTTGATTTACGCGATCAACAATCTTCGCAAGCGGTAGTACGCGCGTAGCCTCGCCTCGCTGAGCCTGACCAACCGAGACATACCCATCGCCAAGTGGCATTGAAATGTCCCGATTTTTACTCGGCCCCCTGCTGGCTCGCCCAGCAGGAGCTGAAGTTTTATAGTTAAACAGTCGCCCCCAAACACCCCTGTCCGAAAGCTGGGGCTAACGCTCGTCGGCTATTTTCATCAATAGGATAATCCTTTCATTGCGGGACGCGAGTCACGTAGAGCAGTAAGCCAACGGCAAAGCAGAGAGAGGCAAACAAATCGGCACGAGTCAGCCGATCGCTGCGAGAGTGCCTGCGCAAATATTGCAAAATCGTCCCCGTTCCGCATCCGAAACGGCAGTACGCCAT
>JAYTVM010000166.1:0-24954 GCA_043743995.1 Pirellula sp. | reverse complement strand
TCGTTTGCCAATTTTGCGAATCTCCGATGCGCAAGCTTCCAAACGATCGAACTCGCCGCTCTTGAAAAGGCCAAGTATGCGATTCAGAGTCATCACGCCATCGTCGTCAATCCATCGCCTTCGCGAGACGATTTCTAGGCCTCGTTCCGTTTTCAATGCGATCCGTTCCCCAGTCCGATCAAACGAGGCTGAAAGAATGGAGGTTCTATCCAAAACCTGGGGGGAGGAGCTAATGCATTCGCCTAAGTCCCAATCTTGAATTTGCAAGACTATTTTGCCCGTTTCAGCCCGTCGCAAGCCAATCGTGACCAGCCAGTCTTGGGAACCATCCACAGTTGCCGCATGTGCATGCCGAAGGATGCTACCCACAAGGTTAGGATGCTCACTGTTGTCGGGAATTAGACTTGCAATCTTACCGTCGACTAACACAAATACTCGGTTTCGATAAATCCACCGCTCGATTCGGCTTCCCGAGCACGTAAGTGCACCTTCCAAGGGCATATCGAATACTTTCGAAATTTTCGGAGGCTGCCCTGGCGACTCGAAGTTCCATCTCAATGGTCCCTCCGCAGTCGATGCGATGACGGATTTGCCTGTCGCATTGATTGAAATACTTGGGTTGAAGAATCGACTCAGTTTTAAGCGGCTATTAGCGTTTAAATCCGAGTCGAGAGTGACAAGATCCCCCGTGTTGGTTTGTATCGCTATGACATCGACATCTCTTGCTTTTGCGAGACAGACAATTTGCCCCTTGGGCGCTTGCCACCGCGCAGTGATTTTTGCAGTTTTGAGGTTTTGCTTTATGACTTCATCGCTATTGCTAAGAAAAAGATTCTCCTCTTTGCAGTCCATGCAGACCTGCGTCGCTTTGGAAAAAGTCGACTCCAGTTTGCTCAATGCGGTTCCCGTTTTGCAATCCCAGATCGTGACTTGTTTTCCCACCGTGATCAATCGTTGGCCATCACTTGTAATGCAAAACACATCCTGAGAAACGTCCTCTTTAGCTCCACCGATCGAAATCCACTGAAGTTCGGGGGCCGGTTCCAGAAATCGGCGCAACCACACATAGTCCTCGTCTGCAATTGTTGACGGCTGCTCAGTAACATACTTGGGCATGGAATCGATTCTACGGAGCGATTGCTCAATCAAGTCTCGATCTGCAGTGCGAACGAATTGGAATGGGGACTGTCGCTCAATGACGAATTCCGAGTTGAAGTAGTTCCAATCACTGTCCCGAATGGAAGCGTGGTCAACGAAATCATCAGAACCATTCAAGCGTGGCAGGTCCGTCGTCGGCGGATGTTCACAACCCATTAACAAACCAAGTATTGCGAACCCGAAAAGCGCTGAGCACATGCGAACGAATCTAAAGTGACTTTTTCTCATCGCAATTTCCATTTCGGTGAAAAGCAAAAGGTGCGAAATTGGTTGCGAGACGGAATCGGCGGTGGCGACATCCGGGAGGGAGACTCCGATGGGTACCACGTGTCGACGATCCGATCGATATCACTATGGCGATTTGCTTTCAACAGAACGCCAACGAATGAACTTTGGCCGTCGTCGAAATCCGCATCCTCGGAACCCGACAGATCCAGCATGAGCTCAGCATTTCCATCGAACAGGAATTGAATACTTTTGAGATCGATCAATGCATTTCGAAACAACAGCTTGCTCAATTTGGTGGAATCCATGGCCTTCACTGCACTCCAGCAGGCGGGATCCAGGTCGGTATTCGAGAAGTCGATTTCGGTTAGCAGCCTGCACTTCGCGAGCTTGTCAATCGATTCCACGGTGAGTTTCATTCCTGCCAAACCCACCTTGGATAGAGCAGGGCTGAAAAGAACTTTGCGGATCAGTTGTTCCGATACACTCGTGTGATTGACCGAAAACTGCTGCAGTGCGCTCAATTCGAAGCCTTCGAAGGAAGTGTCTGAGACCGAGGTGTCATCGAGAATCAATTCCGTTAATTTCTTGCATTGGGAGAGAGCCCGCATGACATCGTCATTGACGTTGCAACCGGGCAACGCAAGATGTTCCAGGTCTTGCAACTCCGCGATTCTAGCCAGCGTTTCCGAAGAAACCTGCGTTGCATATGCAAGCGTGAGTGAGCGAAGTTGTTTGCAATGGAGCACTTCGTTCACTATCTCGTCCGTTACTCCCAAGCCACCAGCAGCGAAGAGACGCAAGTCGCGGATCCCACGAATGGTTGCCCCCTTGGGTAGATCCGACTGAAAGGACAATCCTTGGACACTCGGGATATCGACGAGATGGCATGCTCTCAACGGCAGGATGGTTTCGAAGGAATCCTTCAGACTTGGCAATGACACCAGATGTAGTCTGTTCCATGCAAGCGGTTCCGACTCCAAAAAAATCGTCTCGAGTTTCTCAATGGATTCCAAATTGAGTTCGACAACGTTCTCCGATTGAATACGCAGCCCACGCAGAGTCGGCAGCTTGGCAAGAACGCGCCGAATTCCTGAGCCGTCGATATCGCTACCCTTTAAGATAAGCGTCTCAAGAGATTTGGAGCCTTCCAATTGGACCAACTGGCGAGCTGCAACTTGGGTCCACGAAAGATCCAGGTCGCGGATCCCTTCGTTTTTTGTCAACGGCCGCAGGTCAAGTCCTTTCATATCAAACCGAGAAAGGTCGACATTGGATGGCCCGTTATTTTTTCCGAGTTCGTCTATCCAGCGTTGTCGTTTCTCCAGCGGGTTATCGTCCAAATAGTTCTTGTCGTCCGGTTGAATCTGCCCCTGCCCATCGAGATTTTGGGTCGTTCGATACTCGGAAATTACCGACAGTGACGTTGGCGACATCGGATCCATTTTCAATTCATCAAGATCAATAGCAAACAAAGAAAGCTTCTTTAATTTCGGCGTGCCCTTAACGACCATCCTGCGCACCCAAGGCTCGATACCAAGTTTTTCTGTACGAGGAAGCCGAGCTTTCCATTGACTATGAAGTGCCGTCACGCTGCCTAGCTCGGGCAAGTCATTCAACGCGAGATCGAATCGTTGAAAAGCGTCGAGTTCGATTTTTTTAAGCTGTGGACAGTTTGCGATTTCCATGGCCACGCAATTCCGATTCATCGGTTCGTCAAACTCTTCGCAAATTAGGTTTTGCAGCGCTGGCCAATCCTGCAAAACGATCTTACTGCAAACTTGTTCTCCTAAGGCTGGTACTGTTGGACTAGCGTTGCCCGGGTGCGGCAGAGCGAGCTCGCGCAGAGAACCGAACCATAAAGGTCGATCCACCTTCGAAAAATCGACGGAGGTATGAACCAAATTCAATTTTACGAGGCGCGGCATGTCGTTCATGCACTGAAAGCCTTTCGTAGAAATGTTGGTTCGCAGTAAGTTGAGTGAAATGAGCTGCTTGCACGAGGCAATCGCCGCCACAGCCTCGCCATCCAATTCGCGTCCTGCTACTCTCAAGTCAATGAGGTAGGGTAACTTGCGGAGCGAATCGAGTCGGTTTAGGTCATAACTCCCACCGCCCAGTCGAAGTCGTCGAAGCTCAGGCAGAGCCAAAACACGGGATAGGAGTTCGTCGGTCGGCGACTCGAGGGTAACAGACACAATTCTGTTAAAGAATGGTAAGTAGATTTCCGGTAGGAACGCCCGAATGGGATCTGGAACCACCGGTTCTCGTAAAACAACGCCTCCAAGTTTGTCGATGGTAACTGCGAGAATTCCCTCTTCACTTAGTCTTTTGGCCATTAGTCGCCAATATCCAAAGACGAGAGCAACGAAGAGCATCAAGATCATTAAATCCCACAATCCAACTTGACCTCGACGCGGCCGTTCTGACACCGGCCGTTCTGACACCGACCGTTCTGACTCCGACCGTTCTGACTCCGACCGTTCTGACTCCGTCTCGCGGGCTGCCTTTCGTTGGGTCCACATCCTTTGACCAACGGGGATGCAGGCTACCAACGTCCAAACCAAGATGTTCAACGTCAATCGATAAAGACTCCAAACAACGAAGGGCGGCACTCCGGCGTGCTCGACTCGCACGTAGAATTGAAACGGCCAACCCCCAACCCGGGAGTCGGCTATCGTATCAGAAAGCAGATAGTCTACCTTTGGTTTATCCTGGTATCCGTCGATGGCATTACGTGCCTTGATATCCTGCGGTAAAAGGACTTGAACTGAGTAAATCCAGTTGGAAGCTAAGAAAGCTAGAAGAAACAGAGTGGATAGGACGATAAACTTAACGTGCGGTCTGGCGTTTGTTAAGGATTTCTCTCTCGATTTCAAATGACGACTCACTGGTTAGCTCCGCAAGAGTGTCTACTTGGTTCGCGGTTCGCTCGAACCACTCGACACAACATAACCAAATTTAACTCGATTGGCGATTGATCGTATTGTGGAGCATCTATAGTTGCGCAACTTTTCATCCCGAAAGGATATCACACAGCAGCCGGTGGTTGAGCGGAGCGACACCACCGGAAGAAGTGTCGTTTCGAGTCTTATTGTCAGGGTAGCTAGCCCCAATGGATGTTGTTGACTTGCAGCCAATGGAGCGACTCTTCCTTTTCGCTTCGGCGATAGGGACGCGATAATCCTAGGCTTAATAGCACGTAGGCCGAGTTCGCAAGCCACGCCTGGGCTTCCGCAACACGATCGCGATGCAGCGAACGGTGATCGGACTCATAAAAACGGATATCTGCGACCCCAACCGATAGTTCTTGGTCCTCTTCTCGCCAAACAAGCTTTAGCCGCTGGGTCTGACCAGTGAAGTCCGTCAGGATTTCTAGCCTCGGCGAAATCGCCCAGTAACAGCCGAGCGAATAGAGTCCGGCATGTGCGGTCAATGCGTACGTAGAACCATTCTTGGATAACTCCGTCGTAAAAATCTCAGTCAATTTTGTTTTTGCAACCTCTGCGCAGCGTTCAATCATTTTCGTGCGATTGACCGGTTCTACGACTTGAATCAAGCTCGGGTCGAATTCGCGATCCTCGATTTCCGGTGTCTTGCCAACGAACTTCGTAGGCCCAAGATCTATCGTAGCACCGAGCTGGATGGGACCTCCGTTGGTAGTCAGCAGAGAGGTTGTCAAGCCACCCGCCACCACCGGGCGAACGTGCAAGCCTGTTTTGAGCTCAATCCCTGCCGCACAAATGTAGCCAGGTTGCATACGCGTCAAATGGTTGATCAACAATTGCACGATGCGGAGTCTCGATTCGATGATGCGTTTAGAGGTGAACGGCTGAAACCTCGGGCCACTTGGTCTGCAGGTATTCGACCACTAAGCGGCGATGACACTGATCGGGTGTGTCTTCGCTACACAATAAAACACTCCGGCTTTGTGCAAATTCCGTCTGCTGAAGCTGTGTTTCAATCTTTCGCTCAGCCATCAAAGCCAGGAATCGGTTTTCATATTCCGTCCAAGCACCTTTGGCTTTTTTGTAAGCGTCAAGCATCTCTTGAGTCGGTGCCAAAATCGGTTCGTGGACGTAACGAGCCGAGCAGAGCGTTTCTAAAAAAAACTCGAGGTCGTCCCGTTTGGCAAAGGAGGCTAACTGCGACGTGTTGTTCAGGCGTACGTCGACGAGACGTTCGATGCCTGATTTCTTTAGTTTTCCAAAGAATTCTCTGGCGCTGGTTTTGGTAAAACCGATAGTAAAGATTTCCATTAGGCTGTATCCAGTTCTTCAAAGAGCATCAACTGCTGAAACGCGGGTCCTTTTCATGATCTCGAATGTCTCAACACCCTCGTCGGATCCGTTGCAGGAATCTCGATAATACAAACAATCACCCCATCGGCAGTCGCGTAGGCCGAAGTAAGGCGAGTTGTCTGCAAAATTGCGAGTCCTTTCTATTGTCTATTGTTTAATAATCGTTGCAGTGTTAATATTAACGGCAGCAATCCTTCCAAAAAAGGTACTTTGGACTTTTACTTCTTTCTTTCCTGCCTGCATCCTTGCTCCGGAGGTTTTTATGCGATCGTCTTTTAAGCGTCGTCACTTGGGCTTCACCTTGGTTGAGCTACTTGTCGTTATTGCGATTATTGGCATTCTTGTTGGGCTCCTTTTGCCTGCCGTTCAAGCTGCTCGCGAAGCTGCTCGACGGATGGGCTGCCAAAACAATATCAAGCAATGGGGCTTGGCAATGCACAACTTTGAATCCGCATACAAACGCCTTCCCGCAGGCAACCAAAGCAATCCTCGCCGAACTTGGGTTGTTTTGATTTGGCCTTATGTCGAACAATCAACGATGTATGCTCAATTCGACCAAACCAAGCATTTTTACGAAGTGCCAAACACAGTCGTGAACACCACCACTGGCATTTATGCGAAGACCGCTCCAGCCTACTTTTGCCCAAGTGATCGCGGAGAGGCTATTTGGCAAGGTGACCAATACTGGCGGTCGCGTGGAAACTACGTAATCAACTGGGGAAACATTGGGATTCCACGAGACGTCTCCGATCCAGTTCAAGATCCTGCCAAGGGGCTTGCTCCATTCGGTTATACCGATTTTGTAAGTCGCAATTCGCCTCGAAAAGTAAGCTTTGCCGAGATAACGGACGGACTATCGAATACGATGCTTCTGTCCGAATGCATCATGGCAAAACGAGACAATGATTTCGACGTTCGAGGAGATTTTCTGAACGATGACAAGGGATGTGGACAGTTTTGGACCATCAATGGTCCCAACCAAGGGCTCGATCGTCTTTGGTACGTTCGGCCAACGCAATATCCAGACAATCCACCTGCTGTTCAAACGGCAAGCGCTGCAGCTACGGTATACCGCTCTGCACGAAGCCGACACACTGGTGGAGTCAACACGCTCAATGCCGATGGATCTGTGCGTTTCACTTCGAATTCGATCGATATTGTTTCGTGGCGAGCGTTGGGAACAGCCAGCGGTTCAGAGGTCGTATCGATTGAACAATGAGTTTTTTCACTGGAGTTATCCTATGTTTCGCGGCATTGGTTCGGTAAGCTTGGCTTGTTTGCTCTTCTCGGGGTGCAGTAACAGCCCAAGCGATGGATTGATACCCGCCAAGGGAACCGTTTCCCTGGATGCTACGGCAATCTCCAAAGGTATCATTCGGTTTGTTCCAATCGATGGCGTGACACCATCGGTCGATGCGGCGATAGTGGATGGAAAATTTGAAACTCGATTGCCAAAGGGAAAGCTTACGGTAATCGTCAATTCGGGGAAAAAGATCGGGGAACAACGAATTTACGAAACGGATCCGAATAGCCCTCTAACGGAAATCATGAAGGAACTTGTGCCGGAAAAGTACAATGTCAAGAGCACATTGAGCGTTGAAGTATCGGACAAGGCTGTCGAAGCAGCATTCGATCTGAAAACAAAATAGGTTGTTCAAACGTCATTTTTCGACTCCCTATATGTGTTAGTTTGCAACTCTTGACGACCAGCTCGACATCAGACAACTGCAGTCGACTGCCTGCAATCTAGTTTTCCAAGGAATTCTCTGGCGCTGGTTTTGGTAAAACCGATAGTAAAGATTTCCATTCGTCTGTCTCCAGTTCTCCAAAGAGCATCAATTGCTGAAACGCGGGTTCTACTTGCTCGAAAGTATCCAAACGGCCATCATCGCGTATATGCTGGATCGGAACACCCCTCGTCTTCAACACTTTGGCGATCAATCGATGCCGATGACAAATCGATGGGTCCTCCTCGCTACACATCATAGCGACTCGATAACTCTGAATCCCTGATTGGATCCGTTCGATTCCTTTGAGAAAAGCTTCGGCTTCGGCCAGTCGATAATAGAGTACGTAACCTTCCGCATCGTAAAACTCGTCACCCTCGGGTCGCCCACCAAGTTGATCACCCATGAACAAATACTTCATGCGGTAGTCTCGAAGAGTCCCCTGCAAGTACTCACGATTAAAATGAGGTGTATACTTCGAAAAGGGCTGCGACCGCACGTCCGCAAGCACTTCAATGCCATGTTTGGTCAGCAAGTCTAAAAAATGCTGTTCGGAATGGTTGGAGTGGCCAATCGTATAGACAGCGGGTGTGTTTGGCATGGCGTTTTCCATCGAAAGAAGTGGCCCAATCTACTGATGCATAGGATTGTAACCCGGATGCATTGAGACCAAAATACGTCTCAGGCTCTCATCGCTTTCGCCGTCGTGAAGAAACCAAAAACCATGGAAAACGAGTGTCCGACATCATGCGAGACCTTTCCGAGCAGAGCGCAAACCTAAAGCGATATTGGGGTTACGACGAATTCCTGCCATTGCAAGCGGAAGCCTTGTCGGCCATTTTGCAAGGTCATGACTCGCTCACCGTTTTGCCAACGGGCGGTGGAAAATCGCTTTGCTACCAGATCCCAGCATTAAGCAGGAGCGGCCTGGTCATCGTGGTATGTCCGCTGGTCGCATTGATGAAAGATCAAGTCGACGCATTGCTCGAAACCCAGAGACCTACAACAGCTATTGGGGGTGCACGGTTTTGGAGAAAGGAAGTCGCAGGACTTAGGGCCGCAGTTGATCGAACTCATAACATCGTATTCCATTCCTGAATCAACAACCGCAGTGTCAACCGATTGGTCCCAACCGTCCCAACATCGCGTTTCTTCTGAGAATGAATGCTTTCACACGGCGTCGGCTCTCTTCATGCAGGGTCTAAGCGTGGACCAAATAGCAGAGCGGATGTCGCGAGCCACGTCGACAGTCTACGGGTATTTGACGCAGTACTTGCAAGACAATCTGATCACCGAGCCGCAACCTTGGCTGTCGACCATCGACCTCGAAACGATTGCTGCCGTGGCCCGCTACTCTGGATTGGAGCGATTGAAACCCATTCACGAAGCGTTCCATGGCCGATACCACTACGACAAACTTAGATTGGCAGTGGCGATTCTCCACAACCGACAGATTCAAGTCATAGCGTAAGGCGAGCGGCACAATTCATTATACCGGGAGGGTGAGGCGGGTGAGGCTCCTGCCGAACCTTGGCGGCACCAGCTCGGCAGGAGCCTCGCTCGCCTCGCTCTCCCGTTGTTTTTCAATCGATTAGGCATTGCAGAGATGTTTACAGGGTGGCCTCTCCCCACCACTGAAACCCTTGGCAGGTAGTTTTTGGTCCGCCGCTCGCCTAATAGCCGGTTGTTCCCTTTGCATTTTAACACGAAGCGCCGGGACTTGCCCTTTTCGCGTCGGTGATTCACTCCCATCGCGAGAACCCTCCCGGGGGACGGATAAATACCAGTTTACGCTAGGGCAGCGTGCCGAGGTTCAACCAACCTTTTCCGTCGCGGTCTTCTGCAGCGTTGGCAAAGCGCAAGCGCTTTCCGCTGGACATGGGATTCACGACACGCAGTCCGAGAGTGCAGGCGTTTCCTCGCGAGGTGGAGCGTTCCAGAAGTGTCTCCCAGTGCGTGGCCGTTTCGCTGGGCTGAATTCCCCGCAGCGTCCACTTAATCGGCCACGTTTCCAACACGGTTCCATCCGACGCGATAGCGCCGAGTTCAACACGCCAGTCCTGGTAAAATGGCGCGACGCCTTGGTTTACAATTTCCAGCGCCACGGCTATCTCGTGCTCTCCGCGGCGCGTGATGTCTGCGGTGAGGACGCGAAAATCATACCCCATGCGCCGCACTTGAGCTGCTGCTCGCGCCACACGTGCGGGATCGTCTTTTTCGCGAAACATCCCGCTGTCCAAGACCCACGAGGCGTGAGTCTCCCGGACGCAGGTGGCGAAATCCTGAGCCTCGGGGTGGCTTGGCTTTTCATCAAAAATCTGGCCCCAAACTTCCGGGCGAATTTCGCCGCCAATCGGGTGAGTCTTCCACCGTTCCATCGCCATCGGCCCGGCGGCTTTCAGCGCAGCGAGGTAGAACCATGAGTCATCTTTGCGTCCGGTATCCAGTGTGCCCCAGGCGAACGAATCATCGTGATAGCCGAAGGCCCGGTGCGCGTTGGCTGCCAGTCCGGAATTCTCCGCTGCCGCCGGGTAGCGCAGCAAAACGGGCACGCGATGGAAGGCCAGCTCATAAGCTGCGAGAATGCGTTCCTGGGTGCCCTTCGAGGCGAAGAGCTCCGAGCGCGGATAGGTGTGCCACTCGCCCCACATGCCGAGTAGTCCGGCGGTGAGAAATCCCACCCTCGCATCGCCGTCACAGCGTTGGCCGAGCGCGGCGATGAATCCCTCGAGCGCGACGACGAGCCGCTCATCGTCGTAGTCTGGCGTGAAGTTTTTTTGCGGCGCCTTTTCCTTATCATCTTTCCATTCCGTGACCTTCACGCCGGCCTTCGCCAGATAGTCCGGGAGTCCGGAGGGTTGGCCGGGAAATTCCAGCCAGACGCGGAAGACCGCCTGGCATGATCGTCCGGAGATCGCCGCCAGTTTGTCATCGAGCGGCTGCCAGTTGTATTGCCCCGGCCCGATCAGCAGTTTCGACAGCGGCAGATAGTCAAACTCCAGACTGTGTGGAAAACGCTCCGCAGATTTCCCGGCATACGGCACGAGCCCTTTCATAGGATTATCGACCGGCGAATCCGCTGGCTCCAATCGCTCCGGCGAGGCCTGCGCTGAGGAAAGGACCAACGCGACTTGCAGCAACATTGGCAGCAACTGCCGACAGGCAGTTAATCGCAAAATACTGGTGGAAAGACAAAGTGTATTCATTGGAGACCGATGGGGGGGGGCCGAGGTAACGGTGGTGCCGATTGGGTTTGCTATGAACGCTTAGTTTCCTACACGCCCATGATCTGAACAGGCTGGTTCGTCTTCCATTTCCCCTTGGTGAAGTCGGGGAAATCCATGGGACGACTGCGGTTGGCGACGGACTGCTCACTCAAGGCTGACACGACGCTCCAGGTTGCGGCGTCATACACGTCGAAGTCCGGCGGGACACCGTTTTGCAGAGCTTGAATCAGACACATGTCTTCCAGGTCGTCGCCGTCGATGGACGCGCTGAGTGACGTGGCGGCCTCGCCCACGGGGACTGGTTCGGTGGCGTGGCCCGACTTCCTCCATGCCCGTTCCAGCGTTTGCTTCCAGAGGGGATGTTCATATTCGGCTAGAAATTTAGCGCCGGGTTCCCAATTCTGGTTCTCGGTTTTGCGTTCGATGGAAATTTTGAACTCGGGATGGCGGCGGACGAGGCCGCGGGTACCTTGCACAAGGTGCGAGCGACTGTAAGGACGAGGCAGATCGGTGTCGTGCTTGAGGATGATTGTCAGCCCGTTCACCGTCCGAATCAGAGTCGAGTTGACATCGCCGTTGATGTATTTCTTGATGCGTTTGGGATGGTCTGCAGGAAGATGTTCCATGGCGTAGAGGTCCATGCCGCGTGCGTTCGAGCTCATGGATACGAGGTAATCGAGGCGGTCTCCGTGGTTGATGTTCAACCACCAGGCGATCGGTCCCAGCGCATGCGGCGGATACAGATTGCCGTTTCGCTTGGCGTGATGCTCGCCCAGCCAAAGACCGTCGCCATAGTCACGGATTTTCAAGTAACGTGTGTCGTGCTCGTATGCGCCTTCGGCGTGTACGAGTTCGCCGAAGAGTCCTTTGCGAACCATATTCAGGATCGCCATCTCCTCGCGCATGTAGTTCACGTTCTCCATCATGCAGCAATACTTGCCGGTCTTCTCCGCAGTCTCCACAAGTTCCCAGCACTCTTCCAACTTGATGGCGGCAGGAATCTCGGTGGCGGCGTGCTTGCCGTTCCGCATCGCCGCGAGGCAGACCGGGACGTGCCACTCCCAGGGCGTGGCGGTATAGACGAGATCAAGCTCCTCGGTTGCGCACATCCGCTCGAAGTCGTGGTCGCCACTAGTATAGGCCGTCGGTTTCCGTTGACCGGCTTTTTCCGCCATCTGCTGCGCCTTCGTGCATGCCACCGGATCGATGTCGCACACCGAACGCAGTTCCACTCCGGGCAGGCTCAACAAATTTCCCACATGTTCCGACCCCTTGACTCCGACCCCGACGAAGCCCACACGGACCACCGCCATAGGCTTAGCGCTTGCCAAATTCAGATTGCTAGGCACCGGGTTCTGCGCCATCAGCCCTGTGCCGCCCAACGCTGCCGCGGCTCCGAGTCCGCCACTGAATTTGAGAAGGTCTCTTCTGGACGGCGAATTAATCGGTGTCGTGTTCATGGTTTGGAGTTGGTTGGTTTAATCACAGTATAATGGATTCACCTCATCGTATAAAATTTAACGGTCGCAAAGTGATCGCTACGGAATTATTTCGAATGGGTCTTCCGCCTCTTCGTCCGAGTCCGAGCCGACCATGAACTCTTCGCCAGCCACGGTAACGCAATCGCCAGGCCGGAGTTTCTTTCCCCGTCGCGTTTCAACTATCCCGTTGACCAAGACCGCTCCCGACTGAATCAAATGCTTGGCCTGACCACCGGACTGGGTTACCTCCGCTAACTTTAGAAATTGGTCCAGTTCGATGGTTTCCAATTCTCGTTCGGGTTCATTGGGTTCATGCATCGCGAGAGACTTTAATTCAAATTGAGAACTTGTACGGGTTTTTTTCACCACGCCACTGTAATCCATGGAATGCAGAGTGCAAACAGGTCTGATTGCTAGCGATGAAAATGATGTCAACAACCGCAAAATCGGCAGTGTCGACGCATTCGGCTTTATTTTCGTTCGAGACTTACCGATGTTTCAAGAACGAAGTCTAGTGCGTAAAGCCGTGGACTGATGTTCCATTCCGACATCGCGTTGGTGATCCAACGTACTAAAGAATCCAGCAGGGGCCATGTTTCTTCGGATCAGCAGAAATTCAAAGCGAATCATTGCGGTCCTTTCCCAACACCGCAAGCCAGCTCAAATCGCATGGGGCATCGCGATCGGGATGATGCTCGGACTTGTCCCAAAGGATAATCTCGTTGCAATCTCGCTCGTTGTCGTCTTGGCATGCTTGCGTGTCAATCAGCTTGCCGGATGCGGTATGGCTATTGTGATGAGCGTCTTAGGTGGTTGGTTTAGCCCCATCACGAGCTACGTAGGTTCCTATGTGCTTGAGCAACCGCTCGTATCCAGCGGTATTGTATTTCTCTATCGCTATCCGTTGCTTCCATGGACTTGCCTAGAAAACTCGCTGGTGTTGGGAGGTATCGGCTTTGGTCTTGTATCTCTCCTGCCTACCTATGCTGTTTGCAGGCGTTCATTTTCTCAGGCAGAGCAACAACTGGACTGCAGCGCGTTGGAGCACGTAGCCAACGAAGCCATCCAATATCGAAAATCCGTGGCAGATCAATCCCGATCGCGCAAAGAGAAGTCATCGCCGTCATTCAAACTCCTGTCCGAGGACAATGCGGACGCCATGGTTGTTGGAAAGCAGCCCTCCGTTGAGACAACGTCGCTAGCCTTGCTGACTGGATCGGAAGCCGTAGAGGCAAAGCCGTTGATCCCCGTAGCGTACCAGGGGATGGAACACAAAAGTAAACAAAGGACTATTCCCATGATATTCACGGGCGAAATCATGCCGGATGGATACGACACGTTCCTTCGAGAAACGGTCATAGAGGTTGTTCGATATCGACGCCCCGCGAAACCAACCGGAGGGCCAAGCAAAAACAAACTCGACTCTCCTGCAGCTACTCAAACCCAAGGAATTTCTATGCCAATTGGAAACGCTTCGACCATCGGTACTAAAGAGTCAGTCAACAAAGGGCTTTCGGCGATGAACAAAGCTACCCCAGTCGAGCAATCCATTGCCTATGATGCCGGGCACACGCCAAGCCAAACGGGCAATCGCGATGAATCATTGAGATATCTGCTTTGGCACATCAATGGTTCTCGCGAGAGTGTTCGAAAGTCTTCGGAGAAAACCGCATGACGATACGTCGTCGATTGTTCATCGCGACCGTGACTCTAGGTGGCGGCATATGTTGTTTTCAGCCCATCATGCGGAACCGCATGGAGTCCCGGATCTCCGAACTCTTTGGAGGGCGAGTGGAAATTGGTTCGTCAAAAGTCTCTTTAATCGATGCTACGATCGCGCTCAGCGACATAACCATCCACTCAGCGAATTCGCATGAAGGAACCAACGATAGATCACTTTGTTCCTTCAACATCAAAGATGCGGCACTAAAGTTCAACTGGAATAGTCTGCTTTACCGCAATCTGAAGGTCGAAAACTTCCTTGCGTCCCAAGTGCATTGGAGACTTGTCGATCCAAGCCGAGAGGTCATTCCGACAGCAGACGAAAGTAATCTCGCTAAAACCACATCGCAATTCGACGAAAACGAAGCGTTGGTTTGTAGCATTGATTCTATTGTTCAGCCGATCAAACACAGGATTGTTGAAGAGGCGGCCAAGCAAAACCGCGTTCACCAGACCATATCATCGCGAATCAAGTCAGTGTCGGATCGACTGACTGAAGCCATGCCAAGCGATGGATCGCTGAATGTTCTGAGGCAACGCTATGTCGTAGAGGATGCGAATAAGGAACTTGCCATAGTCAAGCAATCGATTGCTGAAGCCCGTATCGCTCGATACGAATCGGATAAAGTGATGAACTCAATGAGGCAATCGGCTCAGAAAAACCTCGTGAAGAGTTTAGAAGACTTGCCTGATCTTGGTTCCGTAAAGGCCAGTCAATCTGCACTTCAACTTGCCAAGAACACGGTCGCCAAGGAGTGGAACAGGAACCGGCCGATTGTCCAAGCAGTCATGCAATCGCTGACTGCCTTACAGATCCCAACGACCCCACAAAATAGCGACGAACCAGAAATCCGAGCCGGGTCGCGAAACTCCCGTTCCGAGCTCCTTTCTCAACTCCCAGTCGGCTTTACTCGTATCGTTGCCGGCAAAGTGAACGGGACCATCCATCTTCCAGACGTTTCTTGCAATCCAACCGAAGTCACCTCTGGTTTCGAACTTCAGTTCAAAAACCTATCCAGCCGAGTCTCTTCGGACCGAGAGAAGGCAGCGATCACAATTTCGATAAAGCACTCGAGCATTCAACACGAAGTGCCATGGCTGATTTGTACTGCCCAGCAAGTTAGCCTGCCTCAATCGGACACAACACAAATCCAAGTCGTGCTCGAAAGAACACAAAGCGGACAACCCAAAACCGTCACCACCATCCAGCATGCAAACCAAGGTTGGGCGGCTTCGTTTTCTTTGCCGATCCAAAACTGCTTTGAATTTTCAACGATTGCATCCTCTTCCAATGAGAAGGTCTCCTCGATTGAAAAAACAATGATTGTTGGAAAAATGATTGGAACAACACCAGCCAATGGAAGCGAGTCAAACGAACTTCTGATTGATATCGAAGAATCGAGCCTGGCGGCAGTCGAAGCCGTTCTCTCTCCAAAATTTCGTCAGGACTTTGAAAAGCAACGATCGCAAGCCTCGATTCGTAGTACCGAACACTTAACAAGCGAGATGCTTGAGATATCCAAGCGGTGGGATCAATTGGGGGACGAGCACTCTCGCGCCCACGTGAGTTGGGAAACGAGTCTCACCGAGTTGAGCGGTCAATTGGAGAGTCTCGAAAAAGCCTTCAAACGAACTTCACGTGGTTCGATCGGAATGGCTCGATAAGGTATGGCCGACGCCCTGGTCTATGGTCGTCTTTCGCTCCGTTTTATTGTCGCCTTTCGCTCTGCGAAAGTGCGCTTCATTAACGCACTTTTGCGGAGCAAAACGCGACACCTGTGGCCGAGGGAGGCCCTTCGCTCGTTGAGTTCCTGCAAAACCTTTGGATATGCAAGCTAAAGCAATACCTTGAATATTGGAATTTTTTCGGTTCAAGCGGAAAGAAACCGCATTCTGGCTTGTGTCTATTGGTACTGAATCAGTACGGATAGGGTCTGCAAACAACCCATTCGAACCAAGGTACATCCCCAGACACGTACGGAGAACAATTATGAAACGGAATTTCACAGCCTACCTCGTCCTCGGTGCAATCCTAGCCGCAGGCGCAGCCGGCGGTATGCAAGTCTTTGGGCAAGGTGGTCCGAACCGCCAAATGAACAGTTTTCCCAGCAATGGTCCCGGCAATGGTCCCGGCAATGGTCCTCACCAAAATCCAATGGGACCGATTCATTTCAATTTAACAACACAGGGCTTCTCCCCCAATCCCACGGTTGGGCCGCCACTCTTAGGTTACGCCCTCCCGCACATGCCAATCCCGCACATGCCAAGTGGCAGAGCGGCTATCATCGTCAAAAAAGATGGAACCATCGATCGGATCGAAATGGAACCAGGGGTTCCTGTCAATCCTGACGAAATGCAGGCGATCAACGAAACCAAGCAAAAGCTGCAAATTGCAGTCGCTCAAATCAAGTCGCCGGATGCCGATGCAACCAAGAAAAAGGGAGCCAAGGAGTTCATCGCAAAGTACTTGAAAGCCGAGTTCCAAGCGGACCAAGAGTCGCGACGTGAGCAAGTCGAGCGACTTGAAAAGCAAGTTGAACAACTTAAAAAACAGCTTGCCAAACGTGAAGAGTCGCAGGACAAGTTGGTCGAGTTGCGGTTGCAGTTGTTGGAGAATGACGCATCCGGGTTGTCGTTTCCCGATTCATGGGGAAGTCTTTCTGGTCAACCGCCGATCACCGGCTACCCGATGCAACCGCCTGTCATCGGCATTCCTCCGCAACCATATTCAGCGCAACCATATTATCAATCATATCCCATGACAATTCCGCCTTATGCACCCAACCCTGGGTACGCCCCAGGCCCTAACTCGCCACTACCAATCCATCCATCGAATCCTTCGGGAAACGTTACGACACGCGAACTGATCGACCCATTGGAAAAAGGCAAGAAAACAAACTAGTGCGGTAGAATGCCCCCGAGTTTTACTCGGGGGATTTTTACCATCACTCTAGAAATAGATGGTCATAACCCCCGGCGTGAAGCCAGGGGCATGCAAACCGGGAAACTAAAAAGTTCGACGAGAGAAACCACATGCCCACGATCCAAGTGACACTTATCGACAGATTCAACGCTGTCTGCGGGGCAGGATTGATGGCCTCGGTCCTATTCGGAATCGCTACGCTTTTGCATCTTGCGATATCAAAACAGGATGTTCGCAAACGAGTGCAAGGGCAACCGATACGATGGTGGGTTTCGTCGATGTTTCTCATCGGGGCGATCTATGGCGCTTGGCTCGCAGACAACCGTCGATATTACATGCACGAAGTAGTGGGCGGTATGGGAGGCTTCGGACTACTTATAGGCCTCGTCGCTGGAAATATTCACGGCGCGATCCATTTGTTTCGATTCCGAGATGAGACGAATGGAATTTCGTCGCAGTTACCGAACGTTGCGAAGGAACCGCAGGCGGAACCATTGCAAAATCCATACGCTCCACCTCGATTGCCATGATACGATCAAAGAGTTCTGATGGAACCAATAATCGCTTCAACTGGCCGCGACAGTGCACACATCGTGCGTTTACGATTGATCCAAGGAATCGCATTATTGGTTTTAATCGTTTCGTTATGCCTGTTTGCGTTGCGACCCGATATCGAGCAAATAATGGATCGGATTCTGGGTCGTTATTCTAGCGGCCAGTGAGGACGTTGCTTCCGCCGGACGAGTCCGACGGAGAGCGATGTATCTGCGAACTTTTCGCATTGGTAGCTGACAGATGCTGCACCGCCGGTTGAAAACCGACGGAAGCAAAGTGAATCGGCTTGCCTTTCTGTTCAATCAGGCGAAGCGGATGAAAAGGTGCGCAATCCAATTGCTCCCGCAATAGAAAAGTTTTAACAGCACAGGCCTATCCCTAGTAGCGAGCGGACCAGTGTTTGCAGTAAGATAGACCTTGGCGCGAACGAAGCGGCTCAGTCCAACACAAAACCTATTCTGCCGATCCGTTTCGCGACAGTTGGGATAGATTGCCATTCGTTCGCCGTCTGGCCGCACTTCTACGTTGAGAACGCACTCGAATGGCGATCGAACCAACTTTCAAATCCGCGTTTCCCTACCAGAAAAGCGTCCTCGATTTACCCGTCACCGATCTCGACAAGGCGTCCGATTGGTACTGCAAGCACTTCGGAATGACTGAGATCGAACGGCGAGAACATCCGGTGCCAACCGTGATCCTCGAGCGAGATGGCACCCGAATTGGGTTTTCAATCAACGGCGGTGACGCTACTCAGGATGGTGCCGCAATACTCGTTGCCAACATTCACACGCTTAAGGACGCCTTCGAATCGAAAGGTATCAAAATTGCCAATTGGCGCGTGGATGAACGTGATGGTCAAATGCTACAGGTGTTTTTTGTTATCGCCCCAGATGGTCTGTGCTACTACTTTCACGAACCCACCGAGGTCACATAACAAATGATGTGGAGCAGTCGGAGCGAGAAATTGGCGGATGCCTCCGGGTTACGGTTCACCGTTGCCTTTGACTCACGCCCGGCCACCTTCGCTGAGGTTATAAGCGGATGGCAGGGCGACATGGGCTTTCGATCGTTATTCAACGGGCTGCTGGCCGACGCGCCGTATTCCGCGTACCGTTGGGAAACGCCACCCGTCACGGTCGACACCGTGGCACGGCCATTCGAGTTTGTGCTGTTGGACAGCCCAGGATTGGCCCGCCGTCCGGATCCGGAGGCGTTCGCGGAGCACTTTGCCGGGGCGAACGCAGGCGTTGCCGCATTCTCCAACTTGGGGGGCGACGCGGTCATGGTTGTGCCCAGCCTACTGGCAGAGCCGTCCGCCTACGGGCACTTGGCTACATTTGTCCGGTATGCTCCGGAGCCTCAGCGGCACGCACTTTGGCAGGCGGTCGGCGAGGCGATGGCTCGGCGATTAAGGGCCGAGCCGGTGTGGCTCAGTACGGCCGGCGCAGGGGTATCGTGGCTGCATGTGCGGCTAGACGACCGCCCCAAATACTACGGTTTCAAGCCGTACAAAAAAACGGAAATCCACCGCGCCCCAATGGCAGATACTTTTGAGCGTTTTACCAACGGAGACACCGATGGCAGATGATATTTCCAACGCGGTCAAAAACGCGGCAGTTGCCGGCGATGTGGCGATGCTCAAAGCGTTGGTGGCTGCTTGCACATGGGGCGGATCGTACCGTTGTGAACTATCGAAATGAGCAGCCAAAGGATACCGCACGGCGCACTGGGCAAGCTGAGGCGATTCGCGTACTGGACGCAACTACCAACTAGACCCAAAGTACCTGGAACATACATTTGCGTTATTGAAGCATTCGATGGCGAAACGAGGCAATGGCTCTATGACAAGTCGAATCTTACTTCTGACTGGCATGACTCCGGACCGCCGCATTTTCGAACGATTGCTTCCTTTACTTCCGACGGCGATTGTAATCGACTGGATTCGACCGACACGTTACGAATCGATTTGCTTATACGCAAAGCGACTGAGTCAGAGCATACCCTGTGACACTTCGAACGTCATGTGTGGCGTTTCATTTGGAGGTATTGTCGCTCGCGAACTTGCAAATTGTATGAATGCAAAGGCTTGTGTTCTGGTATCTTCTGTGCGATCTCCAAGTGAATTGCCTCCCTGGTTTCGAATTTTCCGATTGCTTGCTCCTCGTACTGCTGAAGCTGCCATGAACGCCACTGGTACATTTGCCGCGTATTGGCCGCGACAACTCAAGACACCGTCGACCTCGTGTTTAATGAAACTTGGGGGACCATCTGGAGAATGGCATCGTTGGGCAACTGCTGCCGTATTAAACTGGAATCCTTCTCCGGACGTTGATCGCATCCCATTGTTCCAGATACATGGTGACCGTGACACAACATTTCCAATACAGTACACACGTGCCGACACGACAATTCATGGCGGCGGGCACATCTTGCCGCTAACGCACAGCCAGGAACTCGCTAAAAAATTGGCTCAAATAGCGGCGTAACGAAGCCAGAACAAAATAAGGATGGGATACGGCGTCGTTGTTCCTGGTACGAGTGGGTGCGAGCTATTTTGATTACCCGTTTTCTGAATCAAGCCTATCCCTAGTAGCGAGCGGGCCAGAGTTTGCATTAAGATCGATAACGGCGGCGACGAAGCGGCTCAGTCTTACACCCAATTTATCCGGTCGATCCGCTTCGCTCCGGTTTAGAAACTTTACTTGCTGCTGCTGGTTCATCGGCGGCGTCATTTGGCTAGTGCCGATCGTGACCTTGCACAGAGATGAAACGCAATTACCGAATCCAACTTGTGATTTTCGCCGTATCGGCGCTCGGCTACTTTCCGTTTTCAGAGTGGGTTTCCACGACACGTATTGGCACGATGTTCTTCCTGTGGGGCCAGATGATCTACCTTTTACCCTTGATTGCCGCGATACTGGCGACACCGCTCTTTATCATCTGCCTGTTTTTTCAACGCACTCGAATGCAATCGTTTTTTTACCTGCTGGTCTCGGTCCTATTCATTCCGTGCTGCATCTTCGGTATCGTTCTCGGGCACAAAACACGCGAGGCAGGAATGCAATCGTTCGCTCAACGAAGCCAATCGCTTATCAACGCAATCAGCAAATACGAATTGGAAAAGTCCGCACCGCCAAAATCATTGACGGATCTTGTTCCGGACTACATACCTGCCGTTCCTTCCACGGGGATGATGGCGTATCCTGAATAGCGATATTACACGGGTAAAGTGGCAAAAGAAAAATACGCCGACAATGCGTGGGCTTTGTCTGTTTTCACGCCAAGTGGTGGTATCAACTTTGACATGATGTTGTACTTCCCGAATAATAACTATCCGAAACGTGGCTACGGTGGCTGGCTCGAACCGATCGGAGATTGGGCGTATGTCCACGAATAAGTCGTCACCAAATGGCTCTACATTGCCCAGCCCCTTTCTGAACCAAGCCTATCCCTAGTAGCGGGTGGACCAATGTTGGCTGTAGCATTGACATCGGCGGTCAAGGATTGTCCAGTACATTTTCAACGATGCTTACATCGAAGTGGACGACAACAGCTTTACTATCTAAGGAGCAACTCATGTTTCGAATGCAGCTTTTGACGATGGTTCTTGTCGTTTTTGTGTTTGCCCAAACGGCTCAGGCCCAGGTTGCGAAAGAACCCTTACACGTACCACCGGCGGAACTGAATGCGAAGTATCGTGGAGGAGCTTGCAACTTTGACCAATTCACGCAAGCGGTGCTCGATGTACAAAAACGGCGGAAGGAACGGCTTTTGACGGCAGAAGAATTCGCCAAGTTAGCGGCAACACCAGGAACAGTCGTTCTTGATGCGCGTTCGGAAGGGTCTTTTGAATTGTTGCATGTTAAAGGCAGTATTAATCTTCCATACACCAATTTTGGAATGGAAACATTGCGGAAAATTATCCCCGAGGGAACGTCCAAACTTCTTATCTACTGTCGCAACAACATTAACAACGAATCCCTTGAGCGAGTCGAATGGGCCTCTGCTACACCATTTATCGTACCAAAAGAGAGGGCAGCGGGGCTCAACATACCTGTCGCGGTTACTTTGTTTATTTACGGCTTTGAGAATGTATGGGAATTGGATGAGATCGTCGATCCTGCAAGCTCTCCAATTGAGTTCGAATGGACCCCAAAGTATCGAGAAATCGCTGATTCCATCGTCCCGAAAGCAAAATAAGGATCGCGTCGTTGTTCTAGGGACCAGAGATGACGTGCTGCGTTGATAGCACAGTTTCTGAATCCGTCCGATCACAAGACTAGTAGCGAGCGGACCAGTGTTCGTAGTATTATGGACAGCTTGCAATCTCAATCATCACCGGATGGATACCAGGGTTGATTTACGCATGCCTTTGCGTTTGTTTCGTCGTGCAGGATTCCTTTTTATCACTGGGACAATCGTTTTACGCTCAACTTCGTTCACTTGCGCAATTCGAAGAGTTCGGTTGGGTTGATTTTGAATTGAAGCATATTGGCTGACTCGCGGCCATTGTCGCCGCCTTTGCGTTGCATGGTGATGCGGCCGATTTTCAGACTTCCAGCTGGAGTGATCTGAACTTCGCCATCACCGAAAAACGCAGTTGCTTCTGATATCGAACACAGGATCCATTGTGGTTTTTCCTCGTGTAGAGTGGAAGGCTCTGGCGGTGTATCCGTCTTTTTCTTGTCCGCGGTTAAGGACTTCTTAGCTGAGATTGCACTCTCGGATGACTTGCGCGTAACCATGATCCAGCCAGCGGAGTTCTCGCCAGCGCCAGCGAATAGGTCGGAGACGATCTGTTCGCGATGCGAGCTAAAAAAATGGATGACAGCATGCTGCTGCGACTCAGTCAGCTCGTTCAAGAACATTCGGCGGGAGTCTCGGCCAGGTCTTGTTGAGGCAACTTCGCCTACGAACTGCTTCAATGCCGAGTGCACTTCGTCTGGCATCTTCCACATCTGTACATAGTTCTTCAGCCATCGCTTATCAATCTGATTGAACCCTTGAGGGTTGCTTACTAATTTTATCGAAACACCTTCCAAGCGTTCGCCGGAGTTTGTTTTGACTCGAACCTGCACATCGGCTTTTTGGCCGTGCGGTTTGGAGGCTTGCACCTGCTCGACCTCGTTGAGGCGGTAGTTCATGGCCTCCAGCCATCTGCGAGCATCCGAGTCCGTTTGCCAGTCGTTGAATTTGTCGCGAATCTCATCCTCGTTTTGAAATCCTCCTTTGGCTGTTCGAGAGCCCAATCTCACTTCATCCTCTCGCGTTCTTTGGCTGCTCGATTTTTGAGATGGTGCCTGCTGTGCGACGCCAGAGCTTGCGACCATCAGAAATAAGACCAATAGATATAACAGTTTGAATAGTGATGATGGGTTTACTAGCATTTTCATGGTTGTCTTAGAAAAACCACACAGCCCCTTTGTTGCCTTCCGATCATCACTATTTGACCAGCGTAATTTGCTTTTCCGCAGTATAGTCAGCACCGTTAACTCTGGCTGTGGCTCGAATGGTGAGCAAGGGATAATCAAACTCATTGACACCTGGTGGAATGACTATCGCAGGTCCAGTCACCCCCTGCAAGTGCCTGACCTGCCGCTCTGCTAGGTCAATCGTGATCGGTCCATCGAAAGCGCCGCGTTTGATCGAAAAATGACGTACAAAGGTCGAACCTCGGGCCGTGTATTTGGTCTCGAATTGACCAAAGATCTTGAATGGCGTCGGCATGGTTACGGCTAACGTCATGCGATTCGTGTCGGCATTGTTTAGGGGCGCTCGCGGGCGAATCGCCACTCTCACAACCGGTTGATCGGCGATTGTCGCATTACCGGTGATGGTCAACTCAGTCACGTTAATTTTTGCTGTCTCCGATGCCAGAAAGATCAGTTCGCATTCGTTCTTCTTCTCGGCGATAGTATTTCCTGTGACAGTCACTCCGTCGGGCAGAGGCTTGACATCAATCGCGATAGCGGCGTTCATGCCATTCTTGCGAATGGCTTTTACTTGCAGTTTGACTTCCGCTTTGCGAGGGACATTCAGCGGAGTTCTCAGTGCTTCGGAAGCCGATGAACTTCGAGAAAAGGCTAAGGCGCCTCGAAAAGTAGCCTCGACTTTGGCTGAGAAGGGGAACAAGGAGGCAGCGGAGCGGCTGGAAAAGGAATCCCTGAAGCTTTTAGAGGACGCTGAACGAATGGAGTTGAAGGGCAAGGAACGTGGAGAGAAGACTCGCCAAGAATATTGAAGTTTTGCCAGATTCTGTTACCTAACTGCTCTGCAGAGAACGGCGGTAGACCGTTTTCTGAATCAGGCCTATCCCCGGTAGCGGGTGGACCAATGTTGCAGTAGCATTCACATCGGCGAGCAAGGCCATTCACTGGAACAACATTGATTACAACTGCGTCACGTTCAGATCGATTTTGAGGTGGGAAAATTAGGGGTAAGAAAACGAATAACAAGAACTTTTCCTACCCCTAATCTTCCTACCTCAATCCGCCATACTTCCAGGACGAACGCGCGACCCTGGAAGAGTTCGTTGCGGGACGCTAACGAACATACAAACATTCGTAGCCGATCCAGTAGCTACTGTTTCTGCTTCATCATTTAGGCAAGTAGCTTAGAGCAAGTCCACTATATCCCGCAGATCCGCTTCGCTACTGATCACTAGTAGCGAACGGACCAGTGCTCGCAGTATTATGGACAACTGTGGAGACGAATCGCCTCAATCTAATTAGCAGCCATTCACTGGATCAACATTGATTACAACTGCGTCACCTTCAGATCGATTTTGAGGTAGGAAAATTAGGGGTAAGAAGATGAATACCAAAAACTTTAATCCATATCAGGTAGAGGGTGCCGCAATTGCTGCGAACGAGCCACGTTCAATGAACGCCGGTTTCGTCACTCGCTTTGTGCGATTTGCAATTCCAACTGTCGGATGCGCTTTTGCAAACGAAGCTGCCGTCTTTTGGGGCGTCAGTGAGTTCGAATACTGGTCGCAACGTGCTTACTTGCCAACCTCTGCTGTATTGTGCGCGGCAGTGGCGTTTGCATGCTTGCCCTTTATCACCTGGGCAGCCTTTGCGAACCCTCTCCGATCCTTGAATCGCCAATTCTACACATTACCGGCGCTCCTTGTTCCCAGTACGTGTCTGTACTGGCTCTTGAAAGCAAGAATCCTTCCTTCACCAGAGATGTGGATTTTACGCTATTGCGTGGTGACAATTGCACTTCAGTACGGTTTGTCAGCGCTACTGAACACGTACACTGACCGAAGCAGATACGTTGCGGCATTGCCATCTATACCATGCTTCGGGCTTGGCGCTGCTGCGGGCGTTTTTCACGTTGTTACTCACTCATTGTCCGATCCATGACAGAACGAATAAAGAATTGGCTACTGCGTCGTTGTCCGGAGGGGTTATGGAAGGCAATCCGTTAAGCGAATCGCCCAAATATTCCTATTCGAAGATATTTCGGGGCGCGGTGGTCTTGCTCATAATGACAGGATTAGTCTGCTCTCCTGTTCTTACTCTTCGATTGTTCGTAAGCGTACAGAGCCATCGGTCGAGATTTTCGCCGGGGGTGACCGAGCGACCGCGGTGCGGGCTAAGCCGACAGGCCCGTCGGTCCGGACTTTCG
>JAYTVM010000165.1:0-2016 GCA_043743995.1 Pirellula sp. | reverse complement strand
CAAAGCGATTAGCGATGGGCGTGGGAAGTGTGGCAAATGACTCTAGCTAGCGATTCACCACGCCCTTCGTACCTCAGAGCGTGCCACCCAGTTTACAGGTAGATTTCAAACTGCCCCCCGCCTTAGATCGATAGCTGTCCGATTTTTCAATAGCGGAAGTCGCCAAGACTTTCGGAATGACCGGGTGCCGAAACTCTTGGCGAGTTTCGCTACGACAATAATTGATCGAGTGATCCTTAGGGTTGTGGAATTGTGGAAGAGCGAGGGCCTCCCTCCGCCACAAAATATAAAATCACGCTTACGGTATTAAAATATTCTCCCCAAACTGGAAATGGCCGAAGAAAGGGTCTATATTCAGCCTTCTTCCGTTTTACCGTAAACCCAACCCTCCCTGGATTTCTTCCATGACTCAGTCGAAACGTTCCCGTCGTAATTTTCTGAAGACTACCGCCGCAACCTCCGCGTTGGGTGCGTCTATTCCTTATTTCAGTTGGACTGAAAAGGCCTTTGCGAACCAGGCCAAGAACGACCGGCCTCGCATCGGTTGCATTGGCGTTGGCAGCATGGGGTCGGGCGATGCTCAAGGGCACAGTAACTTTGGCGACATCCTGGCCGTGTGTGACGTCGAAAAGAACCACCTCGATCGAGCCAAGAACGATCCCAAAATTGGCAAGGGCACCGCAGACGCTTACGAAGACTATCGCAAAGTACTCGACCGCAAAGATATCGACGTCGTCAGCATCGTGACTTGTGACCATTGGCACGTGAAGATCGCAGTCGAAGCGTTGCAAGCTGGCAAGCACGTTTTCTGCCAAAAGCCTTTGACGCTAACCCTCGAAGAGAATCAACTCATTCGAAACGCTTGCAAGAAATATCCGAATTTGGTGTTCACCGTCGGCACTCAACAGCGCGATGCCAAAAACCTATTCCTACGCGCAGTCAATATGGTTCAGAAGGGGTTACTCGGCAAGATCCACACGGTCACTTGCAGCATTGGTGGCGGCGACGTCGCGAAAGAGGATTTTGTAAAGACAACGCCTCCGGAAAGTCTGAACTGGGACATGTGGCTCGGCCAAGCTCCGAAGGTTGATTACATCAAAGAACGGGCTCACTATCAATTCCGTTGGTGGTACGAATATAGCGGTGGCAAGTTTACCGATTGGGGTGCTCACCACATCGACATCGCCACATGGGCATTGGGCGAAGACAAAGAAGGGGGCGGCCCAATCGAGATCGATGGCACCGACGCCAAGCATCCGGTTCCTTACTCGCATGGCTACCCAACGAGCGACGTCCGCTACAACACGGCTCATGACTATGTCGTGAAATGCAAGTACGCGAGCGGCGTAACGCTAAATGTCACCAGCGGCGGCAACAAGGAAGCGGACGCCGACACGCCCCGTTCCCTTAGCAACGGTATTCTCTTTGAGGGAGATAAGGGACGCATCTTTGTTAGCCGTGGCAAAATTTCAGGCAAACCGATCGAAGAGAATTGGGACAAGGATGCTTATACCGACGAAGACATCACGCGACTTTACAAAGGTAAGCCGCATGAAGGGCATAAGAACAATTTCTTCCGATGCATCCGCGAGGGAGGGCTTCCAATGAGCGACGTCTTCACACACGTTCAAGCCATGGGGACGTGCCATCTCTCCGCGATCGCCGCTCGACTTAACCGAGTGATCAAGTGGGATCCGAAGGCTGAGAAGATTGTCGGCGACGAAGAAGCAGCCAAGTTCTTCGCACGCGAACAACGCAAAGGCTATGAAATCAATCGCGTTTAGCGATTGCATGAGCTGTGGACGTTGCATGAGCCGTGGACGAGCGAGGCCTTTCGCTCGTTTGGGAACTGCAAGCTACGAAAGACGATGAAGGCCTCGCAAATCAATCCTAGTGCTTTGTCAATCAGGAAAACGAGGGTAGCCACGCTTGCCAAAGCGTGGGTGAACTGCGAGAAACGATCTCGCTCCCCACGGTCTCCGCGACCGTGGCTACCCTCGGTTATCAACTTGACAA
>JAYTVM010000164.1:0-2024 GCA_043743995.1 Pirellula sp. | reverse complement strand
AAGAAGAATGGAATGAGTTGGTCGTCCGATGGCTCCCAAGCTTTGGCACTGGTATTGTTGCGTCGGAAGATCGCATAAAGGAATGGCTCACAGAGTGTGAATTTCCCCTGACTTTTGACAATGCCGCCTAAGTCCAATCGTACAGGTCGAAAAAAATGGGAAAGCGAGGCTCCTGCCGAGCTGGCGTCGCTATGGTTCAGCAGGAGCCGCACCCTCCCGAGCAATGAATTCGTTGAGGAAAGTCGTCCCAATCCGTTTGCGAAACGCCATCAACGCTCGTACTGCAGTTCAACTCCCTCGAGTATTTGTCCAGGCTTCAGAACAACTTCGATTGCGGATTGGCCGACTCGAACGGAATGTTCGCCTGCTCGAATGAATTTCAACTCAAAGCTCCCATCTTCGTTGACCAGAGCCGTGGGGTTGTAGTAACGGTTCTCAAGAAGATCTTTCGCTTGCGTTGATACACTTGTGCCTACTTTTAAGGGTCTGCCTTTCGTCAGCACTTGACCTCGCACCGTGGCAGGGTGCGTTAAGGTCAAGTTCATATCCGCATAGACTTCGCCTGGCGAACTGAACATAGGCTTACCAACGCCATTGGCCCAGGTTCGCCATTCTTGATAGTCTCCGTCATGCGCCATCAGATTGTATTGAAACAAATTCCCTGCTGGCATCACGACCTGGTACTTGCCGTCCGCATCCGTCTTGGTGCTGAATCGCGTGTCGCCCGTCAAGGAGTTACCGCTTCCTGTTTTCGCTGGCGCGACGGTCGCACCAGCAACGGGTCTGCCGTTTGGGTCCAACACCCTACCGCTGAAAGTTACCCCCTGCTCTACTTCGATCGTCACCGGCTCCATTCCAACAGTGAGCTTGAAGGTGAGATCATCGAAGTTGCGTTGAAACTGGTTCGCTTCTACGAGCTTTTGTTGCTGTTTATGCAATGTGTCAGGCGACCACCATCTAGCCATCTTTCTCGGCAAGTAGCCTTGGATACTTCCGACGTTTAGTGGCCCACCTTCGCCGAGGTTAAACTCGAAATCACCCGGTAACATTTCTTCGATAACAAGAATACCCTTTGCATCGGAAATACCTTTCACTCCCAATTGCCGCCAGTTCCATAGGACGACATCCTTGACGGGGTCGCCTGACTCACTATCGAGCATGTGTGCTTCAAATCGAACACCCTGCTCCAAGTCAATATCGACCTGCTTCGCTTCGTCCTCTTGGACAACGACGCCGATGACGCGTTTGACGCCAACTTTGGGAGCCGAGATCAGAAGTTGATACGTATCAGGAAAAGCATAAAGCCGATACTTTCCGTTTCCATCTGTTTTCGTAGTCGTTGCGACCGAGCCGATCATTACGCCATCGCCTTGTTTGGCGCATTGTTCGCCGCGTATTTCTACATTCGAAACCGGCTTGCCTTTCGGATCACGGACTACGCCTTCGATGTAAGTTTTTTGTCCCAATGTAACGGAAAAATTATCAACTCCAAGCTGTTGCTGGACGATGTAGTGCGGGGAATAGCCCTCCTTCATGAAGCGAACTTCGATCTTGCTTGTGGCGTCCCCCATCTTGAGACGGAATCGGCCCGATTTGTCGGTTCGAGTCTCATTTCCAGGGTGCCAGGACCATGCGTCGACCAACACATCCGCCATCGGCTCGCCCTCGGAATCGACGACGACACCCACCAGTTCATCGAGTGCAATTTCGGCTTCTTGAGGTACCGGTACGGTGGGCACTTTCTTTTGCTCTTCTTTTTGTGGCGATGCCAAGAGCAAGACAGGGTTCATGACGAAAATGGCCAAGAGCAGCCCACTCATCCGAATCCAGTGACGAAACATTTTGAAATGCATGGTTCAGCCTTCACGATGATTATAAGGTCGGGCGGGTCTTCCTAATGATTGTAGCAAGAACGTTCTTGTTACAGAATGATAGGGGTAGGGAAGCCGGGTAGACCGGCTCCCCTCCCTCCAAACCGTACGGGCGGTTTTCCCGCATACGGCTATCCAGTTAGTAGGTTCCCG
>JAYTVM010000163.1:0-2027 GCA_043743995.1 Pirellula sp. | reverse complement strand
CGCAACCGCCGCTGAAACGACAACCCTTTGGAACACCTCCACCGGCAAACAGGAGCAAATACTCTCGCCCGGTCGGTATCAATCGGCTCTTGCTCGTTCCAAGGATGGCAAGTGGTTTGCCTTTGGCGAGAAAGACGATCTTCAATTGTGGGATGTTGTTCAAGCTAAAAAGGCGTCCAAGAGTTTCACCAACATTGCAATGAATGAACTGGTGGATTTCTCTCCAGATGGAAAGTCGCTGGTCACCGCCAATGGCTCGAATATTCGACTTTGGGACATTGAAACACAGCGATTAGTGCAAGTTATTGACGTTGCTGGGTGGCCCATCGTTGGCTTGAGTTGGTTGTCAGAAACGAATGTCATTTTGGTAACCACTGCAAACGGTTGGACGCGAATTTGGGGCTTGGTCAAGTCGGGTGAGAGCCTTGGGCTGCGTCCCATGCATGCTGCCATTGCAGTGCCGGACCCTTCAGCCAGAGAGCCCGCTGCAACCGAACAGTGGTTGCAAGCGATCGACTTAAGAACTTTTCCGCGACTGGCTGGCGACAGGCCGATGGTCGCAGAGAGCACTCGCCTGATGTATTCGGCTCAGGAAACACTGGAGCAAGCGAAACAGTTTTACGACTACTATTTAAAACGGGCCGGATGGACCGAATCCGGTTCGCCGTCGGCAGCGTTAGCGCCAGGCAGCGTCGAATACACCCATAGGGGATTTATGCTCGCCGTATCCTTCACGGCGGAAAGCGAGAACAAAACGAATATTGGTCTTCACAACATTGGCAATTACGATTTGAGGTGGTTGCCGAAATTCGATGCGGCCCCGATCGTGGAAGGTTACTCAAGTGCAAACGCGGTCATGGTCGAAACGAAGGCTGATATTCTTTCCATTGAGACCACGCTGCTGAAAAAGTTGCACGAAGCGGGCTGGACTCCGTTTTCGCGGCTTCACTCAAGTCACAACGAGGAGGTCGATGTTCGCGACATGGAATTCTTGAGAAACGGGACGGTACTTCGAGTTTCCATTCGCAGGTTTCCGGCCGATCCAACGAGCTTCCATATTCAACAGTCCGTCTCCTCGATCAATCATGCCTTGCCTATTCCCAAGGACTGTGGATTCGTCGAATTCGATGGGAACACGCAGCCTTTTTTAGTGGCAACTACGATTATGTCGCTGGAGCAAACTGCAGCGTTTTTTGAGAAATCGATGAAGCTCGATGGTTGGCTTTTTCACGAAGCGAGACGAAACGACAAAGAGGAGCAATTATGGCAAAGTTACCGACGTGGCCAACAAGATGTGTTGATTGGATTGATAAAACAGCAGCGTGGCGGAACGCTGATTCGAGTCGGAGATCGGTTGGAAAACGCCTCATGGCAATTAAAGAAGCCGAAACCTGCCGTGGATTCGAAGTCTGTTGGAGCGAGTATGGAAGCCGCAGATTTTCCTATTTTGAACGCATTGAAATCAGCCAATTACGATTCGAATTCAAAAAGTATTGAGGTGAAAGTCGATGCAACACCCATGACCGAGGTGGCAGAAAGATACACCAAGGAGTTGCAGTCCATGGGTTGGACGATCAATGGGTCTGGCATTCGTTCCGACGAATACACGTTTTTGACGTTTACGAAGGAGAAGCTGGAAATTGCTATGCGGGCCAGGCCCATAGGTGGAAATATTCTCATCAACATCCAAGGGGACGGTCTGATTTGGACGAAGCCATTGCCGGGTGGTAGAAAGGTGGTTTCCTATGAAACATGGCTTCGCGAAAACAACCACCCCGCTGGTTTGAATATGCTGGAAGCATACAAAACCGAAATGCAATCGCTTGCAAACAAATAAAATGGCCTCGTCACGCTTGACGTGCAGCGGCGTTAGCGATACAATGGTGACCCCTCGTGGATGGGACCTTTGCGGTTCCTGACGCAGGGGAAATTGATCTTTGACAACATGGTTGGATTGGTAGATGGCATCTTAAAGTTCATCAGCTCAGGGTTGTATGGCGGCTTGCCGCCTAGCGATTTTGGGAGTG
>JAYTVM010000162.1:0-2029 GCA_043743995.1 Pirellula sp. | reverse complement strand
TAGAAGCGGGTGAACGATTCGAACGTTCGGCTTTTGCATGTTTCACGCCCGATCTGCATGCAACGCTCTGCCAACTGAGCTAACCCGCTATTTGGTTTCTGGTCTATGTTGCTCCCTCCGAAAACTCGTAACTGTTTTTTCGCGAGTTGTTGCCAACAACGTTTGTAAGAGAAGGACCAAGAAGGTTTGCGTAGCCCCTGATATAAGCCATCTCTATATGACTCCAGTGGGTATATACATTTGTCGAAGGAAGAATGCGTTCCTCAAAAACGGTTGTCAGTTCGATTCCTGATGCTTCATACTCACGTATGCGAATACTTACTGGTCTCTTTCCGTTCCGGTGAGCAACAATTCTGTTGTGAGGAAGTTTGCAACAGCCGACATAGAAAACAGCCATGTCGCGTTTCGTTCGAAGTGTGTAGATCCATCGTTCCTCTCGGTGCAATCGTTCGTAGTTTTTCATGACGCAATCTCTTTCAGCTTTGAATTCACCCAGCGAATAACGGCAGGTTTTTTCCGACCTTCGTAGGCATACTTTTCAATTCGAGCCAACGCCTTCAAGTCGTTGTTAATTGCGCGATCAACAACGGCTTGTCCAACTTCTTTGGCAACACGCCACAGGAGGATGTATTCAGCCCCGAAACGTGTTTTGCTTGACTTGTCGATTCGTGTAACCATGATGCAAAGAATACAGCAGTCGTTAAAAAAATACAATAGCAGTGACTCGCTATTGTGCGTGCATAGATCTCGCAAAGGATTGCAAAGTCTTGTCAGTGTTGCATTTGCGACGTTGAAAATATTTTTCAAGTTGGTTACATTTTTAAGAATGCGAAACGATCCAAGAAGAACAGAACCAGTCACGTCTTCTCAAATTCGATCCATTGCAGACGAATTGGAGCGATTTGTTGTTGCGCTCAGGCTGGCGGAAGAAACAGCGAAAACGCAGGCAAACAACACTCTTGGGATTTACTACTGGAGTTCAGCAGAGGTAGGATTGAAAAGGCTTGCGTCTTTTATTAGGTCTGCGGACGAATCTCGAAGGCAAGCTCAAATTGGCAAGCCAATGGCAATAGGAGAATTCAAACCGAGATCGACCGCAAAAAAGTTGTCGCTGGAATTGGCAAAAGAAGCTAAAGCGACCAAGAATAAAGCAACCAAGCGAAAGAAATCGAAACCAGAATAGAAAATCAAATCATGCCTAGTTTTTTGTTGGTCGTTGCGTTGTTTTGCTGTGCGTTTCAAGACGCGAAGCCCGAAAAGCCAATCGAAACGAAAGAGGTTCTGAAATCGATCATCGTGGATTTCGACCGGACCTATCGCCAGTGCATGAAGCGATACGAATCAGCTAGGACCACGGCGGACCAGCAAGACGCGTCAAACGAAAACTTCCTGGATCTCGACGATTGGATTCGAAATAAAAACGAAACCGCGATCGAATTCGATTGTTTGTTCATCGATATTCTTCGAAGCGATGAACACGGTTTCGTCGCAAATTTTAGCGCCCCTCGGTTATTGCTCGCGTTTTGTCCGCCGTCGAAAAAGCCGTTTCGTGCTAAGCCGGTCATAACGCTACCGGCAGACTCGGATTTGCGAGAAGTGTTGGTTCGCGGAATGAAAGTCACTGTGAAAGCGACGATTCACGCTCCCGAATTGCACGAAACGAAAAACCAGATCGGCCAGGAATTCGCAATTTTCCATATCGCAATCGAACGATCCACGGGCGTTCCGCGTTTTTGTTCGCTTTCTTCTCCAACCAGGGGTGTGGACAACTTTAACTACTCGACCACGTTCGTTTTGAAGCAGATCACGATTACCCCAGATCCCGACGACTTGAAAAAAGTTGCGGAAAAAACGAAGGCGGGGAAGTAGCAACGGGAACTACGCTTCAACGCGGACAATTCGCCATCCTGCAGGCGTCGGCGTTCCGTGTGGCCAAAGAGTGCAACCAGTGGAGCGATCGATTTTGGCGTAGTCGTAGCTCAGCCGAGAAGCCTGGCGCGGGTCCATCCGAGTTGCCACCAAAACGAAA
>JAYTVM010000161.1:0-6543 GCA_043743995.1 Pirellula sp. | reverse complement strand
TCCCTTTTGTCCGGCGCCCCGATAAGCGGGGTTTTTTACAACATTGTTGGCCTTGTGCTGCGGATCGTTCAGGTTTTCTGGCTACATACGGCAGGCCTCTGGGAACAAAATCTCACTCTTGTGGGTGTCAAATAAACCGGTCGATGAATCGCGGGTCGATGGGTATGTCACTGACTTCGATATCCGAAATCAAATCAGAAAATAGTACCGACTCAGAATTCATGAGATCGATTCCAACTTCGGCCCAGACACGTTGGAGTTGAGGTGACTCCGACTTTCCCTTCATATGAAGATCCGCTTCGAGGTCCAGGGCAGTAGCAACTCGCAGGTATTCTGTGTTCTTTTTTTCTAAGGAGATTGCATAAACGAGAGAAGCCATCGAAAAACATAACTGGTCAAATACGCCTCCTTCGTCCCCCAATAGAAAACTCTGGTCCATGAAGCTCTTTTGGTATCGAGCGATGATCAATAATACGCGACGTCCAAGTACACGATTGCGATGAAGTGCCTTGCGGATGAGCCGATCCTTTTCAGGAAAGTTGTTCTTAATTCCAGTCAGCGATCCCGACCACGGATTCAACGAGGTCAACACAGTCCGAGCGATAAACCAGCCAAATTTTGCTTTCGCGGTCAAACCGAACTTTCCACCTACTTCTGCCAGCCCTATTGGCTCAAGGTACTTTGCTCGAATACCCCGAGTCATTGCATTGGGGGCGCCGATATCAGCAAGGACAGGGTTTGGTCCCTCGTAAACCGTGGCTATCGTAAACTCATGCATGTTCTCGCCAATATAGTTTTCGATCAGAGGTCCTGCGTTTGCAATCGCCACCTCACCTCCATTGCGAATCGCGTGACGTCGTTCGTCTAGATGAACGGATCGACCACCTTGGATTTGGTAAGCGTTGATGGCAGTTTGGAGAAGTGCTTTGGACGCGTAAACTTTGGCAATCATTCCCATGGTTTCGTCGCGAACGCCGTTTGCGCCAAGGCGAAAGCATACGTCGCCGAGCACACGGCTGGCGAGGGCATGGCACGTGGCTCGACCAATCCAAGCTTGAATGCGCGGTGCCTCTCCAATCGGTTTGCCAAAAGTTCTTCGAAATGCAGTCCAACCGCCGGGCTTATTCCGATGAGTTAGATCGCCAGTTGCTTCGGATTGGCTTGGATCCAATATGATCTGTGCCAGCAATTTGAAAATTTTTGCCGCACTGTTAACGCAAATACCACCTCTACCTTTGGCCAGTGAACTAAATGCTTGAGCAAGCCCTTTGCCAGGTGGTCCAAGAAGTTTGTCGGTCGAGACTTCATAGTTCGTTAAACGAAAGCGAGCGTTCCAAAGGTAGTCGAATGCATTGAGTCGATTTCGGATCATGCGAAAGTGTTCCGTGTCTGATTTTGGAACTTCGAAGATCACCATGCCTGAATCTCGGCCCTTTGCGAGTCCCTCTCCGTCGATCTTAAGCACGAGAACGCAGATTCCTCCGTAAATGACATTTGTTATCGGCCATTTGACACCTGAGATAAAATACTTATCGCCTTCGCGTCGTGCTGTAAGAGCCAATTTGCTGGGGTCAGCTCCAACGCCAGGTTCAGTTAATGCGAACGAACCTAACAGCTCGCCCCGGGCCATTTGCGGGAGATAGTGCGCCTTTTGAGCTTCGGTTCCGAAGTCGAGTATGGGAGTCACCGGCCCCAGAAAGTTGTGCACTTCGAACAAGACCGCCAAGTCAGTGTGAATAAGCGTCAACGCTCGCAGAAGTGGTCCGAGATCACCGAGTTTGGCACCGCTGCCACCGTATTGCTTAGGAATCGCCAATCCAAAAAAACCCAGTGCGGCTAAGCCAGAGATGGTTTCATCTTGGAAGAGCATCTTCGCATGATCGAGCAGTGAGCCAGTTTTTTTTCGTTTCAGCAAAAATTCAATGCTGGCTGCCATTGTATTAGCGACTTCAGACGATGGATTAAATCGGCCTGGATCGAATTCAATCGCTTTAACGTTCCCAAAGAGGGAAGTGATGGTTGGCGCTTCACCAGAAAACTGTCGCTCGGCGGCTCGGTCAGCGTCATCGAGGGTTGCCAACGAAGCAACTTCGTCAGCCGTCCTGCCGGCTTGTTTGAGGATTAATGAAATTGCGTCGACGTTTCCGCTCGAGCTGGATTTTGTTTCGTTAAGCATCTTCTGGCTCACTATTGGGATCGGAAGTATTGGTGTTGCTGTTGCTCATTTTTTTCTTTTTCCAGCATCCATCGACGTAGCTTAGGCTTCCAGCCTGAGTGACGTAGCTTAGGCTTCCAGCCTGAGTATTGATGAGAATTCCCCACAGGCAAGATGCCTATGCTACGTTTAGAAACAAGGCCTAGTCTCCCCGCCGAGAACGGGCATTGATCATCACTCTGCTAAATCATAACGTGAAACCCAGACCAGTGTTCCAACGCGAATGGAAGACCGCTCCAACTTACCGGTTTTCCATGCGAACTTTGGCGGCTTTAATCTTTTGCCGCAAGAGAACAAGGAGATCTGCCGCAAGAGAACACGGAGATCGAGCCTTTCCGGTCTTCTGCTACGCCAATCCAGGAAAAAAAGAGCTTGAGCCCCTGGCCCGAGCTGACACTTTCAACCATGATAGTAGCACCCTGCAATTCATAGGCCAACCTGCTATTCGTAGGCCACAGGCGCTATTCACTGGCCAAAGCCATCCTACCGGTATAACACATGTTGCACTTTCCTTTGTCTTTATCGCTTGCTGCATGTCTAATACTGATGTTTAGCCAAATTGCTGCCGGCCAAGTCGTCGAATTTGATCGCGATATTCGGCCCATCCTGTCTGAACACTGCTTCACCTGCCATGGTCCGGACGCTGGCAAACTAAAAGCGGGACTGAGGATGGATAGAAAGGAATCTGTTTTCAGCCGTCTTGAGTCCGGAACAATACCCGTCGTAGCCGGAAAGCTCGTCGAAAGCGAGTTGATTCGGAGGATTGCGGCAGAAAATCGGGATGAAGTCATGCCTCCACCCGATGAAGGCAAAGCTCTTACGAAAAAACAAATCGACACACTGACAAGATGGGTTCTAGAAGGTGCCAAGTGGACAGACCATTGGTCCTTCGAGACAATCAAAAAGCCATCCATTCCAAGAGAAAATCTCGCCGCCGGAAGTATTTCAAACTCGATCGATTCCTTTGTGCTTTCAAAGCTTCGATCGGAGAACTTGTCACAATCGCCACGAGAATCCAAAGAGAGACTCCTTCGACGCGTGTCCCTCGACTTGACCGGCCTACCACCCTCGATCAAAGAAGTCGACGATTTCCTAAATGACGACTCGCTCAAAGCATTCGAGACAGTAGTTGATCGATTGCTGAACAGTCATCATTTTGGTGAACGTATGGCCATGCCTTGGTTGGACCTAGCTCGTTACGGCGACACCAGCGGATATCACAATGACTCTCTACGTGACATGTGGCTATGGCGTGAATGGGTCATCAACGCCTTCAACACAAACATGCCGTTCGACCAGTTTACCATTGAGCAACTTGCGGGCGATCTCCTTCCACAGGCGTCAATCCAACAGAGAGTTGCAAGCGGATTTCATCGCAATGTAATGACCAGCGATGAAGGTGGCCTGATCGATGCCGAGTATCGTAACCTGTACGTTGTTGATCGCATCGCAACAACCGGTGTGACGTGGTTGGGCATGACCGTAGCATGTGCACAATGTCATGATCATAAATACGACCCGATCACCCAAGCGGACTACTACAAGCTATACGCATTTTTTAACAATGTGCCGGAAAACGGAAAGGATGGTGTTCGAGATCGCAACCCAATGCCCTATCTGCGAGTCATATCTGCGAAAGAAGAGGAAAAGCTTAGCCAACATGAAAACGAACTAAAGGCAGCCGACTTGAATCTTACTGATTTGACAAAAACGCTCTCGGAAAAGCAGTTGGATTGGGAGAAGGAGCTGGTTGCTAGCGACTCAGTTGCATCGTTGCCGAAACCTTTCGCACGCTTTCCATTAAACGAAAATGGAAATGGCATAGGGGACGATGGCAATCCGATTGTTGCGGAACGCCATGGCGAAAGTCGTTTCGAAGAAGGCACAGTCGACAAGAGCTTTCTTGCTACAGGAAAAGAATGGCTTGAGTATGGCAATCGATTTGGTTTCGAGAAGGATCAGGCCTTTACGGTGACGTCGTATTTGTCGGTGCAGCCCAAGGGTGGAGCTCCGTTCGGCAAGACGAATGACAAAGACGGATCTCGAGGCTGGGATGTCGAGTTTCATGGTTTGCGTCCAAGCGTCCATTTGATCCACAGTTGGCCCGACGACATCATTCATATTCAAGCCGACGAAGACTTACCAGCCAAATCAACCACTCATCTTGCTGTGACATACGACGGATCGGGAAAAGCAGCAGGACTGAAATTGTTTGTCAATGGTGTGCTCGCAAAATCGACTGTCAAGAAAGATAATCTAACAGGCTCGATTCAATCTAGTTCACCGTTCAGTATTGGGCGCCGCGGCGAATCCAGCGTCCAATTCCACGGCCACATCGATGACTTTTGCATATTCAATCGAGAGCTCTCGCTTGTGGAAATTGCTTCGGTATCGGCAGCGGAAACAAATAAACTTGTTACAATTCCAGCAGCGGATCGAACTAAGTCTCAGAAAGAGCAAATCGAAAAATTCTTTCGCCAAACGAGGGTACCCGAGTTAGCGATCTTGCAAAAATCGGTAACAGACTTGCGAAAAGCAAAAGAGGATTACGAGCGATCACTGCCAAACACGATGGTGATGTCGGAGATGGACAAGCCACGCGATACATTTATCAAGGTCCGTGGCAATTACGACCAGGATGGTACAAAGGTCCAGGCCGCAGTACCTGCATTCCTACCGCAAATTACGAAGCGGACCGACGACAAGCAACTCAATCGACTCAGTCTTGCTAACTGGCTTATCGCGCCCGAGCATCCGCTGACAGCTCGTGTGACTATCAACCGGTGGTGGGCCATGCTGTTCGGCACAGGGCTTGTAAAAACGCTCAACGATTTTGGCTCGCAGGGCGAAAGGCCAAGTCATCCGGAGTTGCTCGATTGGCTGGCTGCGGACTTGATGCGTGACTGGGACACCAAACGAGCGATTAAGCAAATCGTACTTAGTGCAACCTACCAACAAGCTTCGCAAGTCTCGCCGTTATTGCTTGCTCGAGATCAAGAGAACCGGCTCCTTGCTCGAGGGCCGAGACAACGCTTGGACGCAGAGTTTCTACGGGACAATGCTCTAGCAATTGGCGGAATTCTTAACCCGAAGATCGGAGGTAAGAGTATCAAACCTTTTCAACCCGAGGGAACTTGGGAGATCAACGAAATGAGCGGTTACAAATACGAAAAGTCGAAAGGCGAGGATCTCTATCGGCGAGGTTTGTATGTTTATTGGCGCCGCTCAACGGTTTACCCTTCGTTCGTTACTCTCGATGCTCCGACACGCGAATTCTGTGTTTCCCAGCGAGCCAAGACCAGTACGCCGCTCCAGTCGCTTGTTCTGATGAATGATCCAGTCTTTGTCGAAGCGGCCCGAGCATTTGCTCAACGCGTTCTTTCCGAACCGAATCTGGATGATGCTGGACGAATAACCTATGCATGGAAACTAGCACTGACCAGAACGCCCACCACGACCGAAAGAGCGATATTGAGTCGCACGCTTGAGCAACAGCAGGCCACCTATCGAAGTGACTTGGAAGCCGCAAAGAAATTGATTGCAGTCGGAGACCTTCCCAAGCCTGCAAATCTCGACGACGGCGATTTGGCGGCTTGGACAGCTTTCAGCAATGTCATCCTCAATCTCAACGAGACGATTTCAAACTAGCCATGGATCATTATCAAAATTTACAGTTTGCTTTGCATCGTCGGAATTTTTTACAGAATAGCTCAACGGGCGTGGGCGCCATGGCGTTGGCTTCAATGTTGTCGCCAGCCGCGTTCTCCGGCGAATCGCAAAACGTGCCTGGGGCATTAAAGCAGTTACATTTTGCTCCCAAAGCAAAGCGGATTATTTACCTTTTCATGTCGGGAGCGCCATCGCAATTGGATCTATTCGATCCCAAGCCAAAGCTCACGGAAATGACCGGCCAGGATCTTCCGGATAGCGTTCGTAAAGGGCAACGTATTACAACGATGACCAGCGGACAAAAGAATTTGTTCTGCGTTGGGACGCCGTTCAAGTTTGCAAAACACGGCAACGTTGGGATGGATCTTTCTGAGTTATTGCCGCATCTTTCTAAAGTGGTGGATGAGTGCACGTTCGTTCGATCACTGAATACGGACCCGATAAACCACGACCCGGCAGTGACCTTTTTTGCAACAGGAAACCAACAACCTGGACGTCCTACGATGGGAGCTTGGTTGGCATATGGAATGGGTTGTAGCAATGCAGACTTACCTGCCTTCGTGGTGCTGACCAGCGGTGGCGGCGGCCAAACTCTGCAAACGCGTTATTGGGGCAACGGATTCTTGCCTGCCCAATTCGGAGGAGTTCAGTTCCGTAAC
>JAYTVM010000160.1:0-6568 GCA_043743995.1 Pirellula sp. | reverse complement strand
ACTGTCGGATACAGGGCGGTAACGTTACCCTGACTAGGACTTCCACCCAGCAAATCAATCGCCTTTAAAGGCGCACTCGCCTTTTGCTCCGCAAAAGTTGCACATCTTTCGCGGAGCGAAAGGCGACAATGTGGGTCCCCGCCGTGATTCCGAGCAAAGAGGCGACCTTATTGTTCATTCGGATCGGCAGGAGGCATCAATTTCCGACGTGCATCGTACGCGTACCAATCTTCGACACGTTTGCGAGCCCAAGAGGTCTTTCGAAGAAACACCAGACTCGATTTCACGCTTGGATCGATTTGAAAACAACGAATGGGTATTTGTCGGCCTAGTTCCTCCCAGCCGTGCCGATCCACCAACCGGGTGACCATCATTTCTAGCGTGATTCCATGCAACGGATCACGCGATGGCTTTCGTACAGGGGGATCGTCTGAAGGTGGTTCGGATCCTTGGCTCATAACTAGTGAACTCGCTGACCAGGCACCGCACCCGAATCGATGCCGAGCAAGAAGACTTCCGTACCACCCGGGCCAGCCGCCGTTACCATGCCTTCACTCAATCCAAACTTCATCTGCCGCGGTTGCAGATTGGCGACAATGACGACGAGTCTTCCCTGGAGTTGTTCCAAAGTATAGGCCGCTTTGATTCCAGCAAACAAAGTACGGGTGGTATCACCCCCCAGACTAACCGTCAGCTTAACCAGTTTTTTTGCCTCAGGAACTTCTTCGGCTTTGAGAATTCGGGCTACTCTCAAATCAACCTTGGTGAAATCGTCGATCGTGCAAGTCTGTGCCAGAGGCTCTTGCAACAATGCGTCGCCTGAGTCGGCAGGTGGTGCTGACTGCGTTGCAGCCGCAGTTTCGGTTGTAGCTGGCACGGCTTCTTTGCTGTCTTCAATCATGGCTTGGACTTTCTCTGGCGCAATACGTTGTAAAAGGTGTTCGAATTTGGAAATACCAGTCCCGACTAAGTGTTCTTGACTATCTTCCCATCGACGAATCTCAGCTTGCAATAGTTGACCGCATTGTTGAGCAAGCCGCGGCAAAACAGGAGAAAGATAAACGCAAAGCTGGCGAAAGAGATTCAAGACAATCGTGCAGACCTCTTGAAGTCGCACGTGTTGCGTTGGGTCTTTTTTGAGCGTCCACGGAGCCGAGTTTTCGACGAACGCATTGGCTTGGTCGGCTAACTCCATGATCAGTCTCATGGCCCGTGAGTAGTCGAGTTGGTCATAGGCCTGTGCGATTCGCTCACCAGCAGCGGCACCAGCAGCGAACAGTCCACCGTCATGTGGGTACTCAACCGATAGTCCTAAGGGCTCGGCAAATCGCGCGGTTCGACTGGCCAGATTGATAACCTTACCCACTAGGTCCGAATCGATCTTGTTGATGAATTCGGTTAGATTCATGTCGATATCATCGAGCTTCGGACCGAGCTTCGATGCGTAGTAGTAACGAAGGTAGGCGGGGTCGAGATGCTTGAGATACGTGCTGGCTTGAATTTGCGTACCCTTGCTCTTCGACATCTTCTCACCGTTGACGGTGAGGAATCCGTGGATGTGAACAAACTTAGGGAGAGAGTAGCCTGCGGCCTTGAGAACACCGGGCCAAAACAAAGTGTGGAAATAGGTGATGTCCTTGCCGATGAAGTGATGTATTTCGGTCTTGTCGCTCCGCCACCAGTCTGCAAGCGACTCGTTATTCCGCTTGCACCATTGCCAAGTCGACGCTATGTAGCCGATTGGGGCATCGAACCAGACGTACCAGAAATTGTCTGGGCTATCCGGTATTTCAAAACCAAAGTAGGGAGCCGGTCGAGAGACATCCCAATCCCGAAGTGGATTGCCTAGAAAATGCCCTTTGAGGTAGTTGGCAACTTCGGATTGCAAGTGTTCTCCGGATTGGGTCCATTGCTCAAGGAATGCATGTTGCTTTTCCAGTTGAACGAACAAATGGCTGGCGGATTTCGTAATCGGAGTTGCGCCGCTGAGCGTACTGACTGGATTGATCAAATCGGTCGGCGAATAAGTTGCGCTACATTTGCTGCAATTGTCGCCGTACTGATCATCGGCTTTGCAAGTTGGGCAAGTTCCCTTTACAAATCGATCGGCCAAGAAAGTACCTGCGACGGGGTCAAATAGCTGCTCAACGTCCCGTTCCGCGATGAGCTCCGCTGTGCGCAGTGAGTTCCAAATCTCTTTGCAGAGTTCGTAATTTTCGGGCGAGTTGGTACTGCCGTAGTGATCAAAAGAGATTCCGAATCCAGCGAAATCCCGTTCGTGGGCCGCTTGCATATCTGCGATCAACTCGGCCTCGGGCCGCGCCTCTTGACGAGCCCGAATCATGATGGCGGTGCCGTGAGTATCATCGGCGCAGACAAACAAGCAACGATTGCCTCGCAGTTTTTGGAAGCGTACCCAAATGTCGGTCTGAATGTATTCGACCAAGTGCCCCAAATGGATGTGTCCGTTCGCGTATGGTAGCGCAGCGGTCACCAAGAGTTTTCTATCGGTCATTTATTTGCGTTGGCATTCCAAAGGTGTGAGCAAGTTGTTTTGAGGGCTTCGTGTGATCCGCTCTCGAAAAACGGACCGGGGATTGTACACAAAACAGACAAGTTTCGGCGCTATTTCGACCAATCCAGAATGACTTTTCCCGACAGTCCTTTTTGCATTGCCTCGAAACCTTTTTCAAATTCGGAATAGTGAAACCGATGAGTAATTACGGGCGAGATATCCAAGCCACTGTCCAACAAAACCGACATTTTGTACCAAGTTTCGTACATCTCGCGACCATAGATTCCGCGGATAGTGAGCATGTTAAACACAACCAGATTCCAGTCGATCGCGATCTGTTCGGATGGGATTCCTAGCATTGCGATCTTCCCTCCATGACACATATTGGCGAGCATGGTTCGCAACGCAGATGGCGCTCCGGACATTTCCAGCCCAACATCAAACCCCTCTCGCATGCCAAGTTCTTGCTGTACATCGGCCATGGTCCGATGCCGTGCATCGACTGCTAACGTAGCGCCCATTCGCTTGGCAATCTCCAATCGAAAAGGGTTGACATCCGAAACCACAACATGTCGAGCTCCAGCATGCCTGACCACAGCCGACGCCATCAATCCGATCGGTCCGGCGCCCGTGATCAGAACATCTTCCCCCAAACAATCGAAGCTGAGTGCGGTGTGCACGGCATTGCCAAGTGGATCGAAAATGGACGCGATCTCGCGATCGATGGCTGGATTGTGATGCCAGACATTGGTCATGGGCAACGCGATGTATTCGGCGAATGCACCGGTACGATTCACCCCGACTCCTTGAGTATCTTTACAAAGATGCCTTCGGCCAGCCAAGCAATTGCGGCAGCGACCGCAAACCACATGGCCTTCGCCAGAAACGATTTCGCCGGGAAAGAAATCCGTAACGTTCGACCCAACTTCTACAATCTCGCCAACGAATTCGTGGCCAACAACCATTGGGACCGGGATCGTTTTTTGAGCCCAAGCGTCCCAATTGTAGATGTGCAAATCGGTTCCGCAAATTCCTGTTTTTTCAACGCGAATCAAACAATCATTAATTCCAATTTGAGGAAAGGGAACGTCTTGAAGTTCGAGACCAACATCTCTTTTTGATTTGACTAAGGCTTTCATTCTTGCTCATCGGTATAGGTCGAGTGTGGAGGTGAGCAGTAGCGTAACGTTTCAAAAGCTTCAAAGACAGTCCCTATCCAATTAGAGGCAATACCGTTCAGGTACTTGTTTAACAGTCAGCCGAAGGCGTACTCGAAACCACTAACGTACGCCTACGGCTAACGGTTAAACGAAATTTTGCAACATTGGGCTTCCTTGAACGGTTGCATATAGAGGAGTGGCAGTTTGAAAACTACCTGTAAGATTGTGTGGCACTAGCAAGAACCACACAACACGGCACCATTCATTGTTTTTGAATGACTCGAAGAAAATTCTGGTGGCAAACTTCGATTACTAGCAGCACGTATTCGCCTAACCCGAACCCAAGCCTGGACTAATTCGGAGATGGTTTTGGTCTTGAGCTTAGCCATGGCGCGAGCACGGCGCGATTCGATCGTTCGAACTGCAACGTTGAGCATTATGGCCATTTCCTTGTTCATTCGTCCGTCAACCACCATGTCGATGACAAGCAGTTCCACTTCGGTCAACAAGCCTACGTTGGCCATAAGCTCCGCTTGTTCCTTCTCCCCCATGCTTTCGCCATCGTTTGCGTCGTTCAATCGTCGAAAGATGCCTGATTGCCCAATGGTCACTCCTTCATGGACAATCGGTACCTGCCAGAATTTCAACTTCAAGCGATTGCCTTCGGAATCAAATATTTCACAAACACGCCCCACGACTGCGTTCGTTTCGGCCGAATCTTTCCATGATCGAATAGGATCGTTGCAAGGATCGTCCGTGAGAAAATCCCAAAATGGACGATCCAGACGATGTTCTGGGCTGTGGTTGAGAACGAATTTTGCAGACTTACTAAGGAACGTTGTGTTTCCGTCGAAATCGTGGCTGTAGAAAGCCAATTCATCTTGGATTGCGTCGACAAGTATAGGCATAAACTGACTTGGTTGAGTCAAAAAAGGATACGCGCTAATCTGACCATGGTCGGTTAATGGAACTTTAGAATTGGGCACTTTGAAAACTCCAGAAAAGGAATGAGAATGTGAAAAAGGTCGTCTGTTCGGCATGAACTGCCGGAATACGGAATAACGCGATGGTTTGCAGTATTTCCCGCAATCACAAAAAGAAATTTCACGATAGAGTGCTTTGTGACAGCTAACAATTAGGGCTGGTTATGGTAAGAAAGTCGTCATGACTTTCGGTTATTGCTAAGCAGTCCGAAACTCTCGGCAAGTTTCGCTACCCGAAAATTAAGCTGTCACCTACGCCGGCAGGTAGTTTGGGTAAAATGGAGAACGGGCCGAAACGCTGCCGAAACCGGGCACCCTTGTACTTTTTTGAAAAAAGCATTACGTTCCACGTTTTCGACAGGATGTCTTACCAGCTGAGCCGTAGCGCCTAAGCACTCCATGAGCCAGTTTCTCTTCCATTATGTCAGGCTAGAACCCCCAACGTGGGTCTTCTTGTCTACGCTTTTGGTAATTGGCCTTTTTCTGATGTTTCACAGGTTTTGGTCTCTTCGAAACCTGGACATTTTGCTAGTTCTGGCTTTTACCCCTGGGATGATGTTGGTTTACGAAGGCCGACAAAAGGCATTTCGAAATGCAACGCCAGAGGTCGCGTCACTTCAAAACGGACAGGAGTCCGACCCGTCTATCAGCGAAGTACCAGCTGAAGTGGCAAAGGTCGATTTATCTTGGCCCCCGGAAAAATTCCTGTATTGGGGATTTGTATGGCTGCTTATCTGCGCCGGCTTGACCGTAACGCGGATGCTTCTGGACACAACCATTGTACGTAGACCGCTGCTAGACCCAAACCTGAGCAGCGGTGGGATGCTTTTTTTGGGCACGTCGCTGCTCATTTATTTGATGGTCAATGTAGCGACTAGCAGTCCGGTGGAGCAGCGTCGAAGCAGCCCAGAGATCGGACCTGGATACGTTTTGTTGAGCGCATTGCCGCAGATTTCAACCACCCCGCAAATGCCAGTGTCCGTAGGGGATTCTTCCGATGCACCTCGCAGCAACTTGCCGCTTAGTTTGGCCAGGGTGTTGGCCATCGGAGCCAATTTGACGTTGGTTTTTTGTGTCTTGGCGATCGGTTACTGGCATTTCGGCAATTTCAAGACTGGGGTGGGAGCGGTGACTTTCTACCTACTACTTCCTTGCACAGCGCATATGACCGGTCGCGTTGACCATGTCGTCCCGAGCGCTCTCTTGCTTTTGGCTATTCTGATGTATCGGCAACCGTTCGTGGCAGGTCTTTTCTTGGGCTGCGCGGCTGGAGTGGTTTACTACCCCTTCTCGCTTTTACCGCTTTGGTGCAGTTTTTATTGGCAACGTGGGATCAGGCGATTTGCAGGCGGGTTTGCCGTATCGATTGTCGCATTAGTACTGGCCATGATTTTTTTGCACCCCAACAACTTGCTGCAAGACCTCTTTTATATGTTTGGTCTAAAGCAAGTTGCGATGAATGGCATGGACGGAATCTGGGGCTTGGGCTGGTACCCAATCATGCGGATTCCCATCATCGTTCTTTTTGTTCTGCTAAGCCTTTCGTTTGTTGTTTGGCCAGCACAAAAGAATCTTGCCACCTTACTAAGCTGTTCTTCGGCAATCATGGCCGCCACACAGTTTTGGCATGGGTTTGGAGGTGGTCTCTATATGGCGTGGTTTATTCCATTGGCTCTGCTAACCATTTTTCGGCCCAACTTGGATTACTGCATTGCACTTGAGGTTGTGCGTCCCACACGAAGGAAAAACGGTCGCAAATCCGTTTCGCAACCTATTCCTGAAACCGAGAGTCCACCGACCGCGGCTTAGCTCCATTGATAGGGGTAGGGAAGCCGGGTAGACCGGCTCCCCTCCCTCCAAACCGTACGGGCGGTTTTCCCGCATACGGCTATCCAGTTAGTAGGTTCCCG
>JAYTVM010000159.1:0-6574 GCA_043743995.1 Pirellula sp. | reverse complement strand
GATGGATGGCTACCGGTACGTACCAATCCCCAGAAAACAATCGCATTCTCCATTAAATGCTGCTATTCTAAACCCGGCCCGACTTGAGATCGACGCCGGATAACTGATTCCATACTCCTCAGCCATCTTTTTTAGAGAGCCCGACGCCAGCAAGAATCGCTTGAGAAACGCCAAGTCCTCATTGTTGATTCGATCAATCCAACGCATGAAAAAGTCGCCAAAAAGTAAACAATACTTAAATCGACTTTCGTTTTATTGAATGCAAAAGGAAAGTCAATATGATTTTTGCTTTTTTTGCTATTGTGACGGGTTGGGCGACCCTGTGGAATTTTTATCGCTAAACGCAATACCGTTCAATTATTTGTTTAGCAGTCAGCCGAAGGCGTACTCGATAACCATTCACGTACGCCTACGGCTAACGGTTAAACGATTTGATCACTTGGGGCAAGTTGTTGATCGATCGGTCCTAAGCGAGGGACAATTACTTAGGTTCCTCACTTACATATCGGGTTGGGATTGGCCAGTTTTCACATCGCGGCTCGTCCTACAGCCAGCGCCTTTTGCGAAAATAGATCAATAAACCAGAAGCCAACAGCCCCATCAGTGCTAATGAAAATGGGTAGCCATAGTACCACTTCAATTCCGGCATGTTCCAGGGAGAGGTATCCGCAAAATTCATCCCATACACACCTGCGATAAACGACAGCGGTATAAAAATGGTCGAGATAATCGTTAGCACTTTCATGACTTCGTTCATGTTGTTGCTAACGCTGGAGAGATAGAAATCACGCATGTCGGAAGTCAGCTCGCGATAGGTGTCCACCGCATCCACGACTTGCACAACGTGATCATAACAGTCTCTTAAGTGGATTCGCGTTTCTGGACTGATATGGGGCAGTGAATCGCGAACCAATTCGTTGATCATTTCACGATGAGGGCGAATAGCTCGCCGCAGGGCTAGGAGTTGCCCTCGCAAATGATGGATCTTGCGCATTTGAGATGGGTTCAGGCCATCGATGATCTCTGCCTCAATCGTTTCTACCTGCTCCGACAAGCGTTCCATCACTGGGAAATAGCTATCGATGACGGCATCGAGCAGGGAATAGAGTAAGTAGTCGATACCGGAGTCACATACTTTGCCGCGATGGGTTCGAATACGCTGCCGGAGTGGTTCCCAACAATCGCCGGGTCGTTCCTGGAACGATAGCAACACTTGTTTGGTTAGAAAAAAGGACAGTTGCTCAGTTTGCAAAGCATCCTCGCCATCCACCATACGGGCTACGACAAAAACCGAATGGTCGAAGTCGTCCACTTTGGCGCGTTGGTGCACATTGACCACGTCCTCCATGGCGAGCGCATGCAATTGCAATAATTGAGCGAGTTCTGCGAGCTTTTGCTGGCTACCAAGGCCGATGACGTCGATCCAGACGCTTCGGTATGCGACCATGATCGAGCGAATCTCCGAGATATCTTTGATCTCACGTTCGAGGAACTCAACTCCGCCAAACGCCATGACTCGAACGACTGTTGGGTTCGCATTCGGATCGACGATCATGGAACCGGGCGCCGTACCCGGACGAAAACGCCTCTTTGGGTTTTGCGATTTGCGTGTCTTGACTTGCTTTCTTGCCATGCGGTCTCTTCCGATCAATCGCGAACTAACTTACTTCAGTGCTAGGAACAATGGTCCAAGGACCATGTTTTCCAGGATTTCGGTTTCCTAGGGTCGTTAGAGGCATGGCTCCCCAGTCGGTGAGAGGACTTTTTTTTGGTTTGGAATTTCCCTTCCGCCCGTTTTACCAGAAAATGATCACCTTCCCCAGGCGTCCAGACGCGTCAAGCCAAGTTCGACTACTCGAATCCATCTGGTTTTCAAAAATGGCAGGGTTAACGTTGCCCCAAAACTTTTCGCAAGAGCCAGAATGAGCAAACGTTCTTTGCAAGAGACTGAGATCATTGAAGCTCAAGTGATCGAAAGCGATCCGTTCCACGACCCGAATCGGTCGCTCGCAAGTTCCCTTATGCCGTGCTCCGCCTGCGGAACACCGCGACAGATTGGCTCTCGTTTTTGTGTATCCTGCGGTGTGCCTTTTGAGACGCCAGACCGCCTTGTTCTCGGCGAACTTCGAACGGGCTCATCGGAGGCCGCTGCTAATACCGCGACCAAATCGTCGCATGGCAATTCGTCGGATGGCGGAAGCGTTTCGGTTAAGACGCAAGCGATCGAAGCCTCTGGTTCAACGAGAACCTTTCGTTGCGAGAATTGCGGTAGTGAAGTGGACGCACCTCGCGAACAACTCAGCCTGCGATGTCCATTTTGCGATTCCGCCTATGTGGCAGAGTTGCCCTTGGAGCAACGAACGTCTCAACGTCCTGAATTCGTCATTGGCTTTGAGGTTTCTCGCGAAAAAGCTCAGGAATTGTTCTTTCAATGGATCGGCAAAAACGGTTTCTTTCGCCCTGGAGACCTGGTTACGAAAGCAGCAACGGAGAAACAGCAAGGGGTTTACATTCCATTTTGGCACTTCTCCATGAAAGCCATGAGCGAGTGGTCTGCGCAAATCGGTGAGCATTGGTATCGCACCGAGACGTATACGATAAAAGATTCGGAGGGCAAGACGGAGGTCCGGACACGTACCGTCCAAGAAACAGAATGGTGGCCTCTGTCTGGAATCTACCGCAAGTACTACTCTGGCTACATGGTATCCGCCTCGAAAGGCTTGTCGCAAGCAGAAGCGCTGGCGATTCAACCCTATCAACTCAATACGATGATGCGGTACCGACCGATGTACCTTGTCGGTTGGATGTCGGAGGAGTATTCCGTCAGTCGCGAAGAAGCATTGGCGGTAACGCAGCAAGAGTTTCGCACTCGCGAAAGAAATGCCATCAGTCGGTTTTTGCCTGGTGACATTCAATCTGGGCTAACCGTGCAAACGGAATTGGAAGTAGGTGGCTCCGACTTGATTTTGCTCCCAATCCACGTGCTGAGCTATCGCTATGGCGACAAGATCTATCGGTTCCTGGTCAATGGGCAGACGGGCAAGATGCATGGCGAGAAGCCATGGTCCAGCTCCAGGATTACCGCCGTTGTCATTGCAGTCGCTCTGCTGATGCTCATCGTGATTGGATTGCTGATCGTCTTGAATCATCCAAGGTTGGGACAATGAACTTCGAAACGCGTTGTACCGTTTGCCGAACTTATCTCGATAGTGAGGATTTGTTTTGCAGCAACTGCGGCACGGAAAACACAAAAGGAATGGATTCCGAGCTTGTAGGCATCGACGCGCCGACTGCGACGCCCCAGCAAGCTAGCGTGATGAGCTTTAGGTGCGATCAATGCGGAGCTTCCATGAGTTACGATGCGTCCGCAAAAACGCTGCGCTGCCCTTTCTGTGGTAGCGAAAAAATGTCATCGCGGGCCGATGCGAGAACGTTAAGACCCTCCGGCGTCGTCCCGTTTCGAGTGGTTCAATCGCAATCGGAATCGCTGCTTCGCACTTGGCTGCGGCAAGGATTCTGGAAACCTGGCGACGCTTCGCAGCGATCCATCGTTAGTAAAGTGACGCAAGTCTACGTCCCTTTCTGGGTCTTTTCGGCAACGACCGAAACGGCTTGGAGTGCCGACAGCACGGCCGTAACCGCGGGTGCACGCGGCACATGGCGTCCGATGTCAGGGACCCGCGTCGGCAACTACGATGGGGTATTGGTCGGAGCCAGCGGGACGCTAACTCCCGCAGAAGTTCAGGAGATAGCACCATTCCATATCGAAGATGCCATCTCTCCCGACTCGATCGACTTGACCAACGTTATCGTGGAAGAGTTTCGGGTCACTCGCCGAGACGCACGGGCAAGAGCATCGGCGCTGGTCGAGCAATTCGAAGCGAGTCAATCTCAGCAATCCATACCGGGCAGTGTTCGCAATTTAAACGCCAACGTCCGCATTCAAGACATGAAGAGTGTTCCGTTGCTGCTGCCGGTTTGGATCATGGTATATCAATACCGCAATCAGCCGTTTCGTGTGTTGGTCAATGGACAAACAGGCGAGGTGTTCGGTACAGCACCTTTTTCGTATGCCAAGCTCACGGGCGTGATCGCAGCCATGTTCTTGCTGATGTTATTGGCCATCATTGCAGCGGTCGTTTTTTCCTCGATGCGTTTCACTCCAAACTGACAGATTTAAAATCAGTGGGGGCTGATCCCATGATTTCCCGTCTCACTTTTATTGAGTACACTCTTCTTACGGTCCGGTTCCAAGTTAGAACTCTCCCTAAAGTGATACTGAAATGCCCGAAAGCACTACGATCCGACAGCCAAGTATCTTTAAGAACTTTGTACTACCATCGCTTTGGATCTTCCTGGTACCGATCTTGTCTTTAGCCTTTTTTTGGCATGCTCAATCCAGGATGGACGCAAGGTTTCGAGAAGGTTTGCTCGCGTCCATTAACAAAGATGCTACGTTGGACGAGGAACAACGGGCCAACGCACGCGAACTGTTCAACAAAGTACCTGGCTCTAAGCTTGCCCGCATGCCCGAGTTTGCCGACATGTTTACGGTGGAGGCACGTCAGACGTACATGCAGTTTCGGTGGCTTATCCGCATTTCGTTTTGGTCGATCGTGGTAAGCGTGCTGACCTTCCTTGGCGTTGGGCTATGCGTCCTGATGTCGCTGAAATCGCAACGCATTCAATACTTCAGTCTTCTTTGGAGCTGGTACGTTTTGCGATTGGTGGGGATTTTCTTGACCATCGCGCAGGGGCTTTTGCTTTTTGCGCTGACGTATTGGGTACCGGCGTTGTGGATGAATGTTTTCATTCCTAAGTTGCTATTCGTAGCAGGCTTCGTTGCGGTTGTCGCCGTTTTCTTGGTGCTGAAAGCTTTTTTCAAGCGAATCAAAATGGAAATCGACGTTTCCGGCATCGAGATCCAAGAGTCGATGGCAAAACCATTGTGGCTTCGATTGCGATCGCTTTGTACTGCATTAGGAATCCAGCTCCCCGATCACATTCTGGTGGGGATTGACGCAAGTTTCTTCGTAACCGAACAGTCCATTATTGCCAACGGTCGCAAACTCAAGGGTCGTTCATTATTTGTGAGTTTACCTTTGCTCAAGCAATTGAATGGCACCGAGGCGGATGCGGTTCTTGCGCATGAAATGGCTCACTTCGGCGGCCAAGACACACTGTATTCTCGCAAGATCAGTCCGCTGCTGACTCGTTATGAAAACTACCTCGAAGCGCTGCAAAAAGGTGGGACGACGTTGCCGGTTTTCTATTTCATGAATTGCTTTCGGGCACTTTTTGAAGTGTCGCTCAAAAAACTCAGCCGCGAACGAGAATTCCGAGCCGACGCGTTAGCATCCCAGTTGGCATCTCCTCGTGATTTGGCCGGCGCGCTGCTGCGAATCATGGCTTACACCAAGTATCGCGAACAAGTCGAGTCCGAACTTTTTCTCGAGCAAAAAGTTCTAGAAGATGCGGATATATGCGACCGCATCGAGGTGGGCTTCCAAGACTTCTCGCATGTTTTCGCCTCGAAGGCAAACATTGGGGAATCGGCGACGACACACCCGTTCGACTCCCACCCTTCAACAGAATCCAGGCTCGCCAAGGTTGGTATCACGCTGGTGCCTAGCGAAACAGAGCTCTTGCTGGCTCGACCTGGCGATGGAGCTTGGTATCACGAAATTGAGCGATCCAATGAAATCGAGCGGGCTCAGTGGGATGAGTTTGAGGAAAGTTTCCGAAAGTATCACGAACAATCTCTTCCTTATCGTATGCTGCCAAGTACTGACCACGAAAAGGAAATTGTCGTCAACGCATTCCCGATGCTTCAGTTTCAAGATAAGAAAGGGATATTCACGATCGACTTTGAAAAGGTTTCACATGCAGATTGGGGAGCACCTATTTACTTTAAGGAGATTACCCAGTGTGAGAACAATGACGGCACTTTGATCGTTCGGTATCTACGCGATGGCAAGCAAAAGCAGACTATCAAATCTAGTGGATTCAAGAAACAAGCTGGCGAGATGCTGGCTACGTTCCAAAAGTACTACGGCCGATACGTTGCGGCAGCCCAGTTTCAAATGATAATTGCCAAAGTCGAATCACCCTCTCCCACCGAAGGCCAAGGCCTCAACTAGCGGGGACCACTGTTCCCGGAAATGCCCCTGAGTTCATCTCAGGGGATTGTTACCTTCTCTCTAGAGCGGCAGAGGGTGGCACGGGTGGGCACGGGTGGGCACGGGTGGCACGCCCAGAGCGAAAGCGATGGGCGTGGAAAGCTTGACAATTGACTCTACTTCGACTGTCCCAAGTTCGAGGAAAGAGACGTGTCCAATCGGGAGTGCGAGGTTCCTACCGAGCTTTCTCAGTCCTTTTTCTCGGCAGGAGCCTCGTTCTCCCAATAAATCGCAACGCAAAAACCAAAGTAGAAAAGTCGAACTAGCGACTCACGCGCCCTTCGTTCCTCAGAGAGGCTGTGATTTTACAGTACCAATCACGCTCCGCGTGATTTTCGCAGTTCAAAAACCTTTGGTTTCTGAGGCAACATCACGCGGAGCGTGATGGGTACTTT
>JAYTVM010000158.1:0-6582 GCA_043743995.1 Pirellula sp. | reverse complement strand
TCGAGACCTACGAAGCAAAGGAATACCCAATTGATTTGCCCGATCCAATCGAGGCAATTCGTTTTCGCATGGAGCAATCGAAACTGAAGCAGAAGGACTTGATCCCAATTTTCGGTAGCAGGGGTAAAGTATCGGAAGTCCTGAGTGGTAAACGCGAACTTTCCCTGACGATGATTCGCAAGCTTGTAAACGATTTAGGCATTCCGGCTGAGGTCTTGTTGCAAGAGCGCGCTGCTACATTGCTCGACACCGATTTTCTTACGCTTGGCAAGAAGTTTCCGATCACTGAAATGTACAAGCGTGGTTGGCTGAAGGGGATTGTTGGCTCACTGCAGGAGGCGAAAGATCAAATCGAAGACGTGCTGATTCGATTCGCCTCCGTCGTTGGCGACCCATCGAAGCATCCAGTTTTTAATCGGAAGAATGCGAGATGTGGAAGCAAGCTTGACGACGCGGCTTTAACTGCGTGGCAGATTCGTGTTCTAAGTCTAGCCGCCCAAGAGAGTATGCCAGTGTATCAGTCTGGTACGGTTACTCCGGAATTCATGGAAGCGGTCGCAAAGCTAAGCTATCTTGATGACGGGCCAAGACTTGCTGCAGAGTTTCTGCGTAAGAGCGGGATTCATTTGATCGTCGAAGCGCACTTGCCAAAAACCTTTCTGGACGGTGCTGCGATGCGTGCTAGTGAAACGAGCAGAATTGTTGCTTTAACGCTTCGATATGACCGCTTGGACAATTTTTGGTTCGTCCTGTTGCATGAACTTGCGCATATTGCATTACATGTTGATTCAGGCATGTGTGATTCAATCGTTGACGATCTCGATGAAGCGAGTACCGAAGCGATTGAGAAGGAAGCTGATCAAATGGCAAGAGAAGCTCTTGTCTCTGAAAAATCGTGGAAGCTTGCGGGGCTAGGTAAGAGGCCGTCGGACGATCAAGTTCGAAACTTTGCGACAAGCATACGTGTCCACCCCGCGATAGTCGCCGGACGAGTCCGTTACGAGCAAAAAAACTTCAAGCTATATACCAAATTGCTGGGAATCGGTTCGGTGCGAAAACAATTTGAGTCTTCAAGGAACTAGAGTAGGATTCAAGACAAAGTACCTGGTCCGACGCGAAGAAATCGAGTTGTTTGAACGGTCACATAGCGAATGATATTCAATGTCAAAATCTAATCCGCCCCTCCCACAATCTGTTCAAGAGAAAGGGGCTCTCTATTCTAAACTGCTCTCCAAGACTACCGACACCAGCGAAAAGGGACTGGAGTTGGTGATTGTCCGTGACATGGTGGCTCGCGGCTGGCTGGTTGGCAGCAGCCAGGACTACGACCGGGGCTACTGTGTCGATCTGGATCATTTGCAGGCGTTCGTTCTTGCGACTCAGCCCAAACTGGCAGAGGCGTTCGACCTCGGCAACGATAGCCCTATACGACGTCAGTTCCTGGCCCGGCTGGAAAAGGAGATTGCCACGCGCGGCGTCATTGACGTGCTTCGGAAGGGGATCAAGCAAGGCCCCCACGACTTGACGCTGTTCTATGCCACGCCGTCACCCGACAACGCCAAGGCGGTTGAGCTTCATGCCCAGAATCGCTTCAGCGTTACCCGACAACTGTGCTACAGCCGGGATGAGACTCGCCGTGCCCTCGACCTGGGCATCTTTATCAACGGTTTGCCGATCGCTACCTTCGAACTAAAGAACAGCCTGACCAAGCAGACGGTTGCCGACGCCATTGAGCAGTACAAGCTGGATCGCGACCCCAAGGAACCATTGTTCCGGTTCGGTCGTTGCATTGTGCATTTCGCAGTAGACGATTCCGAAGTGATGATGTGTACGGAGTTGCGTGGCAAGGTGTCGTGGTTCCTACCCTTCAACCGTGGGCATAACGACGGCGCGGGCAATCCTCCGAATCCAAACGGGCTAAAGACGGCCTACCTCTGGCAGGAATTGCTGACGCCGACCAGGCTAACCGATATCCTGGAAAACTACGCTCAAATCGTTGAAGAGAAGAATCTCAAGACCGGCAAGAAGAAACTGAAGCAGGTCTTTCCGCGATTCCATCAGCTTGAGGTCGTGCGGAAACTATTGGCCGACGTGACGTCCGAAGGCGCGGGCAAGCGTTACCTGATTCAGCATTCGGCTGGTAGCGGCAAGTCAAACTCCATTGCTTGGCTCGCTCATCAGCTTATCGGTGTGCGAAAGGACGGTCGCGACGTTTTCGATTCGATCATTATCATTACCGATCGCCGACTTCTCGACCAGCAGATTGAGGCCACGATCAAGCAATTCGCCCAGGTGGGAGCAACCGTAGGGCATGCCGACCATTCGGGCGACCTGAGAAAGTTCATCGAGAGCGGCAAGAAGATCATCATCTCCACGGTGCAGAAGTTCCCCTACATCCTGGACGAGATTGGCGACCAGCATCGTGGTCGCTCGTTCGCTATCGTCATCGACGAAGCCCATTCCAGCCAAGGCGGCAAGACTGCGGCCGCGCTGAGTGAAGCTCTGGCCGATCCCGAAGACGAGATCAACGACGCCCTGGAAAAGCGGATGGAAGCCCGCAAGATGCTGGAGAACGCCAGCTACTTTGCGTTTACCGCGACGCCGAAGAACAAGACGCTCGAATTGTTTGGCATTGAACAACCGCCCAATGCTGAGGGGAAGGTGAAGAACAATCCGTTCCACACCTACACGATGAAGCAGGCGATTGACGAGCGTTTCATTCTGGACGTACTCAAGAGCTATACGCCGGTCGATAGCTACTACAAGCTGGTGAAGACCGTGGAGAGCGATCCGGAATTCGACACCAAGCGAGCCCGGAAGAAACTTCGCAAATACGTCGAAAGCCACGACCACGCCATCCGCTTGAAGGCGGAGATCATGATCGATCATTTCCATGAGCAGGTGCTGGCGCTGAACAAGATCGGCGGGCAGGCGCGGGCGATGGTCGTATGTAGCGGGATCGAGCGGGCCATTCAGTACTTCCACGCAATCAAGACCTATTTGCAGGAACGCAAAAGCCCGTACCAAGGCATCGTCGCCTTCTCCGGCGAGCCGGAATACCAAGGCGTCAAGGTAACGGAATCGTCGCTCAATGGATTCCCTGCCAACGAGATTGCCGACAGGATTCAAGAAGACCCCTACCGCTTCTTGATCTGCGCCGACAAGTTTCAGACCGGCTACGATGAACCGTTGCTCCATACCATGTATGTCGACAAGGCACTCTCCGGGATCAAGGCAGTGCAAACGCTGTCGCGGCTTAACCGGGCACACCCGCAGAAGCACGACGTGTTCGTTCTCGACTTCATGAACAATTCGGAGACCATCACCGAGTCCTTTGCCGACTACTACCGCACGACGATACTCAGCGATAAGACCGACCCGAACAAACTGCATGATCTCAAAACCGCTCTGGACGAGCATCAAGTGTATTCGCCCGATCAGATTGACGCCTTCGTGTCGCTCTATCTGTCCGGCGCTGAACGAGAGAAGCTCGATCCGATCTTGGATGTCTGCGTCGCCACGTACAAGGAACGCCTCGACGAAGATGGGCAGGTGGACTTCAAAGGCAAGGCGAAGGCGTTCACTCGTACCTATGACTTTCTCGCTTCGATCCTGCCTTATACGAATGCGGGCTGGGAAAAGCTTTCCATTCTGCTGAATTTCCTGGTGCCGAAGCTTCCTGCTCCCAAAGAGGAGGATTTGGCAAAGGGGATTCTGGAATCCATCGACATGGATAGTTATCGCGTCGAAAAGAAAGCAGCGATGAAAGTACTGCTGCCCGACGACAACGCCGAAATTGAGCCAGTGCCCGTCAGCGGTGGCGGTAGGAAGCCCGAGCCAGAACTCGACCGCCTCAGCAACATCCTGAAGAGCTTTAACGAGCAGTTTGGCACGTTGTTCACCGACGCGGACCGAATTATGAAGCGGATTCAGGAAGACATCGCGCCGAAAGTTGCTGTCGATGGACCATATCGTAACGCCAAGCAGAACACACCCAACACGGCTCGAATCGAACTCGATGCCGCTCTCATGCGGGTCATTGCCCCGCTGCTAAGGGACGACACTGAGTTCTACAAGCAGTTTGTGCAAAACGAATCATTCCGTCGTTTTGTCACGGACAGAGTTCACGAACTGACGCAAGACTAAACCATTCCCTCCTCGCCAGCGACCACAACGCATCCCTGAACATCATCCTTGAAATCAACGCCGAGTTCGCCCTAGGTGCGTCAGATCAAATCAAACGAGCCATATCGGAAAACGCAACCGCACTTGGGTTCAAAGCAAAGGTCTGGGAGTAAGAGATTCAGGCACCCGTAACAAGACTGACTAAAGGGACGCAAATGCTAACTGAGGATACACAGCATGGCACATAATCTAGCATCCGAAGGAAACAAAGCAGCGATGATGTACGTGGGCGAGGTCCCATGGCACGGATTGGGCACCCGATTCGAGAGTCCACCGAAGACCGCCGAAGAAGCGATGCGGGCTGCAAGTTTAGACTGGAAGGTAGGATTGAAGCCGGTGTATTGCATGGGCGATGGGGTCTATTACGAGATACCCGACAAGAAAGCGATTGTTTGATTAGATAAATGGGGTGAGTCTGGCCTGGTACCCTTTGGTCTAGTCGGAAACGACTACAAGGTTCTGCAAAACCACGAGGCATTTAACTTCTTTGATCCGATTATTCAATCAAAAAAAATTCATTACAACACAGCGGGGGCTCTAGGAAACGGTGAGCGGGTGTGGGTTCTTGCCAAGGTTGAAGGCAATGTTCGCATACGAGACGTCGATGCTATAGAGCGTTACCTATTGCTCTCTACCGGCCACGACGGAAGAACCGCTGTGCAAATACGCTTTACTCCGGTTAGGGTAGTTTGCCAGAACACCCTGACACTAGCACATTCGTTTGGTAAGGATTTCGCCAAGGTCTATCATGTCCCAGGCCTGCGAAACCAGCTCGACAATGTGCAGAAGGGGTGCAACCGGCTGAGCGATAGGGTTCGTCATGCGGCGAGTTGGAATGAGTCGAGGAAGTTGGTGCGTTTATCGCCGTATAACGACAAGACACGTGTTTGATGCGTTTGGTGAAACTCCTTCCACAGTTTTCCTGCGTCGATGCATCTTAGGTAAAGCATGTTCTGGGCTCCTGAAATTGTCCATCGCATTCCGCTGCGTTCCATTCGATCCTTGATTACATGGCGGCATGCGCCTTCAATGAATCCGGTTGATATCGGGTACCCCTTAGCCAAATACTCGTCGTACCGCATGCGGTCAGCGTTCCGTTCGAGAAAGCGGCAAATCTTTTCCATGCCTTCTGATGGTTTACCCTCTAGTTTTAATCGGGTTGACTGCCATCGAAAGCTTTGGATGACGCGTTTCACGTTTCCTGACAGAATCGATCCGATGTGTGTCCTAGCGAATTTAAACAATTCCGCAGGTTTTAAGATAACCGCGGCGTCCCACACGCGTTGAATGGCATGGAGTAAGTCAATAATGTCCACACGCCCGTTTTGCCCCTGCATCAATTCAACGTTGGCCCAGATGGATACTTCGCCGTCGTTCAAGTTGATCAACTCCTGTCCCTTACGACGCCGCTCGCGAACATGTTCACTTAGCCAACCAATGGCCGAAACTTCACCATCAAGGCTGTCCTCAACATGCTCTTGGGTACGAGACATACAGGCTTGGTAACGAGACTGGATTGGGCGGGGGCGTTTCGTGGTATCTTCTTCAAGTGTGGGTTCGTGAAAAAGAGCACGAAGAATTTCGTCCGGTGTCCTGATCCAACGGTCCACACTATAACACCCGGAGATCGTTGCCATTTGCTTTCGATCGGGAACGGGGCCAGTTCGATTGGCTGGTGCGCCCACGGGTTGTTTCTCCACCTTGGGTTTGTTGCGCATGACGATTCCTTTGTTGTCCGTCGACTCAATTAACAGCTCCCCCTCGTCCGCCACCTCGACAGCGGGTAGGTTGTCTTGGAAGTGCTCTGCGTTTGCGCCTGTCCTGGCTAAGATACGTTCGGCACTATCGACCGCAATACGAATACCGAGAATGCTATCAAGTTTATCCATAGCCTCATGAATGGCTTCGCTAGTGGATAGTTGTGACACCCAATTTTCGAGCAGTAACGAAAATCGATTTGGGGGTAAGCCAAAGTGCTCGTCCAAGGGTATGACGATAGCTTTTTGCGATGGAGCTTTCCCATAAAGACAACGAGACAACGAAAAATCACCAAAAATTGACCGGTACGATCGATTCGAAAGTTCTGGGAATCGTTTCAATGGTTTATCGTGATCAGGATGCGTGATCGACTCACCCACATCGCCTGTCCCGACCGCTTGGAACATGGCTTTGATCGCCGAGTGACCAATTTCAAGTAGCTTCTCAAGCAACTGTTTTTCGGCAACGTGCATAGCCGTTCCAGAACGGACGGAATCGTTCGCTATGTCCTTGACCTGTTGAACCAAGGCGTCAAGCTCATCTAATTTGAGTTGAGAAATCGAAGTCATAATGGATCTCCGCGGAATGATGCAAACCAAATACACATCACCAATTATGACATTTTCCAAATCGCAAAAT
>JAYTVM010000157.1:0-25500 GCA_043743995.1 Pirellula sp. | reverse complement strand
ATCTGGCCATGGTTCACTCCGTCGAAAGAGCCGATAGAAGCAAAAGGATTCTGTTCAAAATAAGAATCTCAAATCCAAGATGCAACTACCCACCCGAAAAAAAGCTGTGTCCCTTAGATTCCCCGTGTCCCTTAGATTCCCGCCCTTAGATTCCCGCCAGAAACTTCATGGTCTGCCGACGCGTTATGTTCCTATCCCCAAAATGACATCCTCTTATGCCATATTTTCATTTTGATTGGGATACCGTTTGAGTACTTCGCCATACCGAAACTTACAGCCTTTCGACCGTTGGAAAAAAATTCTAACCTTTCGCGGACAGCCTTGAAGTCCCTTGCTACGCGTGCAGATTCGCCGAAAAATCTACCGAAAAATCTATTAAAGAACATGTCACTGTTGTGTCGATCGATAAACCAGCCTCGAATTTGGATCGCGTCTCCGACTGTCGGTTGAGTCAACTCCGAACCGCTATTCAAAAGCTCTAGAAATTGTTCTCCGGTCGAGTCAATGTAATTTCGGAAGACTTGTTCTGCTTCGCGAATTGACATTCGTACTGAGTGTGCTTTTTTTTCCACCGGTTCTGAAGACCAGTGTTCCTGGCTAGATTCCCAATTGACTTCTGATAGCAAACCCTTGAAATCTGGAGTCGTGAGCGGCAGTTTAATGCTTGCGTTCTTACTTCCCCATCGGAGGTGAATCTCGATACAATCTGAACTATCTATGACAATTTGCGACGCCCAAGCCGCCATGCTCTCTTCAGACCTAGTTATGAACTGATTTAAGCGAGTTACTACATTTGCAACGTATGTTCCGGGTACAAAGAGGCTACTCCCGCTATCTAATTCGACCGCTGCCCCATGTTTACTTAGATAAAAGTCGTCAATGGCTGGCGTGTGGACCAAGTAATAGCAGTGCTCTACAACACAATTGAGCGCAACCTCCATTCGTAGTTCGTTGCTGTTCATGCCAAACTGATCCTCTCTAATTGTTTCCAGATCGCGTCGTTGTATTTAACTGTCATTCAATGGGGTTTGATTTCATGACGGTCATTTTCTACCATCTCCGTGACGGTGGTATTGTTGTCCCAACCTCCTGAAATATTCCGCATTGTCTGCGGCCTCTTGTGCTGCTTTTCTCGCTGCTTTTTCTGCAACGGCGCGCATAAAAGCTGCGCGCGCCGCTGCGGCTGCCGCTGCCTCGGCAGCCGCCACTGCTGCTGCAGCAGCAGCTGCAGCAGCAGTAACGACATTTGCAGCCCGGGTCCCCATTTCAAGTACGTAGTCGACAGTATTAGCAGGCTGGGCGTTGTCCCATACCCAAGCGTCATAGGATTGCCGATACGCTTCCCAATATCCTTTCCAATAGTCATCTTCCAGTCCTGTCGAGTCTGTCGATTCCGACACTCGATTTCGAACATACCTCCGTACATTCTCATCCCCCGCCGCAAAGCTCATTGGATCCTCACTCAGCCACTGCCCGAGGGTTGCGTCGTACCAACGGTTTAAGTTATGCTGCAACTCGGTCGCTTCGTCTAGCTGCTTACCCGTGAAGCCATAGATCAAATCGACGGCGGTATTGGTCTCGCTGATCAACTTGCCGAAGGCGTTGTACGAGCGATGGTTTGTGACCGACGTGACACTTGTGCCTTCATTGAAGTCCGCGATATCTCGCAATGTTCCTAAGTGGTCAGCTAAGCCCCACAACGTGTTGCCACCTGTACTGAGCGAAGTCACTTGTTCATCAGCCAGCAACTCGTCGACTTGATTCGACCACAGGTATCGATGCGAGAGTGTTGACGCGGCTGCCCCGTCGAATTGGAGGATCGCATTGATCCCCTTGTCATAAACCCAGTACTGATTTGTAGTCCCGCCAGAACCCGCGCCGTCGGCGTCGAGCTCGCGACGAACGAGGCGGTTAAACGGATCGTATTCGTAGTTGACCTGTTTTACAATCGAGCCGCCTGACGTGTTGCGGTCTTTGACCGATACCAGCCGATTTCTATAATCCCATTCATAACTTTGCACCTTGCCCGTCGACGTTTCGGTCCGAGTCAAGCGATTACCCTCGTCGTCGTATGTGTACGTAAATCCAAGACCGGCTGTCGTTTGGTTGTTCGTACTCGTCGTGTAACCGCTACTGTTGCGGTTGCCGTTGGCGTCAAAGCAGTAGGTCTCATCGGTCTGGGTCGCATGATCGGCGGCTGTTACCTGTGAGGTGGCGTCATAAGTAAACGTCGACACGCCCTCGATGGTCGAGTCGACACTCGTCGGTCGCGACACGCCATCATAGGCATATGTATAACCAGCTAGCGTCGTTGCGCCTTGTTTGTGAGTCAACGAGCTTAAACGGTTGATCGTGTCATACGTGTTATCCGTCGTTGCAACGCCATTGGTCGTTCCCGTGCTCTGGTAACGTGTCAAATTAGTCCGCTGACTTAATGCGTTGTAGACAAACGTAACGTGCTTCGCGGTCACAGCTTTGCCACCGGATTGACTCTCTTGGACAATATCGGTCAGCCTCTGCAACGCGTCGTATTGATACGTGTTCCTGAAATCATTCGCACTGCCGCTGGTGGCTTTCAATTCCGTTCGATTGCTTGCCGAATCAAACGTCTGATTGAAAGTCACCGTTGGCGTTAAGCCATTGACCGTGTTTGCAATCGTCGTTGCTCGCGCTAGGTTGTCGCGTGTGTAGGTGATCGTCGACGATGGGTCGCTAAGGGATGTCAGTTCGTCGGCGGCGTTGTACGCACTCGTGATCGTACGGGTCGTGCTGCCATTGGTAGCGTTCGCCGCGTCGCCGAAAACTTGGCTTACATTGGTGAGTGCTTGGGTCCCGCCAAAGGTCAACGTAAAGCTGCCGCTGCTGCCGCTGACACTCACGTTGTCGATACCTATGAAGCCGTCCAGGGCCGTTTTGAGTTGCGAGGACGTGATGGACGGCGACAATGGGGCTGTGATCTCCCCGTTGTAAGCCAGTCGCCATGTCCCACTGCTTGCATTGGCGAGTGCAATGGTCTGGATCTCAGAAAAGACACCGCCGGTTGCCGTGGTCGTATTGAAGCCCGTGGCCGACGAGTACATGTCCGCTAGACCGCTGGCATCGATGGTTGTCTGCGGAACGTTGGTCGCGGCCTTGCTATTGCGAAACGTGAGGGTGAGGGTTCGGTCGGTGCTGTTGGAGCTAGCCAATTCGACCAAAATATTTCCGGTACCAATCGTTGAGAGCCCCTCAAGGGCAGTCTGAATAGTGGCAGCGGACACGTTCCATGCAATCGCCCCCGTCGTCTGGCCGTTGTGGGACAGCGTGTACGTTCCAGAGATGGAGGACCCTGAAAAAGTCCAGCCGACGCTTTGCTTTTCGTTGATCGAACCACCCTCTTGAGTAACCGCAACCGTCAAAGACGGGGCAGTTGTGCCGGATTGCCATTTCTCTGCCGTCTGGCGATCAAGCGTATCAAACTCGTATTGGATCGCGCGTCCGTTGCGGTCGATAGTTCCTGTCAAATTTCCGGCGACGTCGTAAACAAAACTCTTCGATTTGGAAAGACTATTCGTATTGAGTACTTGGCGATTGAGGCCATCGTATGCAAAATTCGTCGTGTTGTTCACCGGATCTTTCAAGGAAGTCAGGTTGCTGGCCAGATCATACGTAAATAAAGTCGAACCATAAAGAGGGTCCGTTTTACTCGTTAAACGATTTACGGAGTCGTAGTTAAAGGTCGTGACGGGCCGAGTCATCGAGCCAGCGCCGTCCGGATCTGGATCAGTCTGCTTCGTGAGATTGCCATAATAATCATGTTCGTAGCTCGTTACGTTGCTTTGGCTGTCTGACGTACTGGCGATTTTGCCACGGCCATCGCGAGAGATGGTGATAGCACGCCCGAGTGCGTCGGTGACTTTCGAGAGTCCCGAGGCACTATATTCGTTCGTGGTGACCGGAGCGGCAAGCGAACCTGAACCATCTGGGTCGGGATCTGTCTTGGTCAAGACTCGGCCCATGTTGTCGAACGTATAAGAGGTCACACCGCCGCGAGGATCGGTCGTACTGGTTATCCAGTTGGCTGCATTGTAGGCCTTGCTTACGACGGGACTTGTCAGTGATCCACTACCGTCGGGGTCAGGATAGGTCACGCTGGTAGGCCGCTGCTGGTCGTCGTAAGCGGTCGTGGTCACGCGGCTCAATGGATCGGTGATGGTGGTCCGGTCACCTCGCGAATTGTAGCCCATTTCGATGATGGGGGAGCTAAGTGAGCCCGCACCGTCGGGATCAGGCTTGGTGACCTTGGTAATCCAACTGCGGCTGTTGTACTCCACCGCAGTAACGCGGTCGAAACCACGATCCATGCTGGTTGCACGCCCCATGTTGTCATACGCGTAGCTAACGATCAAGCTAAACTGGCTACCATCGCCGTCGGCATCGGGCAGTGTTTCATTGGCAACGAACCCTCGACTGTTGTAAATTCGTGATGTTGTGTATCCACGTCCGTCCGTTTGGGTGGCAAGCTGACCGGCTAACGTATAGGTCATGCTCACTTGTGCGTAAATCGTGTTGTAACCATCGGACGACTGAACCTTTTGCGAAACGACTCGCCCGGCTGCGTCGTATTCCAGGGCTGTTCGATCGGCAGCTTCTCCGAGTGTGCCTGCACGATAGTTACTGATCAATCGCCCTGCATTGTCATAACGCCAATTCTCTACAATGCTGGAATCCATGACATCGACTTTGGTAAGCATGCGATTGTCCGCATCAAACGAAAATGGGTACGATCCCACGAAATAGCTGTCTGGTGAGGAACGACTAATGATGTTTCCCACGGCATCAAAAGTTCGACTGTCCTCCGGTCGTGACAACGAACCTGAACCGTCTGGGTCCGGATAGGTTGTCTTGGACACCCAACCTCGGTTGTTGTATTCTATATCGGTAATATTGCCGAGTGGATCGGTTTGTTTGATGTTTCGCGACATTGCGTCATAGCCAAATTGAGTTACTGCCGAAACTCGATTGGTAACGGAAGTTTGGCGGCCAAGGTTATCGTAAACGTTTGTCGTGGTTTTGCCCAACTCGTCGACGCTCGTCAGGGTCTGATTGGCCGTGTTGTAGGTAAAGGTTTGCGTTGACGCATCTGGATTGGTAAGCGTGACCAAACGCCCGTAGGAATCGTAGGCGAGACTGGTTACTGGTGCGGAGAGCGAACCAGAGCCGTCTGGATCGGGCGGCGTAATGCTGGTTGGAAGTCCTCGAGAGTTGTAAACATAGGTCGTGGTGTATCCGGCTCCGTCGACACTGGTGAGCATATTGCCGAGCGAGTCAAAAGTCGATGATTCGGTTCGACCGACTGGATCCGTGGTTGTCAGCACGCGATGCAACGTCGACGAATACGTGGCTGTTGTGACTCCACCGTTGGGAGCGACAACGTGTGTCAAATCGCCGGAACCGTTGTAACCCAACATCGAAACGGAACCGGTCTTCGGACCAGTTCCATCCGGATCGGGATCATTCGACACGATCGGCAAACCATCCATGTTGCGACTTACCGTTGAGACGTATCCTAAGGCGGTGATGTATTCGGTGACTAACCCGAAGCGATCGGTTCGGTATTTCCAAACGTTACTGCGTTCGTCCGTGACGGTCGCTTGAGCGTCGACCGGCGCAGCCAATGCATTGCCACTCGTTCCGGTGGGCAACCCAATCGTTTCGATAGGAATCAACTGCCACGTCGTGCTGTCAGGATGGGTGATGGTCCGCAGGCGACCGTCGGTTGTGTTGAAGCTAAAAGAGGTAACATTCGAGACCGCGTTGGTGGCTGATGTGAGTTTGCCGGATGTATAACCAAAGGCAAACACGGGAGCAGCCAGCGAACCTGCACCGTCGGGATCTGTCAGTGTGTAGCTGGTGAGATTCCCGCTACTGATGGTGAGCGTCGTCGTGCGTCCTGAGTAGTGCGCAATGCTGCTGACTTTGCCGGAGGTGTAATTGAAATCCGTGACCCGACTTAATGGGTCCGTAATTGAGACAAGCTCGTTGGCGATAGAATCGCTATTGCGATCTGCATAGCTGAAACTGATGGTGTTGGAATTGGTATCGACAATGCTCGTGAGCAATCCAGTCGTGGAGAAATTACTGACGATGCCCGTTTTGCTCGTGAGCGTATAAGTATTTCCACCGGTCTTGACCAAGGTGCTGTAGCTTGTGTCGCCGTCGGCATGCAAATAGTCGGTGCCAGATTTCTTAAACCAAAGTGTGTCGCCGTTGCCTCGGACGAGCAGTGCACCTGCGCTACTATCGATCACTTGGTCGAGCCCGTCGAGCCACCAACCGGAACCGAATTCGCTGGCTGAACGGTTGACGATTGCTTGTTTTCCAGTAAACGTCTGGTTAGTGGTGACACCACTGATGGTCAATGCGACAGTCATCGTGTAATCGTACATGCCTGTTGCAAGCGCGGAGCCATCGGCTTGTAATGTAAATCGAAGCGACTGGCCGGTGACCATGCTCGATGTGGTATAACTGTAAGTCGTCCCGGCAGTTCCGTTGAACGTCAATTGAGCGGTGATGGCACTGGGAACGGACACGCCGGGGGCAAGTTGCGTTTCGACGGTAATAATGGGTTTTGAGAGGGAATCGCTTCGATAAATGAGCGTTTGGTCAGGTGTTAGTTGTTCGGTGAGAGTTAGATTTCCAGTTAACAAATTCGAGGATTCTAAACCCGCACCTCCGGCCCCTTTCTCAAATGGCGAGGGGAGTGAAGTGAATGAGTTGGAGTCGAGGTTTTGCGCGGCGAGCAGCTTGGTGCCGACGGCGATGGTAACTGTAGCGACGTTGCTATCCAGCGAACCATCGTTGACTTTGTAGGTGAAATGATCGATTCCGACGAAACCGGTATTCGGTCGATACGTAAACGTGCCATTGGTTCCGAAGGCGATGAGAGTCCCTGAGGTTGGGTTCGCAACGACGCTTGACGTAATCGCTCCGCCGTCGATATCGAGATCGTTGGCTAGCAAATGTGCTGGAGTAGAGGACGTTGAGACAACCAGATCGGTACTGATTCTCGTATAAAACGCAGCATCGTTGTTCGCGAATGGGACTGCGGCCATGAGATGGCGTGGTTCCAACGATTCCAGCAATGTTCGACGGTGCGTTCTGCATCGACTGCTTTGGCAGTGCGAATCAGAGATTTTGCTGAGCGCATGGCGAAATGCTTGGCGATTGCGTTCCAGGCTGGCTAAAGCAACCATGCGAGTTACGCTACTGCGCAAGAGAGAGAGAGAGAGAGAGAGAGAGAGAGAGAGAGAGGCAAGAATCGAACCATGATCAACAAATCCTTATTGAAAGGCTGCAGAGCGGGAACAATTGGGACAATTGTTCTGCACTGGAGGAGGGCCGAACGAATAGGACACGTGATGGTTTGAAGGACACCGTGCTTGGACTATTCCACACGCAAAGCGAGATGCAAAACAAGAGTGATGATTCCAATAGATGCCGTGGAAGTTCGGAATGCAAGGGCGTAGCAAGGTTAGTTTAAGATAAACTTGCCTCTAAATCGCTTGCCTTAACTTGGCTGTTTTCGTTAGAGCAGTGCAGGCATGAGCCATTTCGTGTGAATTCTTACTTTTTGTAAAACACTTGCCAATTTTTTCGTCCCAGTGGAGTAACGGATCGCTTTTCGCGCCGGTTACTTTTTGACTTCAAATGAATCAATTCTCGAGCTGGGACATGAAAATGGCTAGAATTTCCTCCAAACGTCGATTAAGTCATTCCGTTGAACGTCTCGAATCCCGACAGTTGTTAGCGGTTGCTTCGGTGGTTGAAAGCGGGTTGCTAAAAGTATCAGGGGATGCTGATGGGGCCGTGGAGATCGTGGCCAAGTCCACGTCGCAATTCGAAGTGACCGACAATGGCGTATCGATTGGAACTTTTGATGGTGTCAAGGGGATCAGTATCGTATTGGACTCAAGTGGAACCGCGAACAATACCGTAACGCTTAAACTTGACGGGGCAAGCGTAGATCGGGTTGTGGCCAACCTGGGTGCAGGAGACAACTCTCTGGTACTGGCTTCCGGTAGCATCAAGGGAAGCTTGAGTTATAAGGGTGGCAGCGGCAAAGACGATGTTGCGCTTGCAACCGGAACGACGATAGGCCGAAACGTCTATGCGATGCTTGGCGATGGTTCGAATACGTTTTCCGACAGTGCAGCGATCACGGGAAGCCTTCTGGTTTCAGGCGGGATCGATGAAGACGTCGTTTCCATCTTAGCTGAGGCATCCATTGGCAAGTACCTGGAGATGAACCTTGGTAATGGAACAAATGCGCTCAGCGTTGCGGGGACAATAGAAAAGAGCCTCCTCGTGAAGACGGGCAGCGGAAATGATAGCGTGACCGTCGAAAGTAGCGGGTATGTTGGAGGTAGCGTTTCCGCCCGATTGGGTCCAGGTGATAACTCCCTAACTCATTCTGGAGAAATTGCCGGTGATCTGCGGGTGACGAGCAAAACCGCGACTGACAAGGTGACGGTGGGTACGGATGCCATTGTAGGCGGCAAGACGGTTCAGAAACTGGGCGTTGACGTACATCGAGGGCACGCTCGGCTGCCGGCCGCACGCGGGCGTCGTTAGCGTGCCATGGTTGGCAAAATCATGAAAAGGGTGGCAGTCGGATTATTGAAAAAGTTGTGATTGAGGACCTTCCCACTTTACCGGAAGAGCCTGATAAAAAATCGGATCGCTCTATACTTATTCTGCAGTAGGTAACACATGGCCAAAAAAGAGATCTCAAAGCGAATATGGTGCTTCGAAACCTTGGATGATAGGCGGTGCATGGCGGTTGCGAGTGTGGGGTGGGATGGACCAGGTAAAGGGTCCGCTGACTTGACCTATTTTGTAGCCAATGCACCAGCGGGACTGAGCAAAGCCGATGTGACTGCGGCCATCAAAACAGCCTTGGATGCGTGGTCCCAGATTGCAAGTGTCCATTTCACCGAATCGAAAAATCCGGGATTGGCGAAGCAGCTCGATATTTCGTTTGGAAGAATCGATGGGTCGGGAGGAACGTTAGCTCAAGCCTATTTCCCGGCAGATGTTAACTCCTCACGCATCGCAGGGGACGTTCAGTTTGATAGCTCAGAAAACTGGGAGATCGGAAACGCCAAAGGATCTTCCGCCTTCGATTTGGTCCGTGTGGCGGTTCACGAAATCGGACATGCGCTAGGTCTCGACCACAGCAGCCGCAACTCAGCCATCCTTGCTCCAACAGTATCGCCCAACGATTCCTTCACGGCGTTAGATCGCGACGACGTAGATGCCATTCTTTCGATCTATGCACCGGCAAGTCGTCCGACTGGGTCCAATCCAACGACCAATCCACCCGGAACGTCCACTCCACCTGTCGTGAGCACTCCGGTGCCAACCCAGCCATTCACGCCAACCAAACCGATGGACCCAACCCATGACTGGAGTATACTAGAGCATCGAACCAATCGTTTTCGTTGGTCGATGGGATTCGGCGAGCTTTATCGAATATCGGCTCGATGGCGATTTTTCGGGTAAGCATATTGGGTGATCCATGACAGACTTTGCTTCGAAAATGGCGATGGCCCGCGACGGAGCAACCGAGGCTGTTGGGGATCTTTTGGAACCTTACCGCAACTACATGCGCATGCTTGCGGCTTCGCAGATGGGGCGTCCGGTCGGGAAACGGGTTAGTCCGTCTGATATTGTCCAGGACACCATGCTGGCCGCACATCGCGATCTTGGCGACTTTCAAGGAACGACGCAGGCTGAGTTTGCTTCGTGGCTTAGAACGGTCCTTTCTCGTTGTCTATTGCATGCGATCGAGCACAATGTAAAGGCTGAGAAGCGGGATGTGCGCCGCGAAGTCTCAATGGATGCGATGCGATCCACTCTAGAATCCAGTTGTGCAGGCTTGGGAGACTTTTTAGCACAGGATCAAGCGTCCCCAAGTCAGATCGTGTCGGGCGAAGAAGAAGCACTACGGATCGCGGATTATGTTGCCACGCTTTCCGAGGACTATCAAAAAGTAATCGCTCTGCGTAACTTTGGCGGAATGCGTTTTGATGAGATCGCGTCCCACATGAATCGTTCGCCACAAGCGGTCCGGTTGTTGTGGCTCAGAGCCATCAATCGACTTCGGACGGTCTATTTCGCCGAGAGTAGTCCATCATGAGTTCATCACGAAATCAAGGCTCCAAGGTTATCACGCTAGTCGATCCTTCCGAGACAGACTGGATTGATCGATTGGACGAGGCCATGCAAGACAGAGTAGTCGCCCTCCTGGACCAGTATTTAGTCGAACTTGAGAATGGAGGTCATCCCACCGTCGAGTCAATTGTAGCTAAGTATCCGGAGCTTGCGGGACCACTGCGTTCCTCCCTCGAGAGTATTCGACTGCTAAATCGAGCGCATTCAGCATCCGACGATTCGCACCCCCCCGGTCCTGATATCCTGACTTGGACGCATCCCAAAAACTTTGGCGGATTCGAAATTGGTCGCGAGCTTGGGCGGGGGGCGATGGGGGTTGTTTACTCGGCGAAATGGGAATCGACCGGGAGCGAAGTGGCCATCAAGTTTCTCGAATCACAAGGAGTTCACGATCAAGGATGCATCGAACGCTTTCGTCGAGAGGCGCGTGCCGCCGAATCCTTGAATCATCCAAGTATTGTTCCTGTGTACCATATCGGTTGCGACCAGGGCCGAAACTATTACACGATGAAGTTGATCGATGGCGCTTCGCTGTCTCAGACCATTGACATTGCCTTTCGTCATTCGAACGTTACGAGTATTCCGGCAAGCGAATCGGCAAGCCGAAATGCGCCTTCCGTCCCCGATGCGTATTATGCGAGTTTGGCCAAGGAAATGGCGAAGGTGGCTGACGCATTGCACGCAGCGCACACGATGGGGGTAATTCATCGAGATATTAAACCGTCGAATTTATTGATGGATTCGACCGGACATATTTGGATTACCGATTTTGGTCTGGCCCATGTCGAGGACGGGCTAAACTTGACGTACTCCGGCGACATCATCGGCACATTTCAATACATGAGTCCTGAACAGGCTTCGGGCAAGCGAGAACTCGTCGATTGTCGTTCCGACATTTATAGTTTGGGAGCGACTCTTTACGAACTATTTACAGGACATGCTCCGTACAGTGGTATGGATCGCGCCGGAATTTTGCATCGCATTCAAACAGTCGAGCCCCTTCGACCGATCACCTACAATCGAGAATTGCCTCGGGATTTAGAGACGATCATTCGCAGGGCCATGCGACCCGATCGAGCGGATCGGTATCAATCTGCGGCGCTGGTTGCAGAAGATCTCATTCGATTCTCAAATGGCCAGCCCATCGTGGCCGACTCGGTGAGCCTTGGTGAACAGGCAAAGAACTGGGCACGCCTGCGCTCCGGTCGAATTGCCGTGGCGTTGCTCATCGCTTTGTTTGGAATCACGGTACTGGGTATTGTCAATGTTCGAATTGAATTGGAGAAACATCAGACAGCCAGCGCCCTCCGCACGAGCGATTTGAATTACCGTCAGGTGCGTAGCGCAGTGGATTCTCTTGGCTTTCGAGTCGCGGAACAGCTGACTGAGCACCCAGGAACAGAGGAGTTACGACGAGAAGTATTGGCCGTAACACTGGGCTATTACGAATTGTTCATCGCTTCCGCGAACACAGACCCGCGACTTGCTAGCGACGTGGCACACACCAAGCTCAAGATTGCTCGACTCATACGGACCATAGGCAGTGTGGACGAGGCGGATATTGCCTATCGTGCTGCAGTCGCTGCGCTTCGCATTGCCAATCGAGACAAACCCAACGTCGATATCGCTATGAACCTGCATCGAGCGATCAGCGAGTGGGTTGTCCTTCGAAGCGAACAGGGAGATCAAACCTCGATCAAACCCTTGCTCGATGAAGCGAGAAGGGTCGCCAACTCCATGGCGGACGAAGGGCGTCGCGCCCGAGCGATGGCGATTTCGCACCACACCCAAGCGATTGTCGCATTTCGCGAGCGCGACATGGAGCGCGCCATCACTGAGAGTTCCGCATCGATTGCTATTTTGCAGAAAATGGAGAATAAGATCGGAGCGGAGAGTTCTATCCCAGTTTCAAACACGCGGGTTTCCACCCTCGAAGGAGAAGAAGAGATCACAGATGGCTACCTCGCAGATGCCTTCATTAACTTATCGGTCATGCTCGGGGAGGCGGGACGCAGCGGGCCAGCCGAGAGGGCCGCAGACCAAGGATTAGTTTTGCGACAAAGAGTAGTAGCTGCAAGCGAAACACCAGAGGCCATCAAGCGACTGGCATTGGCCTGTAGCAACTCGGCATCTGTCCTTTGGCGCAACGGAAAAACCGGAGAAGCGATCGAATACTATAAGCAGTCTATCAAACACTTCGACCATGCTAGCACTCTCGTCTCGTCGTCATTGGTACCTCGCCGCGAGCTCTCGATCACTCTGAATAACCTTGGAATGGCCCTTTCATCGCTCGACCATTACGGCGAGGCCGATGCCATGTTTCGACGCGCCATCGCGATCGCCGGCGTGTCCGCCGATTCGGATATTAATGACGCAGGGGCTGCCCAACGTGCGGCTGGAATGTGGAATAACCTGGGTGTGTTATTAAAGAAACAAGGCTATAAACTGGGGGCAGGCGAAGCATTTCAAAAGGCTAGCGATTACCAACAACGAGTCTGTAGTTTGTTGCCAGGAAGCGCGAACGAGTCGGTGGTTTTAAGTCAAATCCGAGCAAATTTGACTTCACTGTAGTCTTCTATCCATCAAGCACCTAGAATGAATCACGGCGCAGTCCCTACGATGGAGGTCGAATAGACCTGTCGAAAACCAACGAGGCAAACGAATGGTTCATCCAAAAAGGAAACGCCAACTATCTTTTGAGCAGCTGGATAATCGAATCGCGATGAACAGCGACATGCATCCTTCTGTGTCCATCTCGATGGAACCTTTGCGAACTTGCGATTTTATTGGACGTATGGAATTGCGCAGTGTCACCTTCGTGACGAGCGTCCCTGTCACGAGCGTTCCTAAGTATGCTGTTGTACAAAATGTTTTCGTACAACGCCCAGTAAATCCTCAGCCCACGCCATCCCCGCATCGATTGGATCCGGTCCGATCGAAGGTCAACCTGGGAATGAGAGCGCCGGCCGAAGGCGAATCAAGTCGAAGCGAAAGCGTCATTCCTCCATCCCAAACGGGGGAAACCTTTAGAACGAACTTGGCTGGGTCCAATCGTTCGTTGTTTGGATCTAGTCTCGCCTCAATTCGCTCGAGTTTTGGCAGTGCGAATTTGAGAATCGATGGTTCGCAGTCCGGGCCGCTAGCTGTCAATCCTAGTACATCAGGAAGTGCACATCGCGAGCTCGTGGCTTCGAATTCAACTAGGGTGTCAAGCCCCGCTCCGCTGGCCGACGCTTCACCGGCCAAGAGTGGCGTCGCAGCTTTTGCGAACACATCCCAAAAAGCTGTTTTGCAATCGCAATCGAACTTGATTCGAGAGCCGATCGCGTCCACCTCTACACCCGTGTTGCAACCCAAGAGCTTAGAGCCAGCCAGGAGGTCTGAGCCCACGGCTTCAACCGAAAACGGAATGCTTACTTTTTCCATGCGAGAAACGGCGGATCGATCGACCGAAAATGGGAGTGTTAGCGGGCTGCATCGACGAAATGGAAATCGAGCGCTCAGTGATTTGCAATTGTTTCAAATGGTCGGAGCCGACCGATTGCGTACCGAACTGGCAGGCACTTCGAAACGACTTCCTACGCCTAAAGGCATGATTGAGATCGATGACTGCACTGCAGACAATTCGCTGAAACCCGCTCCATCGATTATATCTAGGGCTAGCAGCAACACTTTTGAGATCCTGCAGTTGTTTATTGGTTCGACCAATATGGTACAGGGTGCGGGCGAATTGGCATCACAGGTGTCCAACGCATCCAGAATGATTGGGACAGTTTCCCAAGGTTCGGATTCGACTGAGTTGGCGACGAAGGAAGACTCCATCCTGGCTCTGGCGGTAGGCGTCGTGTTTGCGATGACTTTTCGCCAAAACAGGGGCAGTCAAATCGCAAAACCGGTGTCAGCCATTCGTCGGATAAGGATTGGCATCGCAGGTCGAACCTAGCGAATCGCATGCAATTTACCTAGACCCGCCAGAGTATTTCTGTAGGGGTGCCATATGTTGTGGCTGGCCATAGCTCTACGTGTCGCGGGTGTGACGATTTTCGCCAACGAGAAGTTGCATACGTCGAAACAAGGGAAGTTCATTTGGGGCACTTGATGTTGGCGTTTTTTTCCATTGACTCGCTCTTCCATCACAAACGGGCAAATTTTGTCCAACCATTGAGTCCAAGTGAATAGGCGATAGAGTACGAGGGTCGTGAAAGTTACGCGGCGAGCCGTTGTCAATGCTTGGAGGTTTTCATGAATTATAGATTTCGTCGCGGGTTTACGCTCGTCGAACTTCTCGTTGTCATCGCCATCATTGGCGTCTTGGTTGGGTTGCTTTTACCTGCCGTCCAGGCTGCTCGAGAAGCGGCTCGAAGAATGCAATGTAGCAACAATCTTAAGCAAATCGGATTGGCTACGCTCAACTACGAATCGGCCTTGAAGCGACTTCCACCAAGCGCTTGTGTCAATCCCAGGATAACCACTAATGCTTCCTGGAGTATTCACGGACGACTGTTTCCTTATCTTGAGCAAAATAGTCTTGCGAACCAAGTCGATCTTAGTTTGAACTGGTCGAACTTTCCGGTCCTAAGTGGGTACCGAGTGCCTACTTACGTTTGCCCTTCCGATCCGAAGTCCAATACACCTCGCGATACGAGTGCGACAGGGAACGCTGTTCCGTTCTACCTGTACGCGACCAACTACGCTTTCAACTTGGGGACTTGGTTCGTCTATGACCCGGTCACGAACCGCGGCGGTGACGGTCCAGCACATCCGAATTCGGATTTTCGAATCACTGCAATAACAGATGGATTGAGCAACACTTTGTGGTGCTCCGAGGCCCACGCATGGCAAGCGTATACACGAAATGGAGGGCCACCTTCGATTGCAACTCCTAGTACACCGGCTCAGGTAGCTGTTATTGCAAACTCAGGAGTCAAAGATCGCATTTTCGCGGACGGTACAGGCAGCGGCCGCACGGAATGGACGAACGGCCATTCGCACCATTCCGGCTTCACCGTGACGCTTCCCCCGAACACGAAAGTGCCTTATTCGTACAATGGAATTAAGTACAACATCGACTACAACTCAAGACAAGAGGGGAGCAGTACGACTGCAGCCAGCTACGCAGTCCTGACCGCGCGGAGTTGGCACACTGGACTTGTCCAAAGTGTCTTGTTGGACGGCTCGGTACAGAGCTTAAGCGACTCGATCGACCAAGCCATTTGGAGGGCAATGGGAACAAGAGCAGGTGGTGAGGTCGCAAACGTAAATCCGTAGGGCAAGGACGGATAGGGTGCTCTCGAAGTGTGCCTGGCACTTGCCCGAGTAGGTCTGCTAAGTGCAGGCTCAGGGCAACTTTAATGGGGCTCGTGTACGTCGTTGGATTGCGTATGTTTTTTTTGATGCCGGATGAAGTCGCGAAATTCTTGCGGCCACTGTGTTTCCATTTGAATGGGTTCGCCCGTACGTGGATGTTTGAAGCCGAGCGTTTCTGCATGCAAAGCTAAACGACGATAAGGCCAAGCCCAATGTTCTGCCTGTCGGGCTTTGTAACGGGGATCGCCTAGTATTGGGTAACCTGCTTCCGCCAATTGCACGCGGATCTGATTACGGCGACCGGTTTCCAACTGGACCTCTAGGAAAGCCGCGTCGCGCCATACATGTCGCGTAACGTAGTGTGTAATAGCTAACTCGCCATGTTCGGCATTCGGAACAGAATAGCGATTGAGGTCTGCATCGGTTGCCAAGTAGCTTCGCAGTTCATGGCTCGCAGGCCTTGGAATGCCGGCGACCAGGGCGATGTACTTTCGCTGCGGTTTGCGGTCCGCGAATTGGTTTCGCAGTGCCTCTGCCATTTCGAGCGATTTGGCTACGACCAAAACGCCAGAAACGCCTCGATCCAAGCGGTGCACACAAAAAGCGCGAGCACTTGGGTTGGTTTTTTGGAACTGACGCTCGACCAGTGACATCAGCGTATGCGGCTCACGGTGTCGCGTCGGTACCGTCAGAAGATTGGCTGGTTTATTGACAATCGCCAAATCATCATCGTCGTAGAGAAAGTCAACCGAGCGACTGGATTGCTTGTTTTTTGATTGGACGGGGGCAGCAATCGGTTGCGGAACGATGTCCACATCGATTCTGTCGCCGACTTCGACAACGAAGAACGCTTGGCGTTTCACTCGACCGTTAACGGTTACGAAGCCTTCTTCGATCAACGGACAAATCTGGGCGCGTGGGATCTTAAACAGATTTTGCAGGACGTTGGATAGTTGGCGAGCAGGTTGGGGTATGTTCGCTGGTACATTCGCGGTTTTTTGGGACATACTTAATCATTGGAGTCGCTCCGCATTGCGGATTCAAGGCTTATTAGCGATTCGCAACAAGAGTTGGCTCATTTTATCGATCCAAGCCTGCAAGCAGTGGTGCGTTTCGACATAGGAACGGGCGGGAGCGACTCTTGCGAGCCAAGGGGCTGGTCGTTGAAATCGATCTTGGATGGCGGTTGCGAGTTCATCGGCGTTTGCTTTTGAAACCAGTGTGCCGATCGAATGAGTGCGGAGCAACTCCCCAGCCCCCTGAGTTGTATTGGTGGCCAGAACGGGTACTTTGCAAGCCATCGCCTCGAGCAATGCATTTGGCATCCCTTCGTAGAGAGAGGGCAAACAAAGCAAATCGCATTGTTTGAGGAGCGCATAAGGGCTGTGCACCTGTCCGTGAAAGAAAACGCTATCGGCGACATCCAGGCTGGCTGCGAGACTTTGTAGCTCTTTCCGTAAGACACCATCGCCCACCAAATGTAGGTCTGCCGCAGGGACTAAGTCCATTTTGGTGGCGACCAAGTATTTGGCATAGGCTTGCAGCAAGTAACGATGACCTTTTTCGTCGCTGAGTCGGCCTATGGAGATGATATGCTTGCGATTCGGGCGAAGCACGGGCCCAGTCCAAGCTTTCTGACTCTCCGAATCGATCTTTTCAATGTCAATGGGACTGAGCATCACTTGAAAATCTGCCCGCGGTATGTTGTAGAACTCGGAGGCGTTTTCGGCAGTGCCTTCGCCGACGGCGAGTAGGGCCTTGGCGGTTGAGTACGCGTGATGTAGAGCACGTTTCTTCATCGTAATCCACCGTTTTTCCGATCGCATAAGATCGAACTGCGGTGGTGAAACAATGGTGGAAACGCGAGGTGTGTGGGTCAATTCGGTAGCCGGCCCTGTGATGAGGGTCATGTGAAAGAGTCGATCGTAAACCGCGTCGATTTGCTCGTGCCGAAGGACCTTGGCTAAATGCTGCACTTGCAACCGATGGATTCGACCTGGCCAATTCCACCGCGGAAACGTGTTTTCCGACCAGTATGCAATCCGCTTAACGTCGTTTGGAAGCTCATCAAGCAAAACACCCGATTCATAAAGGAGATAGAGAACGGGCTCAAAACGCTCACGATCAAGCCCCTTGAGCAAATACAAGAGTTGCTTTTCGCTCCCTCCGCCATCCATCGAAGATGAGCATAAAAGAACGCGAATGCGGGTTGAGGGCATGGAATACCTTGACAATTGAGCAGTCGACCTAGTGACCACTCAGTTTAGCCAAATGTGGAGAATTAGGTGTTGGTTCAATATTTCGCCCCTCTGCAAAACACCTATGCAGTCCGGTTCCGATACGTTCGGTCGGAAAACTGCTTCACTTTACGGCTCGCCATGTTGACTGCACGCTCCACCATCTTGAGCTTGTGGTAGACAACCGGCCGGTTTCGGAATCTCGAAAGAGAACGGCGGTACTTGACGTAGAACATGAACGTCTCAGCGAAGTCCTCGCTCGAATTGGTGGATGCGTAGTCGGTAATGAATTGCTGAAACAAGCAACCATAAAAGAACTTGAGTTTTCCCTGCTCGCTTCGACAGCGTCGTTTGCCCGCTTGATAATCTGGATCGCGTTTCAAATGACGACGCCATGTTTGGTAAGGAGTCGCGGTACAGTTGCTATAGGCTTCGCCAAACGTTCGTTGAAACCAATCTTGTCGAAAAAAACTTGGATCGATGTAATACCAAGCATGAGCATACTCATGACGAATCGTATCGCTGAGCGTCATCCCTGGCTTGTACGGCTGATGCGGCAAGTCACGAGGCAAATAGATAACACCAGGGCGGTAGCCCCGCTTTCCATAATGACCGACCTGTTCAAATACATAGCCTCGCTCTCCCGAACTTTTCACGTTCGAAATGCAAAGCTCCACGGTATCTAGATAGACACCATCGGCTAAGAGTCCAAGCTCCGCAAGCTCGTGACGAACAGTGTTATAGGCACGGTCAACATTGGCCATGTTAGGACGCGATCTTGGTTCTACGTTTTAGGGGTTGGGGTCTAGCCATCGGTGTTCCAACTGAGGCCAGCCTTCGTTTGGGGTCGCGTCCCTGCTCCAACAAGTCTGCTTTGAAGACCGTTCCCCTACAAATCGAATTTGGCAAAATCGTCACTCCAGGCCCACAAGGGGGGGTTCGGAGAGGTCGCTTTTGAGGAAACGGACTTTTATCTGTGCAGTCAGCCTGATTCTTGGATGACCGAAATCCGCGGACAACTCCACCAAAAGAGGGGGTTTGGGCTAAGTTGCCAGCCAGTCGGTAGTTGCGTCTGAAAAAGAATATCTCCACATTCTGGGCGGTGGAGATGTCCAACAGAAGGTACGTCGGAACCAACAAAAACATTGTAAAAATATGCGGAATGTAACGGAAAGATGCAACCGAGTTTGCGTGGCGGTATACTTGGTAAAACCCTTTTATTTCATTCACCCAAACCAACGACTGCCGGAAAAAGACATGATTCGAAACCTAGTCGCATGTTGGATGCTGTTGTTGCCGTCGGCCGTTATTGGTTCGGATCCACAGTTGCTCAAGAAGCAGTCCAGTTGGAACTGGCCCGAAAGCGAAAAGGTCGTCCAACAGATCCATAGTTATCTCAAAAGTCGCGAGCCGGGGATCGAGGCTGTTCCAGTTACGGAAACAGCATCACTAAAAGGCGTCGGTTTGCTCGACTACGTTTTGTCCTCAACCGCCAAGATTGAGCCTGCCGTCGCAGCCCTTAAGGAGATTCTCGATGCGCCCTTCGCATCGGGCCATTCCTCCAAGTTGGATTCTCAGCTCAGTTCGCTTTTGGCCAACGGCAGCATTCCGGCTTGGCTGCGTGCGGATCTCCAATTGATTTGCTGCCGCTACATGGTTCAACACGGACTCTACGATGAAGCCTTGCAGCGGCTTTTACCACTTGCGCAAGAATCTACCTCGGACCCGGCAACTTGGCTCTTCTGCATGGGGGTGTGCCAACATCACCTTATGCAACGGTCGGCTTGTTTGGAAACGCTCGATAAGTTGTTGGAACGAGAAACGGAGCTGCCAACTCGATATGCTATTACGGCTCGATTAATGCAATCGGACATCAAGCCCCTCAAGGAAGATTCGCTTGACGAAATCGCCCGATTAATGAACGATGTCGAACGTCGATTGGCTTTGGGACGCGCTGGTAAGATTGTGCAAGATAAAGAGCAAGCGATCGTCGATAAGCTGGATAAGATGATCGATAAACTGGAGGAACAGCAGCAACAACAACAGCAACAGCAACAGCAACAGAAGAACAGCGGCAACGCCAAGGGCCAAAAACCAAATGGCGGAAAGCCCATGGATGACAGCCAGCTTGCCGACCAGAAAGGACCTGGCGATGTTGACCAAAAAGACATCGGGAACAGTAGCGGATGGGGAAATCTCCCCCCCGCGCAGCGACAAGAAGCGTTACAAAACATTACCAAGGACTTGCCTAGCCATTTCCGTGAAGTGATCGAAGCCTACTTCAAACGCTTAGCGAGCAACACCCCGTGACAAGCGAAATAAAAACCGCCAAAGTCAAACGTCGCAAACTTTGGTTTCATTCGATCGACGAGTTGCTCTCCGAATTGGATCGCATTGAGGCTGCCGAGCGAAACGGCAAGTTAAAGACGCGAGGAAATTGGACTGCCGGGCAAATCCTAGCGCACGTTTCCGCTTGGATCGAATACAGTTGGGATGGATACCCCATCGGGCCGCCCCCCTTTTTCATCAAGTGGCTGCTTGTCCGAATGTGCCGTCGTTACCTACGCAAGGGAATGCCTGCGGGAGCCAAGATTCCGGGCATTGCCGGTGGCACAAAAGGTCAAGATCTCATGCCAACCATCGATGCGATTGCACGAATGAGGAAGGCACTTGGTCGATTGAAAAGTGGTGAAGCTGCACGTTATGATAGCCCAGCGTTTGGCCCAATGACTTATGAAGACCGCATTCAACTCAATCTCCGCCACGCAGAACTTCATCTAAGCTTCCTCGAACTCGAATAACCAGCCACCGTGGCGGATGCTGCCACCGTGGCGGATGCTGCCAGCATCCGAACCGACTACTACTGACCGACCTGCAAATACTGACCGACCTGCAAATCGGTTGTTTTACCCTCCAACAATCTCCTGCCAAACCGCTCATGAACTTCTTCAAATTGTCCAAAATGAAACCATTGCTGATCGCGTTTGGAATCCTAGCCGCGGCCTCCCCGACCGTATTCGCTCAAGAGTCAAAAACCACGACCACGACCATCAGAGCCCTTCTCATTGCAGGCGGCTGTTGCCATGATTATGCCAAGCAGCAAGAAGCGCTTTGCAAAGGGATTCAATCGCGTGCCAACGTCCAAGTCGACGTTTACTGGACAGACAATTCCAGCACTTCCCCAATTTTACCGCTTTACGGAAAACTCAATTGGGCCGACGAGTACGATGTCATCATTCATGACGAATGCGCAGCCGACATCAAAGATCCAGCCATAGTAAATCGCATCGTCCAGACGCATCAGAAAATCCCGGCCGTCCACTTGCACTGCGCGATGCATAGTTTCCGGACTGGTACCGATGCGTGGTTCAAACATCTAGGTCTTCAATCCAGTGGCCATGGCCCCCAAGAACCGATCGATATCCAGTTCGTTGATACGAAGCATCCGATCACGGCGACCCTCAGCAATTGGACGACCGTGAAAGAAGAGCTCTACAACAATGTGAAGCTCTTGGATGCCCATCCACTCGCCGTTGGCAAACAAAGCGTAAGCAAAGGAGACAAAGCTCGGGTAGACGAGGCGGTAGTCGCGTGGATCAACGAGTCTCAAGGTGCGAGGAGCTTCAGCACAACCATTGGGCACAACACGGAGACCGTTGAGGACGCTCGCTATCTCGAGTTGGTAACGCGTGGATTATTGTGGGCCTGTGGGAAGCTAAATCCTGAGTACTTGCAACCCTATCAGGGTGAAAACAAAGTCACCTTCATCGACAAGACGAAATTCAAGGCACCATCCGAGCAAAGTTTCTCAAAAACCCCTGAGGATGCGACTCTCATCAAGCCGACGGCTTCCAGTACTCAGGCAAATCAGGACAGCTATTTGGCTTTCGATGGCAAACTCGATACCCGTTGGTGTGCCGACGGCGGCGGTTTCCCTGAATGGCTTCAGTTGGAATTTGAAAAAGCACATCAGGTTAAGGAAATCGAAATTGTGTGGGAGTTTGCGGAAAAGAATTATGGCCATCGAGTCGATGGTTCGATCGATGGTAAGGAATGGTTGCTGCTGCTCGACAAATCGAAAAGCAATGAGAAAAACAAAGCAGAGAAATTGGCCGAACAGCCACCCGTGAAATTCGTTCGCATTACCGGGGTCGGCGCACCGGCTGGTAGTTGGTGCAGTATTCGTGAAGTCAAACTTAAGGGAGAAAACATCGGCACGCTTTGGCCCGCCGACGTGAAGGGTAAGAAAGGTGCGTTCGTTCCAGCCCAAGGCGACGCCCTTGCAAAAGCTGGCAATACCATTCCGCGCATCCAGAAACTAACGTCCGCGGAAGAAGCTTCCATCCTAAAAGACGTTCAAGTTCCAGAAGGATTTGAAGTCACCGTTTTTGCTTCGCCACCAGCCGTCAACTATCCAGTCTTCGTAGCCTCAACCGTAGACGGTACTCTCTTTGTCAGTTCCGATGGCAACGGTTCACTCGGTCGAAATCCGGAACGCGGTCGGGTCATCCGATTGCGAGACTTAGACGGTGACTGTCGAGCGGACGAAACGAAAGTGTTTTGTGAAATCGATGCACCGCGCGGTTTGGTTTGGGACCATGATCGCCTTTATTTGATGCATCCACCTCATTTGAGCGCGTTTATCGACAAGGATGGAGATGGCGTCGCGGACGAGCAAAAGATCCTTGTTAAGAACCTGGCCTTTGGCTACGACAAACGTCCTGCAGATCACACAACCAATGGCGTCAGCATGGGCCCAGACGGCTGGTTGTACATCGCAGGGGGCGACTTCGGATTCGTCGACGCGGAGGGAACCGACGGTCGAAAGGTAACTCACCGCGGAGGTGGTGTCATTCGAGTGCGACCGGACGGCACAGGCTTGGAAGTCTATTCGACAGGCACTCGCAATATCCTCGAGGTAGCCATCAGCCCTCAAATGGAAATGTTCGCTCGCGACAACACCAATGACGGCGGTGGCTGGGATGTCCGGATGCATCATTTCACGGGCATGGACGACCACGGCTACCCACGCTTGTACAAAAATTTCCCCGATGAATGTGTGCAACCGTTGGCCGATTACGGCGGAGGGTCAGGGTGCGGCGCGGTTTACATTGATGAACCCGGTTTCGGCAAATGGGGCAACGCACCCTTTACCGCAGATTGGGGAACTGGCTCGCTCTATCGCCACTCCGTTTCACCACTTGGTGCAACCTTCGAAGAAACCGCCAAACCCGAGTCCTTCATCAAGATGACGCGACCGACGGATGCAGATGTGGATGGAAACAGCCGTGTCTATAGTGCCAGCTGGCGAGGCGCCACGTTCGATTGGGCCGGACCGGACGTGGGGTATATCGTCTGCGTCAAACCCAAAGGCTTTCAACCAGACACGATGCCGAATTTCACCAAGGCCACCGATAACGAACTCATCGAACAAATGAAATCGAACAGCTACCGGAGACGGATCGAGTCGCAGCGAGAGTTGATGCGACGAGGCAATTTGGCTTACCTGCAATTGCTTGATGGAGCGATTGCATTGAGAAGCGGCCTTCGTAACCTAGTTTCGAATCTGCAGACCGCGTCTGCCGATGCCGAAATTTTTCCATTTTTATTCTACGAGGATCCGGTTGTCGTTCATACCGCCATTCGATGTTTGGCAAAACGAAACGCCTTTGCGGTATGCCTGGATGCTCTGCATAAGCCTGGTCTAAACAAAGCACCAATTCTTCGCGCGCTCGGGAGGATGCATCAAAGGGAGGTGGTGGATGGACTGATTGCATTGCTTCCCGCTGTACCATCGGATTATCGTCGCGAGATTCTTTCAACGCTCTGCCGACTCCACTTTAAAGAGGGGCAATGGAAAGGTGATTCCTGGGGAACGCGACCAGACACACGAGGGCCGTACTACCAGCCCGAGCCGTGGAGTGAATCGAACAAGATCGCGGCGGTGCTAAAGAAATCGCTCGACGCGGCAACTCCCGACGATGCTGCTTATCTGATCGAAACAATGCAACGCAATCGAATGGAGTCCAACGATTCTCTGGACCGCATCCTGAAACTAGCGAAGTCGAATGAGCAGTTACTCGGAACCGCCATTTCTCAATTGGCTTTGGCGAACGAGGTTCCAAACGAAGGGATGCAACTCTTGCTGCGAGCGGTGGAAAAGGAGGATGCATCGACGTCAATGCTTTCGGACGCGGTCATTGTACTTTCCAAACAGGGGAATACCGAAACGCCGACCGCGATTCTAACGGCCTTGTCGAAATTGAAACGTGGTAAGGAATCCAACAACGATCGCAACCGAGCCCGTGACGCCTTCGTGAACTCGGTGAAAATGGACTCTTTCGTCGCAACCTTTGAGAATGCTGCTCGAGCATCGGACAGAGCCGTCGGCATGTGGGCTGATGCTGCCTTGATCGCGATAGCGTCACGAAAAAACGGGAGCCCAGAACCACAAGAACTTGCTAAGAAGGCGATCGATGTTGCTTGGCAACAGTCGGGTCGACGTGAGCGATTGATGCAAGCCGCTTCCGAGATCGGCAATCACTTCCTAGATAACAAGATTCTGCTAGCAGTTGAAGATTCCGACGCGGCGATTGCGAAAACGGCCAAGTCCGTTGTCAAGCAAATGAAAATCAAACCGCAGGCCGCAGATAACTCCCCCAAGATTGGCTCCTTGTCATTGGACGAATTGGTTGCGAAAGTTGTTGAGTCTCATGGGGATGTTGCCCTTGGAAAAGAGATCTTCGCAAAAGCCAATTGCGCTGCTTGCCATACCGTTCGGCAAGACGAAGTTCAAAAAGGGCCCTACCTGGGCACCATCGCTAAGACCTACAAACGACCGGATTTGATGACTGCCATTTTAGAACCCAGCAAGACGATTGCTCAGGGGTTTGTCACGAACCTGATCCTGACCAAGGATGGAGAATTGAAGAGCGGTTTCGTGACGAGTGAGCTGACCGATCGTGTGACGATTCGCGATCAAAAAGGGGCCGAGCTCACCGTGATGAGGGACGACGTCGAGGAGCGAAAAACATCTCCAACATCGGTGATGCCAACCGGGGTAATGAACGAGTTTTCAACGCATGAGCTTTCCTCGCTGCTGGACTACCTCGAATCCCTGGCTCCCTAGCAACTCACTTTTGGCACGGGTGGCACGGGTGGCACGCTCAGAGTGATTAGCGATGGGCGTGGAAAGCTGGGCAGATGTCTCTAGCGACTCACCACGCCCTTCGTTCCTCAGAGCGTGCCACACATCGATTTCCTGTGATTTGATTGGTGATCCGAAAGCTGGACGCCCCCCTTGGGCAGTGGTACACTCGTCCCCTTGTCCTTCACCTGCCTCCTTTTGCAAAGTGCCTCGGTGGTCTCCACACTTTTTTTAGTGCCGACTCAATTTGAGTTGGAATGCCTTTCAAGCTCTTTTTGCGAGAAAATCCAACTTGCGGGCAACAGCATCGAACTCTGCGGATTCGGCATCGTTGCCTCGGCTATCCGAACAACCCAACAGATCGCACGGCATTCCCCAAGACAAGTCTTGCTATTGGGCATAGCAGGTGCACTAGCTCCTGGTATTTCGGTTGGTGACGCGGTGGAGTTTGACGAAACTGTTTGCTACGGGATTGGCGTTGGCTCTGGGGATGGTTTTGTGTCTGCACAAGAAATGGGGTGGTGCCAATGGCCGGTCCCACCTCAGATTCCGGATTCCATTCGCTTGCGCACAGACAATTCAGAGACAGGTGTC
>JAYTVM010000156.1:0-2051 GCA_043743995.1 Pirellula sp. | reverse complement strand
ACTTGACGGGTCAAACGAACGCTGCGGCCATGATGCGTACTCTGCAATTTCTTCGCATCACACAGAACTAGGCAAAAAAGGTCCGGCGCACGAGCCTTTTGTTATGGGTTTTGCCGGTCCTTATCGTCTCGGAATGGTCAAAAATTCTAAGACAAATGAGCAAAAATGGGCTATTTTCGCCGACGAACATCGCGATACCGCTCACAAAGACACGTTCCGAAATCGTGAACGCCGATCCGTTGAAGTCCTTCGCCCAAAGATGGGCGGGCTCCCTTATTTCGATCCTATCGCGACCCTCGGCGCCGACTCGCCTCGTCTCCCACTTCCCCTCGCTCGCTATCAAGCTTCTGACTCTGCAGACGTCGAATTAGTCGGCGTCTACGCAATGGGCTTTGATGGCTCGATCGAGCGATACGAATTTGCTTCACCCTCTGGCAGCAACACTTTCGTTCAGAACACGCAAAGCGGAATCCCAGTCCAGAAAGACGTTTACCAGGAACCATCGCAAATGCAATCTTCATTGACTCAAGACGATTTGAAAATGATCGTTGCTGCACTGATCAACACTCCGCAAATGCAATGGGTCACTGAACAAATGCAATCGGGTCAATCCCAAGCTGATCCAGCAATGGACCCGAATCAACAGCCAGGAGGGCAACAACAAGACGATGGATCGTCTCTGCAAAACAAACCATCGGCGCCAAGTTCCTTGCTACCTCAACCCAGTGTCCAAGCGGGCCAAAACGCCGGTGGTTTTCCTTCTTCCCAGCAACCTCAACGCTATTCCCAAGAGGATGACGAAATGACTCCAGAACAGTACGCGGCTCTTGCGAATGAGCATGAAGAACTTGTCGAAAAGTATCAACAAGTCAGCGAAAACTACTCGCAACTTTCACAGCAAAACGCAAAGTTGATGAAGGATCATTCCGATCTTTACAAAGCGGTAGCTGGTCTCGAAGCCAAAGCAGTCGATGCAGAACGAACGGTTGTTCTCAAAGATCTGTGTAGCAAGTATTCGCACGCTTTGCAATTCGAAGAAGAAATTGAACGATGCCTGTATTCGCATGGCGCTGAACTCACGCAAGAACAATTTTCGGCACATTGCTCTTTGATTGAAAGCATTGCAAAGCGTAGCCCAGTTGCTACGGCCATGGTCCCGAACGGAGATTTTGCTACACCCCTGGCTGCAAAACTCAAGCCGGGCCAGTCGAAAGAATTGCATGATGCGGTTATCGAACGATATTCGCAAGAGTCGGACAAAGGCGTGTTCCGAGACTACGCGGTAATCAAAAACGAAATCGCTCGGGAATTAGGTTTGCCTGTTTAGTTTCGATTGATTCAGAACAGGTTCGCTTCTAGCCGCTTTCGAGCGGCTTGCGGCATTGCTAGACCGTAAAACCGGCCAATTCAAATTCAAAAAGGTGTCCAGAATGAACAGTCTTCAAACCCCAACGTTTACGGCCACGACCGCAATTTTGCCGAATTCGTTCTTCAAGATCAGCGGTGATTTCAAAGCCGCACTTGCTGGCGTTGGCGATCAAACATTTGGAATTACAAAAAGCGGAACTCGTGAAGCTCCGATTCCAAATGCAAGTGTGAACGCTGCAGAAATCGGCGATCCGATCCAAGGATGGGGGCCAAGCGAAACTGCTATGGTTCGCGTTGGCTCGGCAATTACAGCCGGTCAGTTCCTAAAGCCCGACGCAACCGGTGCGGCAGTACCAGCTTTAACGGCAGGGGATCTTTACGGTGCGCAAGCACTGCGAAGCAACGCTTCAGTCGGTTCGATTGTCGAAGTCTTTGTTTCACGCGGAAAAGTCTAGCTCTAACGATAGCTGCACTTTCGATTCATTGTCGTAAATCAGTTTAATTTTCATCACAACGCGGTCACTGGAACAACCAGAATCGCCATATTGGGGAGATACCAATTATGGCTGTTATTGGCCAGTCAAACACGTTCATTCAAGACCTCGACGCATCCGGTGGTTTAATCACCGGCTACAGTCGAAACCCGAAGAAGTTCAAAATCGCGGCCTATGCTCAAGTGACTC
>JAYTVM010000155.1:0-25502 GCA_043743995.1 Pirellula sp. | reverse complement strand
ATCTCACCGACACCTGGCACCAAAACGTCCATGGCTGCAACCGTTTTGTTATCGTCGTTGAGACGCATGTAAAACGATTTGATTTCCTTGGGATAGTTGTAGAGGATCACCGGACCTTGAACGTGCTTTTCGGTGATGAAGCGTTCGTGCTCGGCCTGAAGATCCACTCCCCACGTGACCGGGTACTCGAACTTCTCGCCGCTGCGGATCAGAATAGCGACAGCTTCGGTATAGGACATGTGAGTAAAGGGTTTGTCGAGCACCAATTGCAACGCAGCAATAACGCCCGGTTGAACTCGTTTTTCAAAAAAATCCATGTCCTCTGGACAGTTTGTCAACACATCTTGAATCATGGCTTTGAGGTATCGCTCGGCAAGCGTCATGTTGTCCGCGAGTTCGAAGAAGGCCATTTCCGGCTCGATCATCCAGAACTCGGAGAGGTGTCGAGACGTGTTGGAGTTCTCTGCTCGAAAGGTTGGTCCAAAGGTGTAAATCTTGCCCAATGCGGTTGCATAAGTCTCTCCCTCAAGCTGACCGCTTACGGTCAAGTAGGACGATTTCCCAAAAAAGTCTTGCGACAAATCGACCTTGCCGTTCAGCATAGGCAGCTTGTCAAGCGGCAGAGTGGTAACGCGGAACATCTGACCTGCCCCCTCGCAATCGCTGTCGGTGATGATCGGCGTGTGAATGTAAAGAAAACCGTCGTTCTGAAAGAATTGATGCGTAGCGTAGCTTAAACGATTGCGTACACGAGCGACTGCCCCGAAGGTGTTGGTTCGCGGACGCAAATGCGCCCATTCTCGCAACTTTTCGAACGTGTGTTGCTTCTTTTGCAATGGATAGTCTGTCGCGCTCGCCACCCCAATGATTCGAACTTCGCTTGCAAACATTTCGGTCGCTTGCCCTTGCCCAGCGCTCGCCTTGATTTCTCCCGAAACAATTACACTGCTGCCTACCGATAGCGAACAAACCTCGCTCTGGTAGTTTGACAAGCTACCATCGGCGATGATTTGAAGATTGCCAAAGCAACTGCCGTCGTTGAGTTCAATAAAACTGAAACCGCCTTTGCTATCGCGCCGCGTTCGAACCCAACCTCGCACTTGAACGGTCTGTCCAATGCTCTCCGCCTGCCTAGCTAATTTGATAGAAATCCAAGATGCTGTCATGTTGAAAAAATTCTCTAACCAATGGACTTGCTGATAAAAATGAATTCTCGGCGATAAGTTGCCGTATTATTTGTAAACATTCGCCAAAGGTGTGGTAGCCACGCTTGCCAAAGCGTGGGCCAGGCCGAATTGCCGGGCTTCCCACAGTCTGGCGACTGTGGCTACCACCGGTTCGGCGAATGCTTACTATTATTTGCTCTCACGTGCTTTTCGGGCTGCAATGAAGGACTGTACGCACAGTCCAACGAAAACGAAACAGAGTGCGGTCATCGCCCAAATCATGCCGGCAGCCAGGGGTAGGATTGGCTTGTCTTGAAAAAGAAATCCAATCAACTGACGAACGCCTTGCACCAAGGCCACCAAGCCACCCAACAAAGCTATCGTTACCGCCGCATGCATGACGTGCATTCTGGAGGCGGCACTCTTAGCGGCTACCAGACCCAGTAGTAGCAACGGCAAGCCCACTGCGGATGGAATCAGCCAAGTTCCCAACTTAAATTCTTGCTTAATAAGCAAAACCACGGCGGACAAACCACATAGCAGCAAACCGAATACAATCGTAACTTTCGGCATTCGACTCAACCTTTTTATTAGGAATTTCAGGTCCACTGCGCTCAATCGCCGGCTTAATGGCTGGCGGATTGTTGACGCGGGTTTTCTTGGAACGTACAGTGAGTAGAGCGTTTGGAACCGTTCTACAGCAAACTCGTTTCTCTTCGATTTCTCCGGGTGAAGCTATGGCAGACTATGGATTTCTTGCTCCGACTGGTGGGGGCGAAGATATTCCGCTGAAAAAAGATCGCATCCTCATTGGGAGGAGAGACAACTGCGATATTGTCCTGCGATTTGCCAATGTCTCAGGTCAGCACTGCCGCATGACTCTCGAACAAGGATATTGGTTTATCAGGGATTTGGATAGCCGAAATGGCACCAAGGTAAATGGTTATCGGGTGACACGAAAGCGACTCGACCCCGGCGTAATCATTACAATCGCTAAACACCAATACGAGATACGATACAACCCTGAAAACCTCGGCGCCATGGGACCGCCGCCTGCTGACGATGATCAAATCGACATGTCCCTCCGCTCATCCCTAATGGAACGTGCGGGACTGGACCGCAGGTCCCCCAAGGACAGCGGCGCCAATTTGAAAGAGGATATTCAAGACGACATCTAACGGGGCCAAGCTTATGAAGCTGAACGAGGCCCTCGCTTAAGGGTTTTGCCGCTCAACCAAATTCGGGCGTAGCGGAACTCGCCAAGAGTTTCGTTGGAAGGGGCTGAAGTCCAAAGTCTGGCGACTTTAGCTACCAGTTGTGCCTCGCTCGTTTACGGGATGATTCTAGCGGCGGAGTGCGTCCTGGCCCGCTTTGACTATGGCCACGTGCGGCGAATTGTCTTGACTAATCGCCATTCCAAGCCAGCCATCTCTCAAAACTAGCTGCGACACAGCCAGACCGGCCACGCGCGGATCGCGAAGCAACTCGTCCGAAACCATCGGTATCGATGCGCGATTCGAAAAGACCTTCGAAAAAATGGCCCGAAGTGGCAGTCGTTCACGACCCCCGAGCTTGTACCCATCAACGCTGATGACCCCATCCCGATTCAACTCGGCTTGCAAACCCTCGACGGTCGGTAGATACGATGTTCGGATGATGAAATTCTTGAGATGAATCCGACCTGGCTGTTCTAGCGATGCTACTCTTAATGTCAACCACATTCGACCTTCTTCGAATTCAAGCGTAATCGGGCGTGTCTCAGCAAAACGTGCAGTTACATCCGACGGTGCATCTTCCGGTAGTGCTCGACGGGGCTGCTGGAGTAAATCCGAGATCTTGTCCGACAAATCTTGCATCGTCCAATCCCGATCCCCCTCGACAATACGGCTCACCATATTGTTGAAGGCAGACTGATGGACTTGAATCGAGAGCAAACTGTCAGCCGGTGCTATCGGTCGGGACGTGTAAGCTGACAACTGCTCCGAGCTGGCCAACCGATAGCGAACAATGAGCCTCGTTTCGGTGGTCTGCATGTCCACCACCATCGGATGCAAATCCAAGGATTGAAGCGGGCCAATCAATCGCTTATTGAATTGCCCTTCCGCCGAGCGGACTTTCTCTTGAAGTTGCATGTCAAACTCTTCATCAGTTTGTTTTGCAATCGTCTTTTGCATGATGCGTTTCGCAATCGGGCGAGCTTGTAGGAACTCTTTGTGTGCAAATTGACGCACCATGTCTCCCAAAATAGGTAGCGAATCCCAGTCCGTGGAAAAACTCCGCAAGGAATCGCTAGATTCGACTGTCGACGGACGCCCATTGATGTTCATGCCGAAAGGCGTTACGGACAACTCCCGAACCGCGTTGACACTCGCGATGGAAGAATTAAAGAACGTGGCGCCATGTCGACTTGATTTGGTCTTGCTACTGATGTCTCCATCCAAGGTGAGAGCAAGTTTCAGGGCGCTCGGGTCTTTAATAAAATCCACGTTCAATTTGGTAAGTATTTGACTGGAACCCCGGGTGTCGGCTCCCAGGATGCTCTGCCGGACTGGTTTTTCGATCAACGTTTGTTTTGGCATAAGCCTGTTGATGAACTCCTCGGAAACCGCCATTCGAAGGTTTGCATTCCTATAGTGCATATCAATCGCTTGCGAGACAGCCGCCTGCTCGGGATGTTCGGAAAAACGAAGCGATTGCATCGAATCGGCCAGCGACTTGCTACATCGATGAACAGGATCGGACTCAAGCGTTTCGATGTCCTCGATCAACTTGCGATAGTCAACCGGACCGATGGATAACGGATGAACTTGGTCTGCCAATTTGTGTACTTCCACCGAAGCCAAAAAGGCACGTTGTGTTTCGGAAACTCTTGGATCCGTAACACGACCGAGGAATTGACGAACCATATCAACTTGATGTTGCCGACCGGTGATCTCCCCAGTTGCGAGCTGGTTTAGCGAGTCGAGCATAAGGTATCGGCTCCAGCTCGTTGCGTCACCTGTTCGAGTGATAGCCAATTTGACATTCGCTAAGCACTCGATCAGATGCCCGGTATCCACCTCATGTTTGCGAGCAGCAACGAAGTGTGTTCTACCCTTGAGGATGCAACCGTTGACCGCATTCCAGACTGCAAAGCGACGCTCTATGGAATACGAAAGCTTCGCAATTTCGCTTGCAAGGGCAGCATCTTTTTCAAGGCTTAATTCTGCGATTTGGACCCCTTCGTTTGCCAACGTGTGCAACGATTCCAATACGTCAGCCGACGCTTCGTCAGTCAGTGGCAGGCGTGTCAATCGATCGTATGCCGTTGATATTCGGTCAACCCAAGCTTGGACTTGCATCGACGACATGATTGAAGAAGACGACTTGAGCTTTTCTATCTCGCTCAAAAAACTAGCAGAACTTGGCCAAGCGTTTGGGTTAGTGGCTGAAAGGCGATCGGGTGAGAAAAAAGTCCTGTCGAACGACTCCTTGGAATAGCTGTTGCGGCTCGACGAAACGGTTGCGGCTGTGACTTGCGTTTCACTTGCTGCCGATTCAGCCAGGACCGATGGACTTCTCTGATTGCGATTCGGATCGAGAAAGGGATCCGAACCGATGGCCGAAGCGATTGGGGCAGCCAGTCGAGCTCCAGCCGGTGGCTCCAGTAATGCAAGGGAATTCTGCGAAGCGATTCGGTAGTCAATCCATGACGCCGACTCAATCGGTGAGCCTAGTGATTCGATTTCCAACGGAATCGCATCCGTCGCGATTTTTGGAAATACCTTCGGTTTGGTTGAGACACTGAGCGTGGCTGTTCTCGGTGCATGGTAGTAACCTGGCTGTTTAAGGCGAGATAGGCCTTCGCTCGCAACGAAAATCAGCATCAGGCAAATCGCGACCAAAATCGCATAAATCCAGCCTCGAAAGCCGCGTACGGACTCGTTTGCCATCCCTTGCACCTTTTCAAAACGCCTAAGCGTCAGAAGAGACCTCGAAAAGTATTCACAACCCCTATGGTTCGCCGCTCTGCCAAACCCTAGAAAGTCTATTCTTCGGCCATTTCAACGCTGGAGATGGATACGGCTATACCCCAATTCACCAATTCTTTAGCTGCGACCATGCTTGCCGTGCCACTTAGGCAAAATGTATCGACCCCGACGGCGGAGTACCGTAGCAAGCCGATTTGCCAACGAGTATGATAGCTATCCCTTTCTTGTTTTATTTTCGATGCAATCGAATTCCAACTCCTTGGAAACTCACCCATTCACCTATCATGCTGCTCCGGCTAACTCTGATCGCTTTGGCTTTTGCTACCATTTCTTTAACGGCGATGTTCCAAACTGCTATGGCCAAAGATCCCCATCCGATGCAAATCGATGACCTGTTCCGGTTATCTCGCGTTGCAGACCCACAATTGAGTCCAAACGGTAAGCAGATTGTCTATCAAGTGACCAAGGTCACCGACGCTGCCAAGAATGCCAAAAATACCCAACTCTGGTTAGTTGATGTCAACAAAACGCCTCGCCAAATCACTCAGTCAGGAAAAGCGGATACGCGCGCTCGATGGTCGCCGGACGGTACGAAACTCCTTTTTGAATCCAACCGAAGTGGCGTTTCGCAACTCTACCTCTTGGACCTGTCGGCTGGTGGAGAGCCTACCAAACTGACGAATATTGCAACCGGCGCCAATGGCGGAATCTGGTCCCCCGACGGAAAACGAATCGCGTTCTACTCTGCAATCAATCCGAAATGGAGCAACCTGCCCTTCGCAGAATCGGACGCAAAAAATAAAGAGGAAGAAGAGGCTGCCGCCGCAAACCCTGTCAAAGCAAAAACGTTCACCCGTTTGTTTTACAGGCACTGGGATTCCCATGTCGAAGACAAACGCAACCATATCTTTGTCATCCATGTCGATGGTAACGACTGCAAGGACATTACACCCGGTGATCGAGATGCCTATCCAACAAGTACAACATTCAGCGTTGGCGATGACTTTACCTTCTCGCCCGATAGTCAGTTTGTGTTGTTTACCGCCGTGCCAGCAATGGGAGAATCCTGGACAACCAATCACGACATTTGCCGAGTTGCCATCGACAACAAGGGTTCCGACTGGCCCAGCTTGACCGCCGCCAATCTCGCTGCAGACAGTTGCCCAAAATTCAGTCCAGATGGAAAGCAGGTTGCCTACCGAACCCAAATCAAGCCAGGCTACGAAGCAGACAAGTGGAATTTGCTCCTGCAACCGTGCAATTCGGATGGAACCTTTTCTGGTAAGTCAACCGTCTTGACCAGCGACCTAGATCGATCGGTAAACGACTTCCTTTGGGTAAGTCCAACGGACCTGATTTTCAGCACGGACGAACTTGCTTCGAGCGCCTTATACAGCGTATCCGCCACGTCCAAGCCAGCGCTGATCAAACTCGGAATGCCAGACAATCGCATCGGGCAGATCACCGGATTCTCCGCGCAGAGCGACCAAGTCGTATTGGCCCGAGCCACCATGAACGAACCTGCCGAACTGTATCTAACATCCACCAAAGCTTTCAATAAAGTCGAACCACAAACCCAACACAATCGCTCGGTATTGGATGAGTTGCAGCGCACTCGACCGGAAAGTCTCAGTGTCGAAGTCGAGGGGAAAGTCAAAATGCAAATGTGGATTCTAAAGCCGCCAGGATTCGATCCCAAGAAGAAATGGCCGGTGGTCTACCTTATCCACGGCGGACCACAGGGTGCATGGGAGGATGGCTGGAGTTTCCGATGGAACCCGCAGTTGTGGGCAGCCCAAGGCTACGTGGTGGCGATGCCAAACCCGCGAGGGTCAACCAGTTTTGGTCAACAGTTCTGCGATGAAATCAGTGGCGATTGGGGCGGAAAGTGCTATCGTGACCTAGTCGCCGGTCTCAAGGTCGTGCAGTCGCTTGAATATGTTGACTCGAAGCGAATCGCTTCTGCGGGTGCCAGCTTCGGCGGCTACATGCAGGATTGGTTCGCTGTCAATGAAATTTCAAAAGAGTTCCGCTGTCTGATCAGCCATTGCAGTGTTTACAATTTTGAGAGCATGTGGGGGACGACCGACGAACTTTGGTTCGACGAATTCGAGCATGGCGGACTGCCTTGGGAGATACCTGGCAAGTACCGGGAATTCAGCCCACATACGCTGGCCGGAAATCTGGGTAAGTACAAAACACCGATGCTCGTCATTCATAACGACCTCGACTTCCGCTGTCCCATCGGCCAAGGCCACGAGTTGTTTCAAGGTTTGCAACGACAAGGGGTTCCGAGTCGCTTCGTGAATTTCCCGGACGAAGGACATTGGGTGAACAAACCGGCCAATAGTATTCACTGGCACAAAGAGATTTTCGCTTGGCTTGCAACGTATTGCAAAAGTGGCGGCGAATGAAACCACCCAAAATATCATTGACTTGGAAAATACTCATTGGTTTGGTTATCGGGATTTTCGTGGGTTGGCTTCTTCCTCAATGGGGACTCAATGCAAGGCCACTTTCGAATCTGTTTTTGAACCTCATCAAGTCCGTTATTGCTCCGCTGATTTTTGCAACGTTGGTTGTTGGGATTTCGGGAACGGGAGATATCAAACAGGTTGGTCGAATCGGTGGCAAGTCCCTTCTCTACTTCGAAGTCGTGACCACTGTAGCCTTATTCATAGGCCTTGCGGCCGTCAATATTGTGCAGCCTGGCAAAGGGGTATCCCTGGCCGGAGTTTCAAAAGCAGAGGACAAAGCTGTACTTGGAAAATTGGCCAAGGACCTCTCGGGGGAAGTAACGGAAGCAGTCCGGAAGGCGGACGAGTTTAGCGCCCAGAACAATTCGAGCGAAGCAGCCCAACAAACATCCGTGGCGCTGAAAAAGGCGGCGGAAGCCGCCAACGCTGCGGCCAAGGGACTGACTGCTCCTGAGCCACCTGCCAAGCCTCAATCGTTTGGCGATATCATCGCTCACTTGTCTCCAACCTCGATCATAAAGGCCATGGCGGAAGGGGACGTTCTGCAGATTGTTGTTTTTTCGGTGATTTTTGCCCTCGCCGTTACCAGCATCGGCAAGGAAAAGAGCGCACCGATCGTGAGGTGGTGCGAATCCTTGGCGGACGTTATGTTCCGGTTCACCGAATTCATTATGAAGTTTGCCCCTGTAGGTGTCGGTGCCGCAATGGCCTATGCCGTTAGTCACAGTGGACTAGACGTCCTAAAGAATTTAGCGCTGCTTGTCGGCACTCTCTATGGAGCATTGATCGTTTTCGTTGTGTTCGTATTACTGCCGATCGCATTGCTTTTCAGAGTCCCATTAAAGGACTTCTTTGATGCTGTGAAGACGCCCGCGACCATTGCCTTTGCAACGACATCGAGTGAATCGGCCTTGCCAAAGGCGATGGAGAATCTAGTTCGTCTCGGTTGCCCCCAGCGAATCGTTGGCTTCGTTTTGCCAACCGGATATAGCTTTAACCTCGATGGAACCACGCTCTATCTTGGTATCGCGTCGGTCTTTGTGGCTCAAGCAGCAGGTATTGAACTCAACTGGACTCAGCAAATCATGATGATGCTAACCCTGATGCTGACTTCAAAAGGGGTTGCCGGAGTTCCGCGCGCATCCTTGGTCATCCTGTTGGGAACCCTTGCATCGTTCAACTTGCCGGTGGAAGGTGTCATCTTAATTCTCGGTGTAGACGAGTTGATGGACATGGCTCGTACAACAGTCAACGTGATCGGAAACTGCCTTGCGACCGTCGTTATTACGAAATGGGAAGGAGCATTCCGAAATCACGAGTGGGAGGCCGAAATGGCTGAGCTCGAAGCGGTTACCGGTCAAAAGGCCATCGTTTCGTGATCCTGCGATCTGCATAATCGGGTTTACCAGCAATTTCGTAAAATTCTCAAGGCTCCTCATTCATTACCTGACTAGGAAACTTTGCTGCTGTCGCGTTTGAGGGCTATATACCTGGGTTCATCTCTTCAAAGGATCCAATGGTATGGTTGTCATAATCGGTTGTATAGTTGTAACAGCATCGGTGATTGGCGGCTTTCTGTGGGCCGGCGGGGACATTTTCGCCCTCAATCAACCATCGGAATTCGTTACTATCGGTGGCGCTTCACTTGGCGCATTGATCGTCATGTCACCGTTTCCGGTTCTCAAGGGAATCGTGTCTGGGATCATTCAAGCGCTCAAGGGCGCGCCCTACAGTAAAAAGGCATACGAGGAAACTTTCTCTGCGCTTTACGAACTGTTTCGAATCGCGCGTCGAGACGGCTTGCTTGCCCTCGAAGGACATATTGCAGATCCTCATAAAAGCGCTGTCTTTGCAAAGTATCCAAAACTTGCTGCAGATCATCATGCGACGGAATTCATCAAAGGTGCCTTTGGACCGGTTATCGATGGTTCCGTACGACCTGAGGATGTTGGTAATTTGATGGAGATCGAGATAGGAGCTATGGAATCGGAACACCATCATCCCGTCGATGCCCTTTCGAAGACGGCCGACGGACTTCCTGGGTTCGGGATCGTTGCAGCGGTTCTTGGGATCGTTGTAACGATGGGGCACATCGATGGACCGCCGGCAGAGATTGGACACCACGTGGGTGCCGCACTTGTCGGAACGTTCCTTGGAATTCTTGCCTCCTACGGCTTCTTAGGCCCACTTGCAGCCAAGATGGCCAGCATCGGTCACTCGGAGAGCGCTTACTTCCGAACGATCGCGTGTGTACTCCAAGGCTTCTTCAATGGCATGCAACCGAAGATGGCCATCGAAACCGGGCGACGCGGACTCGAAAGCGACGTCCGCCCTTCCGTCGAAGAAATCGAAAAGCTATTTAAGACCGTTGATTCAGGTGGAGCATAAACCATGGCAAGCGGTGGCGGTGGTGCATGGAAAGTTGCCTATGCAGACTTCGTAACGGCGATGATGGCTTTTTTTATGGTGATGTGGCTAACATCCCAAAAGCCCGAGGTCGTCTCAGCGGTTGCGGAGCACTTTCGAAATCCAGGCGGAAAACGAATGACTGGCAGCGATGCTAAGTCGATGGTCCCGTCGAACAGTAATGGCAATGGCAACCGACGCGTTACCAAAGTCCGTGGCACCAAGAAATCCGAGGGAGAGAGCAAGTTCCGAAAGATGACGGACGAAGGGGAGAAAAGCAACGTTGGCTCCATGGTTCTCTTTCCACTGAACTCGGTCGAACTCAACGACGAGGGAAAACAAACGCTACTGGATTTAATCCCGGAATTAGAAGGCAAGCAACATCGAATCGAGGTTCGTGGCCATTCCGCCAGCAGCGGCAGCACGCCTCAGTCCGCTTTCGACGCTTGGAATATATCCTACAAACGATCCATGGCAGTTACGCAATACCTAGTCGAGCAAGGAATCGACGCGCGACGACTTCGCCCAAGTGCCGCCGGCAATTCGGATCCGCGGTTCCTCGCCGAGGAAGTAGACCAATCGAGCGACTCACGGGTCGAAGTGTTCGTCTTGACCGAAGTATTCGAGGAGCCCGCTGCCAAGACAGAACGACTTACCTCCGGGAAAGTACTAGATGCGCAGGCGTCTGAACTGGCAGCACAAGAAAAAGCAGCCGAAGCTGCAGCGCCAGCCAAGGGTGGACATTAAGGCATAGGTTGGGCTAGTGCTGGGCTGGGGACATAGGTTTGGCTACCGTCGGTTTCCAACCGGCGGGGCCATATCTGACAGCTACATCGAATACCCGATATTCATTTCATGTTTGTGTTGCTGACCGCTCTCCGTCCAAATTATTCGGGCGGGCTATTGATTTAGTGATCACACGGACACATTTCGTTTAACCGTTAGCCGTAGGCGTACGTCAATGGTACCAAGTTCGCCTACGGCTGACTGTTAAACGCCCAGGCTATTGCTGCAACTTGCAATGCGCCAGCCACCCTAAGTTCACGAAGACGACGAAAACTTGGTGCCGGTTATGCGTTCGTAGGCATCGATGTATCTTACTCGTGTTTGCTGTACAATCGATTCCGGTAACGGTGGAGGAGGACTGTTTTTGTCCCAGTTGGTTCCCATTAAGTATTCACGAACAAACTGTTTGTCAAAGGACTCTTGGGAACGGCCAGGGGTCCAGCTTTCGGCTGGCCAAAATCGAGAACTGTCCGGCGTCAGCACTTCATCGATTAAAATTACGCGGTTCTCCCACCAGCCCCATTCCAGCTTGGTGTCCGCAATGATGATCCCCCGCTTTTTCGCAAGCTCAACACCGCGGGCATAAACGGCCAGGGTTTTGTCGCGAAGCTCATTCGCAAGCGGGGTTCCAATCGCATTTCTCATCGTTTCGAATGAGACATTCTCATCGTGGCCCGTTTCAGCTTTCGTGGCTGGAGTAAACAGTGGGGTCGGCAATGCATCGCACTGCCGAAGATTCTTTGGCAATGCGATCCCGCAAACTTTGCCGGTCGCTTGATAGTCTTTCCAACCGCTTCCCTCTAGATAGCCACGAACCACGCATTCAAAAGGAATGACCGACGCTTTTCGCACGACCATGCACCGTCCGATTAAATCCCCATTGGGATCATGCGGTTGAACTTCCTCGGGAACAGTATCCCCTATGAGATGGTTCTCAACACCAAGTTCAGCGAACCAGTAAAGACTAAGTCGAGTCAGCACCGAACCTTTATCAGGTATCCCATTGGGCATCACCCAATCAAAGGCGCTGATTCGATCCGTGCTAACGATAAACAACCGATCCCCAAGATCATAAACGTCTCGAACCTTTCCCTGTCGACACGGGAAAGGCAAATGGGTCTCTAGCAGTGGGGAGCGGCTCATTTCACCTCGTCGGCGGTCATTTTGAAAATAGCGTAGTTTCCGCCATCAGGATCTTGAAACGACTCGCTATCGATTTCAAATTTGCCTTTCACGGTTACAACGCGAGTCGCGAAGTTCGTGCTCTTGCCCGGGGCCATTTCGACCACGACGCAATCGTAAATGGCGGCTCCCGGACCAAAACAGCATTCCTGGTTGTCGCGGACCAAAACAAACTGCTTGATGCCTGACTGTTGGAATACCGAAGTCGGCAGGATAAAACCACGGAGCGTAAACGTCTTTTTGTCGAGCTCCTTTAAATTTTTGGTGATCATTTCCGATTTGAATTCGGCCCCCTTTTCGATATCGAACTTGAGGTCATCGAAAGTCATTTCGCCACGTTTGCGAGCGGCCTCCCGAGCCTTTCGTTCGTCGACTTTCTGCCTTTCCGTTTTCGGCTCGGTTTTTTCCGGCACAACGGTTCTTCTCGGGTCAGGCCTACTGGTCAAAGGCTTTACCGTATCCTCGGCGTTTTCCGTCTGCGCAGGCTTCGGATCGGTATCGGATTTAGGTTTTGCGGCACCCGCGACGTTGGCTAACTGCTGGGAAAAAGCCACTCGAGATCCCATTCCAAGGATCAAAATGGCAAATGAGAGAAGTGCTGCTGTTTTCCAACGAAGTCGTTGCATTCGATATTGCATATTCGCTGCCTAAATGGTTGGAACGGACTCGTATCCGTTGATTCTATTTCGATCGCTACTCACATCCTACCGATTTCCCCTGTACCATTCCAGAGAGTTCACGCGATAAAAACGTTTCTTGGCTTCCAAAAAATTTCTGGCCTAACCTTAAGACGCGAGATTGCTAAAATGGCTTTCAAACCGATCCAACCCCCTCAATAGAGACGTTCGTAAACAGAATCGCTCCCGTTTCCCATACAAAGGCTTACTTTCTCATGCGTTTTATCATCGCCCTGGCTTCCCTTTTGACTCTTGTTGGCTGCAATACAGAACCGAATAAAATCGCTTCCCCATCGGACAAGCCCGTAGTTGTTAGCCCTGAATCCGATTCTGCCGAAACAGCAGAATTCAAAATGGTGGCGGTCAAGGTCACCGGAATGATGTGCCCCCATGGCTGCTATCCTGAGGTCAAGTCATTGATCACCAAGAAGAACGACGTTGAGTCGATTGAGCTAACTCCTCAAGAAAAAAAGGATGTCATCGACAATCCTGTGATACTGGTCAAGTATCGTGGCGTACTCAACAAGGAAGAAACCACGAAAGCCATCATCGAAGCGGGCTTTGAAAAGGTCGAATACACCGAACAATAGCGAAGGGGTGAATAGGTCTCTCGTTGCGGGTGCAATTGGATTGCGCATCTTTCCTTCCACCTCGCCAGATTGAAAGACAGGCAAATCGATTCCTTTTGCTTCCATCGGTTTTCAACCGGCGGGGCAGCATCTGTCAGCTACCAACGCGGAAAATTCGCAGAGTGTTCGCTCTCCGTCGAACTCGCGGCCTGTTGATTTAATCGTTTAACAGTCAGCCGTAGGCGAACTTGGTACCATTGACGTACGCCTACGGCTAACGGTTAAACGAAATGCGTCCGTGTGATCACTAAATCAATAGCCCGCCCGAATAAATCGGACCAGATATGGCCCCGCCGGTTGAAAACCGACGGTAGCCAAAGCTATGTCGATAAGCAACTACAAAATTTGCGAGGAACAAAAACGGAAGTGAAAATGCTTCTTAGAGTCGATCGCAATAGCAATTTTTTTACAGCCCAGGACAAGGGTAGCTTGTGTTCTCTGTTGTGACACCACCACTCCACCACTCAACTACTCAACCACTCCACCACTCAACTACTCAACTACTCAACCACTCCACTACTCCGAATGTCCACCGACACACCACGTCCGTTCACACATCTGCATTGCCACAGTCACTACAGTTTGCTCGATGGAGCCAGCCCGATCGATAAATTGCTCAAGCGGGCCAAGTCGCACGGCATGACATCTTTGGCCATTACGGACCACGGCAATTTGCATGGCTCGCTCGAGTTTTATCGCAAAGCGAAAGAACTGGGTATCAACCCCATACTCGGCTACGAAGCCTACGTTGCGCCCGGCAGCCGTTTCGAACGAGACGCCGCATCCTCCAAAGAAGCTTCGTTCCACTTGACGCTTCTGGCTAAGAACAAGACCGGCTTCAAAAACCTCATTCGACTGGCTTCTGCGGCGAGTTTGGAGGGATTTTACTTCAAGCCTCGAATCGACAAGCAGATACTCGAAGCACACAGCGAAGGGATCATTTGCCTGAGTGGCTGCGTCTCCAGCGAATTTTCACGCGCGATCCTGAAGGGGTACGACACCGATTCAGCAATCCAAGAAGCCATCGAAGTCACCCAGTGGTTCGATCGCGTATTCGGTGATCGGTTCTTTATCGAGATCATGAACAACAAACTCGAAATCCAACGCCAGCAGATGGCGGGTGCAATCGAGGTTGCCAATCGTGTGGGTATTCCGTTGGTTGCAACCAGCGACGCCCACTACGTTGACCGCGAGGACTCCGAGGTCCAAGACGTCTTGCTTTGCATCAGCACAGGCAAGTTCCGGACCGACCGCAATCGGATGCAAATGGAAGGTAACGAGTTCTATTTGCGATCGCAGGAAGAGATGTATGGCCACTTCCCAGGTCATGCAGATGCTGTCGCACGATCCCAGGAAATTGCCGACTCCGTCGACATCAGTTTGGACCTTGGTTCGAGAAATTTCCCGTCCTACGCGATCCCTGAGCCGAATCTTTCGCCCGACGATTACTTGCGTAAGTTATGCATGGAGGGCCTTCTCGATCGCTATTCGAAAAATGAGGAGATGTGCAAAGACGGCGAATTGGCGCAAGTGGTGTTGGATCGGCTTGACCGCGAGTTGGGGGTTATTTCCAAACTTGGGTTCTCGAACTATTTTCTGATCGTTTGGGACTTTGTTCGCTATGCCCGCGAAATCAATGTCCCGGCAACGGCGAGAGGCAGCGGAGTGGGTGCATTGGTGTGTTACGCGACGTATCTGTCTCACGTCTGCCCGATCAAATACGACCTGCTGTTTGAAAGATTCTTGGATGAGAGTCGACTCGAAGCCCCTGATATTGACATCGACTTTTGTCAAGAACGCCGCGGCGAGATCATTCGTTACGTCAAGGAAAAATACGGCGAAGCCAACGTTGCTCAAATCGGTACCTTCGGCACGCTCAAGGCCCGTGGAGCGATCAAAGACGTTGGACGGACTTTGGGCATGCCGCTGAGTCGTGTGTCTGAAATCAGCGAGTTGGTTCCTGACGACCCGAAGGTCACGATCAAAAGCGCATTAGAGGATAGCGAAGACCTCAAAAAGCTCTACGAAAACGATCCAGACGTACGTGAGGTTATCGATTTCGCGAGCAAGCTTGAGGGAATGGCTCGCAACATTGGAACGCACGCTGCCGCCGTTGTGATCGCCGACAAACCGCTCACCGAGTACGTACCACTCATGCGGGTCTCGGGCAAGGACGACATCATCACGCAGTGGTCGATGGGGGACGTGGAAGCAGCCGGGCTACTCAAAATGGATTTCCTCGGCCTTCGCAATTTGACCATCTTGTCCAAGTCGATGGATATCATCGAACAGACCACTGGCCAGCGCATCGACCCGCTCGACTTCCCACTCGACGATATGGCTACGTTCGACTTGCTCAAACGTGGCGAGACCAAAGGGGTCTTTCAATTGGAGAGTGGTGGCATTCGCGACTTGTTGCAGCGCATGAAGCCGGACCATTTTAGCGACATTATCGCGACCAATGCCCTCTATCGCCCCGGTCCTCTCGAGGGTGGGATGGTCGATGAATACGTCGCAGTCAAAAACAAGAAAAAACAGGCAGAATACATTCATCCCGTTCTCGAGGAGATTCTCGCCGAGACCAACGGGGTCATGGTTTATCAAGAGCAGGTCATGCGTATCTTGAACGGCCTTGGTGGAATAGAGTTAGCCAAGGCGTACACTTGTATCAAGGCGATCAGTAAGAAAAAAGAATCACTCATCGCCGCCAATGCGGAAAAATTCTTCGGCGGATGCCAAGAAAAGGGACTGACGAAAAAGGAAGCCGAAGACTTCTGGAACATGATCCTCAAGTTTGCAGGCTATGGCTTCAATAAGAGCCACTCGACGGCCTATGCTCTCATCGCTTATCAGACCGCGTATTTGAAGGCCCACTACAAAGTTGAGTTCATGGCGGCTTTGCTGACTGGCGATATTCCAGGCCGCAATTTTAAACGCAAAGACGCTTTGGTCGAGCATTTGGAGGATTGCCAGCGGATGAACATTTCGGTCGAGTACCCGAATGTGAATTCCTGCCGGTCTGAGTTTAGCGTGAGCGAAAACAAGATCCTCTTTGGGCTGTCTGCGATCAAAGGCTGCGGTGGTTCGGCTGCTGAGGCCATCGCCATCGAGCGAGACAAAAACGGATCGTTCAAGGACATTTTCAATTTTTGCGAACGTGTCGATGTGACCCAGTGTGGAAGAGCCGCCATCGAGACGCTCATCAAAGCCGGAGCGATGGATTGTTTCAAAGCCAGGCGTTCGCAGATGATGGCGGTTCTGGAGAAAGCGCTGCAAGGTGGGGCATCGAAACTCAAAGATCGGCGAAGTGGTCAAATGAGTTTGTTCGACGATTTCGAAGAGGTGGTCGAGGACATTAAAATCACTTTGCCAGATGTGCCCGAATACCCCGACAAAGAGAAGCTCGTCATGGAGAAGGAGGTGCTCGGGTTTTATCTCTCCGCACATCCGCTATCGGAATACGACAAGATCCTGAAAGCGTTTTGTTCTCACACATCGGCCACGGTAAAGACCGCCAAGAATCGAGACGAAGTGTTGATGGGTGGCATGATCTCGTCGATCAAGATCGCACAGACTCGCAATCCAAAACCTGGCAAATCCTCAAAGTATGCGAATTTTGATTTGGAGGATATGGATGGTTATGTTCGCAGCATATGCTGGCCAGACGGGTTCGAGAAATATGGCGAGTTGATCCAGCCGGACGCGGTGGTCTTGGTGCGTGGGACGGTTGACAAGAAAGGGGAGGAGGACGAAGTCAGTTTCATCGTCAACGAGCTCATGCCGATTGAAGAAGCGGACACGAAGTTCACCACAGGCATTCACATTCTTTATGACGAGAGCAAGCACAAGCCGGAGATGATCAAGAAGATCCGCGAGATTCTCAAAGGCTATCCTGGCCCTCGCGATGTTTTTGTCGCGATTCGTCTGCAATCGGGAGAGACGGTGCACGTCAAGTCGGATAAACAAAAGGTAGCGATTGCACCTGAATTGAGATCCCGACTCGACGATTTATTGGGACCGGACAGTCACCGATTATTAATGACCAAGCCGAAATTAAAGAGCGGTGGAGCAAATGAACCGAGGCGACGAACGTAGGTCGTTGCCGTAGGTCCGTCGCTCCGCCGACGGACGGTCAGCGACAAAAAAAACGCACTCGATCCCACCAATGCATTTCCGTATCGAACCGAATGGTACTCCTCGTTTTAAATCCTCTGTTGACGATACAATACGCCACAGTCCGCTGAGCCCATTAGGAATCCGATACCACAGCTACATTTACACGGAAGAGTCCAAATGTCTAATTCCCAGTTTGAAGCCCCAAATCCCTACAGCCATGATCCGCGACAACTTCAACCAAACCTGCCGAACCCTGCGAACGATTCGTCAACTCAATTCACGCTTCTAGGAATCTTGTTCATTATCCTGGCACTCATGAGTTTCGGCCTTTCCATCTTGGTTGTTTTCAGTGGAATAATGCAGTACACCAGTGGTGGAGCGGTCCCGCCACCGAACGCCAACGACTCCGAGCGGACCGGGTTCTATTTTGGCTTTTTCGGCGTTATCGTCGCATCTGCTGTCTCGGGATTGCTTCAATCGTTAATCGGCTGGGCGGGCATCAATATGTTACGCCGCAAGGGAATCGGAACGGCCAAAGTGGGTGCGGTCGTCATGTGCATCCCATGCCTCACGTCATGCGGTCTGCTTGGAATTCCGATCGGTATCTGGGGCATCGTGGCATTGAACGGCCAAACCGCAAAACAGTATTTCCAGTAGGCCTAGCTAGTTCCTTGAGGCAATGAACTATTTGCTTGGTTTCAAGTCAAATGCAAACGTGTTCGACTTGGTACCAACCACTTCTGCGTCAAGGATCGAGTCCGCATTGAACTGCTTTGGCAAGTATTGCTCTTCGATCGAAACTTGTTTGTTTTGGTCGATATCAAATTCTGATTTTCCAGTAGGGCGAAACGCGACAATTTCTACACGGTATTTACCTGGAGTGGCTCCATTGATCATCTCGATCAAAAACTTCCCGTCTATGATCTCGCAACCCACCGTTGACCCCTGACCTTTTGGGTAGAAAGTAATGACTCCTTTGGGAAGTGGTTTGCCTAGCCAGGAAACCGTTCCTGATAGGGCTTGACGATTGTCGCCGGGACCACACCCGGCCATGTTGAGGAGGCAAAGGACGATCGCGAACGATAGACAAGTCCAAGAAAACCTCTCAATACCAGTTTGGGACATACGAACAACCGCTTTGTAGTATTTGAATGTGTTGCATTAGATTGTCGCCTTTTGCTCCGCAAAAGTGCGTTAACGACGCGAACTTTCGCAGGGCGAAAGGCGATCATAATAAAATCACAGCATTAAAGTTACTGCACCTGCGCCACTTCACCACCGGCTTGCGTGCTGAGCGCGCGATAAGTCAGGATGTCTATCGAATCAGACAGGAATTGTACGGAGGCATCGCACATCATGACTTCTACGCCGCCCGTATGACGACTTCTAGCGGCAAGTGTAAACTGGCCAATGCTGCCACCGCTAATGCATGGCAATTTCTTTTCGGGACGATTCACACAAACACCGCGGTCGGGTGCTCGACTGTTGGGTGAGAGATCAGCGCTCAATTGATAACAAGAGGAATCCTCGTTCCAGGGTCGTCCGCGACGATCTATCGGGTCTGCTGCGAAAGAAGGAGCTTGTAGCATCTCTAACATGGCAAAGGTATTGCTCGTCCCGTCGGTAATGTCAGCAAATCGAGCTCCGTAATGATAGTAGAAAGGCCCTTGCAAAGTGGAGGTCGTAACAACTTGAGTTTGCGCACCCCAGTTTACGCCGTAGTTCCCCTTGTAGTCCAAAAAGGAATTATTCTCCATTCGATAGGTTTCGTCGCTCGGACACTGCCATGATGGCAAATACGAGAAGACGATGGGCCAATTTGCGGCGGGTTGAAGGTGCCAGTTCAAATTGTCGTCATAGACTCTTCCTCGATTTCCTTGCTCTAGGAAATCCAACATGAACCGAATAAATGGGGTTCGCTTCGCAAGGTAACTTGCAGGATTGGTGGGGTTACGACCTATCGTACCCGGCGGGAATTTTTTGTGTGCATCGGCATAATTGTGCAGTGCAATACCCAATTGATGCATGTTGTTGGAACATTGCATTCGCCGGGCTGCTTCCCGTGCGGCTTGAACCGCCGGCAACAGAAGCCCAACCAGAATTCCAATAATCGCAATGACAACCAAAAGTTCCACCAAGGTGAAACCACGACTTCGACGGTTAACCAAGATCGAATACTCCTATGAAAAACGGTATGGAAAGAAGGCTTGCGAAACTGCGTCAGGACCGAAAGTAAAAAACGACTCCATCCAAGCTAATCAATGGCATTGGTGGAGACTTTACGATGCATTTGATAAAAACACAACAATTAAGAAGCGGAATTCAACTATTTTGTGAAATCATTGGAAAGATGTCCTTCCCTTCGCGATTGGATTCGCGTCCATTCGCATGATTACAGGGCCTATTCAAGCGGGGTTACCGTTTTGCCGGTCTCAGCAGAATCAATGCGTTCGCCATTCCTTCGCCAGAAATAAGCGGTTGCTTTTTCCCATTCTCAAGCCGTTTCTCCAAAGGCATTGGCTTTCCAATGCGCGCCGACGACGCAAATGGATAAGAGATACCGGGTGCTTTGGGCAGCGAGAAACGTTGAGCCACGCCACCTGAACTCTCTGCCACTTTGATTTGGCTCAACTGCTTGACCAGCTCCGTCGCGGAACGATCCGTGGAGATATTTTGTGCGAATTCTGGGAAATCTTGGTAATGATACATGACGTCCGTGATCGCAGAACCGAGTCGACGCGCCGAGGATCGAAGTAAAACCAGCCCCATCTTGTCTGTGTTTGCAACGCTGCTGCCACCGGTCAATTTGGATTTCTCCAACATTGCCAATTGATCCTCGTTGATGGCCAAGTCAACAGTATAAACGATTTGATGCTTCTCCAGTATTTTTTCCAATGCACGATCCTCAACTGCAGCTTGGGTAACTGTGGCGTCCAAAACGTACAAGAAGTATTCTAGGTCCGATTCGATTGCCTTCGGTTTTACATCCAATTGGACATTCGATGAAACAGTTTTGGAATCTGCAATTTGATGGTCAGACAGGTCAGGTTGCTTTACGCCTTTTGGCAAAACATCCGCAACCTGCTCTCGAACAACAAGACTGCTGTCCATTTTTTCTACAACGTCCTTCGCGATCTCCCGAACGACCTGATCGTCGGCGCGGGCCAAGTCATTGTTAGTCGTTTCGTTCGAGTCAGAACTTTGCTTTTCCAGTGCCGAAGCGGAATCCGAGATCAAATTGCTATCGTCGCGTTGAGGCATGGAAAACACGAAGAGAACGACACACGTCGCGATCGATGCGGCACCGACGTAAACCCATCGAAGCCATCGGTGATGATTCCGGGATATGGCAACACGTTGAGTTTCTTGGCTCGACACGGTTTTTGGAGTCTCGGAAACGGTTGTCTTAGGAGCAACTCGTTCATTTTCCCTAACCCGCGTTTGGGCAGCCTGCATGACAAACGACGCAAAATTCGGCCCTAGAGTGGCCACTGTTCTGCCGCTCAAAAGTGAACGCCTAAGGAAACTCAATTCGTCGAATCGTGCATGAAGGGTTGGGTCATTCGCCATCTCGCGTTCCAGGAATTTCGATTCCTCGAAAGTCAACATGCCATCCAGCATGCTGCTCAGGAGATCATCGATATCTTGATTAGAGGCGCTCATGATAACTTTCGGAAAACGAAGGACACAACTAACCTAGGATACAGCTTTGAGAAGAAAGTTCCTGGGAAAGTCCGTTTGCGTGCCACATTGTAGCTTGACTTCCGACAAGGGTGCTGGCTCCGGTATTTGAAAATTGTCTAGACAATACTCGTTCAAACAACTATAGTTCCGGGATGAGGACACGAAAGGATGGTTCGCAGGTTAAGTTTGATTCGCTTGAGCAAGAGGTTTTCCTCAATCTTTGGCGAACCTATGACCGCCTGCGCTCGATGGAAGACGAGGTTTTCGGGCCCAGGAGAATTACGTCTCAGCAGTATAACGTTTTGCGGTTGCTTGCAGCCCACCATCCGGAAGCTGTCCCGACCCTAACGATCGCGGATCGCATGATTTCTAAGGCGCCTGACATCACTCGAATGTTGGACAAATTGGAAACCGCTTCGTTCATTCAACGGACGCGTCCGCAAGAAAATCGACGGATGGTGCTGATCAACATCACCGCCAGCGGTCTTGCTTTGCTTAGCGAGATTGCAGAGCCTTTGCAGCAAGGCCATACAAAACAGTTGGGACATCTGGACAAGCAGGAACTCGAGCAATTGGTAACGCTGTTGCGACGTGCTCGCAAGCCTCACGACCAAAGCAAGAACCCTTGGTCATAACACTTCCCAAACGATTTCTGACGAAGCCATGAATCCTGTCAACAACGTGAATCTAGCGGTGCAATTCTTTTTTCAGATCGGCGTTATTTTGATCGCCTGTCGTGTCGTTGGCATGATCGCGAAACAACTTGGGCAACCGCAAGTGGTGGCTGAAATGATAACCGGTGTGCTACTTGGTCCATCTTTGTTCGGTTTGTTCTGGCCCGAGTGGCAACAAGCGCTCTTTCCCTGGGACAGCAAGCAAGTGAAAAGAGATACGCAGAGCTATCTTTTTCCAGCGTCGCAGTTGGGGCTTGCGTTGTACATGTTTGTGGTTGGTTTGGAGTTTCGAGTCGATATTGTCCGCAGCCATTTCAAAAGTTCGCTCGCAGTATCATTGGCGGGCATCCTTGCGCCATTTGCTTTAGGAACAGGCCTAGGTTGGTATTTTTTCAACTACACGGAGTTGTTCCCGAAAGAGACGAAACTTACAGAGGCCATGCTATTTTTAGGAGCGTCCATGTGCATCACGGCCTTTCCTATGTTGGCCAGAATCATTCATTTTAAGAAGCTGACTGGAACACTGATGGGAACAGTAGCCATTGGCGCGGGGGCTATCGATGATGCCATGGCGTGGTGCCTGCTGGCCCTAGTTCTGGCAAGTTTTGACTCCAACATCACCAACGCAGCTGGGAGCATCATAAGCGGACTATTGTTTGTGCTCGTTGCCCTGGCAATTGTGCGTCCGTTACTGGATCGATGCAAGCAATGGTGGATCGAAACGGACGGCACACTCAGCGATACGGGTTTTGTGGTGGGGCTTGTCGTCATGGCGTTTGGGTCTTGGTTTACTGACAAAATCCATTTGCATGCGGTCTTTGGTGCGTTTGTCATAGGAGCGTGCATACCGCGGGGAGCCATGGCCAGGGATTTGATTGCCAGGATTCAGCCCTTGGCGGTTGCGCTCCTTTTGCCTTTATTCTTTACCTACTCGGGCTTAAATACCAAGATTGGCCTGCTCAATACTTCCTATCTTTGGGGAATGTGTGGACTGGTATTTGCTGCTGCCGTTGCTGGGAAATTTGGTGCGTGTTGGCTGGCCGCCCGTCTAACTGGCCTGCCCAACCGCGAAGCCCTCGGAATCGGCACCCTCATGAACGCCCGCGGGCTGATGGAATTGATCATTATCAACATTGGACTACAACGCGGCGTGATTAGCGAAGCATTGTTTGCAATCTTGGTTATCATGGCGGTGGTCACGACGCTGATGGCTTCTCCCTTGTTTGACGCGCTGGTTGGCTCGAATGTGAAGGTGCCTGCTGCTACATGAAAATTGCAAAAGAATATTGACAGGCAACGAAGCAGAATTCGAACAAATGCTAGGTTTTTATGTCTGAAAATGAGCTACAGCCGACGAAGTCCAATGTTCTCGGCTGGCATTGGCTAGTTGACTTTTATCAATGCTCCCATTTGCCAACCGAGGGCCCTATTCTTGAATCGATTTTGATCACCGCCGCGGAATTGGCAGGGGCCACTGTCGTGCAAAGTTGCTTTCATCAGTTTTCGCCCCACGGTCTCTCGGGTGTCGTTGTTATTGCGGAATCGCACTTGGCAGCGCACACTTGGCCGGAGCATCAAGCCATGTGCATCGACCTCTTTTCTTGCAGCCAGAAAATCAGCGTTCAAGTTGCTATCGATTTCATTGCTGAAAAAATTCAAGCCGGAAAAGTCGATCGTCGCAATATGACGCGAGGGGATTTGCTAAAGTAAGGATTTGGTGTACCAAGACCTAGCCTCGATCATAAGTGTAATTGTAGCGGCAGGGCGCAAGCCATCCGGTTTTGCGGCATTTATTAACAACTCACCGGACGGCTTGCGCCGTACCGCTACAAGCCGTACCGCTACAATTTGCGCCGTACCGCTACAATTTGCAACTATGCATGACGATCCGATTGCTTTCTTCATTACATGGTCTTGCTATGGCACTTGGCTACCTGGTGATGAGCGAGGCTGGACCAAATGGCACAAAGGACAACAGATTCCCCAACCATTTCTCGCTGACTGGTGTCGCGAGAAGATGACTGAAGAGGCAATTTACTTGGATGATCAACAGCGCATGATCGTAAACTCGGTCATAGCAGAACACTGCGGAATTCGTTCGTGGCACCTTCATGCCGTAAACTGCCGTTCGAACCACTGCCACGTCGTGGTTACTGCAATTGGATATGAAGGCGAGCAAGTGCGAGATCAATTCAAAGCGTGGGGAAAGAGAAAACTGAAAGAACATCAACGTCGGACTCCTGCAAGTGACCCAGTGCGAGAACACTGGTGGACTCGTAAAGGGAGCGTCAGATATATATTCGACGAAGAGTCCCTTGAAGCAGCGATTCGGTACACTTTGGAGGCTCAAGATTGCGGAGGCTCGAAATGCGATGTGAGATAGTTAACACCTTTATTAGCGGAAAGTCCGTAAGCCGAAAGGCACTCACCTAGTCGGCGATTGAAGCGGAACGGCGCAAGCCGTCCGGTGACATTGTGATTATCTCCACGAAACCAGACGGCTTGCGCCGTTCCGCTATAAACTCGAATTGCAATTCGTTCAACTTTGCGACATTCATGTTCAATCCAATTGCAAACACATAATTTGACAACGCCACAAACCGAAGGGCATTGCTATTTCGTGCGATCGAACAAATCCCGAATCGCTTTAAAGTCGATTGAAGCGGCTATTTTCTCGGGTGTAAAATAGGCTTCGTCGAGCAGCGATTCATCGAAATCCCCCTTAAATTTCCAATCCCGAAATCGAATCTCATACTCAACATCCGAGTCCGATAGTTTGGTGCTAATGCGTGTGACCCAAGGCACCCATCGATTTTTCGCGACTTCCTTCCACTCGGTACGGTTTATTGCGTATGTGCTGTATTTCGGGAGCATCTCTTTAGTAACGATGACCGGACCTCGCTTTGCATAGGCCGCTGCTATCTCCTCTTCCCGGGTCATTTTCTTACGAAGAAATTCAATTTCCTCAGTGAACCAATCCTCATCTTTGTTGAAGGTCATCCGGTAAACACCTCCTCGATCATTAAACACCGTTAAGCGTGTTCTGCCATCTTTCAGTATTTCCTCCTCAATCGTTTTGTGCGACACTCCCATCAAAAGCGACTCTTCATCTCCAAGTAGCCCCGCAGCTTGTGTTGTCGCGATATCGAAAGGATGCTTCCATCTTGTTTCGGTGGTCATCGGCACAACCCCAGCCTTAATCTGAAATCTTGTTATACCCTTGTACGGTGCGTTCCGAGTTTGGAAGTGGTACCACCCAACATTCTCGTGGATTAACTGCGATTCACGATCTGCGCTTGAAATATCTGAGTCCCCCAACAACGAATAGCTTAGCCCATCTAGCCTTTTTCTAACTCCCTTTGCACTGACAACAAGTCGCTGAAGCGTTCGCTTGGACGACAATTCCAATCGGTATGTAGGTGGAGCACTAAAATTTATATCCCCGACTTTTTCCAAACCGTCGGTAACCGATACCTTCTCGATCAAGACGGACATGCCCTCATTAACTTGTGCATTTTGAAACTGATACTGTGCGAATCTCGCTTCGATGTCCTGTGAGAAGGATGGTCCGCACATCATTGCAAGTAACATCACAGCCAGTAAGGATCTTGCACTTATTAACATGTAACTTCTCCTAGGCGAGCGGCAGGTTCAAAACTACCTGCCATCAAGGGTTTGCGGAGTGATGAGTATATCATAATCGGGTAGTGTCGTTGATCGTTGAAGTCGCTTGT
>JAYTVM010000154.1:0-2053 GCA_043743995.1 Pirellula sp. | reverse complement strand
ATTTCTTCGAACAATTTAGCCGGGACGCGGTTTTGCAGCTTGGTGCCGAACACAATCAAACGGGGAAAGCTCGCTATCACCTCGCGTATGCGCTGCGGGAGGCGGGTCGCATCAACGAAGGATTAAGGATTCTCGAAGAACTGAGTTCAACTGTCGACAAAAGCGAGCTAGCTATGGGGCACCCCTATTACGTGGCTTTAGAATCTGAACTTGGCGCTATGTACCGACAGGCCAAACGGCATCAAGAAGCGGTAACCCATTTCGAGAATGCACTCAAGAGTCCTGCGGCAATGAGTCAACATATAATGGGTGTAAGAAAAAGCATTCGTCACCAACTGGGCTTTTCTTATTTGGAGATCGGGCAAACTGATGACGCCATCGCGACTTTCGAACAAAATGTCGAGGAGAGTCAACCTGGCATCCATATGGCCATGTCGCTGCAAGCATTGGCAAAAGCCTTACAAAAGAAGGATGTCGATCGATCGATTGAGATCCATGAGAAGGCACGTCAGATGCGAAACGAGTTTCGCGATGGCAAGCATGTTTTCACTCAACCGTATGCGCTCGGTGCCGCTAAGAACTACGCTACTTTTCTGAGCGACGCCAATCGACACTCCGAAGCAGTTGAAAGACTGAATGAGATCATCGATTTTCTTGAGGATAATCCGCAGACTACAGGTGTGAAACGGATCGAGATGCTGGCGCTAAGACTTCGATCTCTGGCTAAAGTGGATGGTGCGCCGAACTTGGACGATGAGTACGAGAAGCTTGTAACACAACTCCAGCAGCAGCAAGACCCTAGTTTTCTCGACCGTTTAAGCGAATGGATGCTCTACCACGAAGGGCGTGAGTCGCTTGACCGAGCCGCCGTGATTGCCAATCGTATGGTCGACGAATATCGTCGCCTTAGCGCCAAAGTCGATTCCCGTAAGTATGCGGGAGCGTTGTTCGCTTGCGGAAGAATTCTTGTTAAAGCAGGCCGCGCTGTGGATGCCCTCCCGTTTCTCACAGAAGTCATGGAGTTTTACGAGGCGAAACTTCCGAACGAGTGGTTGACCGCCGACTGTCGCAGTTGGCTCGGTTGTGCATTAGCCGATCAAGCGGTGCAACCAGATGCCGAACTCGAGGCAGAGCAGCTGCTCAAAAAATCCTTTGATGAGTTAAACCAAAAACTGTCAAAAACGCCAGCCTGGGGGCAGCAGCGCCGATACCAGGTTGCGGAGCGCCTCGCCACTTTCTACAGGTCGAAAGGCAAGGAAAAAGAAGCGAACGAATGGCAACAGCAAGCTGAGAGACTCAGGCCTGAATCAAGTGCACCCTAATCGTCCAATGAGTTCTAAATACTCGATTTGGCATGTGCTGTTCATCGCATTTTTTGGATTTTTGAGTAAATCGCGCGCTCTGTTGGCCCAGGCTAGGCGTCCTCACATTAAGAAAGGACTTGCGATGAGTTTAGGCTGATGTCAACGTGGAATCCGACTTGCTGCCTCCTCTTTGCGGAGCCATATGCATGAATTGTTTGAAAGCTGACTGCGATAAGCGACTAGACCGGCATCGACCTTATTTGATGTTGCTTGCTCGTGCTAGGATCCTGCCAATCAACGGTCGTAAAGTTGACGCTTCGGACGTCGTTCAGCAGACCTTGTTAGATGGGAGTGACCATTGACGAATCAATGTATCGAGCTGAGGCGTGGTTAGCTGCTGTACAGTCTTCGCCCAGCCAGCGTGTCAGCAAGCGGGAGGACTTGTTGCGGCTGTCCGAGGCGCTCGACGCCTTGCCGATCGCCCAACGCGAGGCCATTATTTTGCATCATCTGCATGGACTCAAACTCGCCGAAGTCGCAAACGAGCTTGGTCGCAGCGAGTCTGCTATCGCTGGCCTTCTTTTTAGGGGCCTCAACAAACTAAATCAACTTTTAAGTGAATGAGCACTAACCATGTCTGACAGCCAACCCGAAAGCGAACGAGACGAGCAACTCCAAACCGTCATCGCCGAGTACATTCGTAGCTCTGAGGCGGGACGCCAACCCGTTCGTCAAGACTTGCTACATCA
>JAYTVM010000153.1:0-6625 GCA_043743995.1 Pirellula sp. | reverse complement strand
AGACAATCTATACCAAAGCTAGCCGCAAGTTCCTCAAGGCGATTTTGGATCCAAGTTCGCCGATGTTCAAACGATTTGCCAGAAACCGGGTCTAGTCCGCAAAGCCAAGCCCGACGAACCGTTCTCTGAACGGCATGGAAGGCCCCGACTTCATTTGGATCGAAGATATCCCGCCGATTTTGTCGTGCCATAAGAAATTCTCCAGCAAAGGACAGTGAAAAGAGTAAACGATGTGACCGAACCGCCAATTCTACAATCGCCACAAGGCGGATGCAATAGTAAAATGGATGGCCCCTTGAGCTGCCCCCTGACCGCGAGTCGCGGAGCGACGTCGCCTACGTAGATCCGTCGCTCCGCGACGGATGTCCTGGCGGTCGGAATCGCTAGTGCAGACAAGTCTTCAGCCGCGATGGAAGTAGGTTGGAAAGCGGCCTGGTAGTCAGGCCTCTTTGTTTAGTTTCGGGACTGGGGATCGAATCCGCGGGACGAATTGTTGATTCAAGGTTGAGTCTTCTGGCGATCGATTCCACTCAATCCGTGTCGCCGAGCAGTCTTCCACGCTGAGGCGACTATCGAACTGCTGCCAGCTCCTTCTCAGATAGCGGCGCACGCCAAACTACCTTGAACGTTAATTGTGTCAATCAAAGAGGCCTGACCCCTTTGATTTCATGACCCCTTTGATTTCACACGCGGGCGGACTTTCCACTGGCTATCAAAAAAATCGGCGGCGATGACTTTGCCGGCAGACTCCATACTCGGTGGTTGCGTGATATCTAAAATCGCCCAGTCGGGGAGCTTAGGGTTCTGAAGCGAGTTGGTTTTGTCATGCACCTCTCGGAAGGTGAGACCTGAATTGAGAATTACGTAGCGATTCGGATTGAGCGGATTCGGAAAGCAGAAGACTGGAACGCCATTTCCAACCGGCCCTTCTTGACTGCCGATCTTCACCCCTTTTTCGTTCCAAGTAACAACCTCGCTGAGACTCTTGCTTGCAAGAAGTTTTCTCATGAGCGAATTCGTATTTGGCGTCCCCCAAACGACAAGATGGCAATCCTGGATATCTTCGTCGCTAACTTCACTGGCTTTGCGAACGATGGCGTCTCCTCGCATGAGCGATCGCCAGCGGACCAGAAAATGTTCGGCTTCGAGTCGTGACCACTTGTCGGTCGCTGTTCCATTGGGCGATCCATCTGGCAAAATGACGATGAATCGCGATTTAAACCCGTCATCAATCGGACCTTGTAGCATGGGTTGTTTTGTAAGGCCGTTTTCGATAGGAGTGTGCTGACTGGTCCAGTTCCAGCTCGAGCCATTACCATCCGAGTTGCGGTTAGAAACCTCCTGGCCATCGACAAAAACCTTGGGTGTTTTTGCTAACTTTGGCAACCGGACGGTCAAACTCGAAACATTGCTCGTCGTAACGACGATTTCATTTTTTTCTTCGTCCCAGTTTGCTTCGACTCGAGCGTCTTCCCATGGCTCGCGCATGCCGGTGATTTGTAACCAATGCATACGACTGTAGGCGAGCGAACGAGTCTGTAGAACAACTCTCTTTGGCAGCGTGTCAACGCCGGTCGCAACCGCCTTCTCGATTTGCGATTGCACCTCCTTGATTACTTCAGGGTGGTATTTGTGTCCCATGCCTGGCCCGATGAGATGGGGTGGATGAATGCCTTCCTTGTCGAGGACCTCCGCCATGAATTCGGCGGAATCGCGTTGCGGGTCGAGCTCACCGGAATAACAGATCAAAGGGACATTGAGGAAATTACGAGCGTAGTTTGGCACATCGTAGACGCCCCATAGCTTTTGTTCGTACCACGGTGGCATCTTGTTCGGTGTAAGCTTTTGATAACGCTTTACGTCAACGAATCCAGCTCCGGTGTGAACGCACGCCCATTGGTCTGCAAAGTGAGCTCCAATATGCCATGCGCCTGCTCCACCCATGCTGAAGCCCGCGATCGCAATGCGATGGCTATCGATGTTGAATCGAGCGATTGCGTCATCTCTAGCTTCGAATACGTCGGTTTCGCCAGCGCTCTTCCAACCATTGCAGTAGCGGCCGAAAGGATGAATAAGGATCGTCCCTTTGGGTTGAAACTGGCCGGGCTTCTTGGCATTGAGTCGACTGAAGACAAAATGCATATCGGTATCCGTGTCGCCTCGGCCGTGCAGCCAGATCCACATTGGAACGCTTGGCTTGTCCTTGCCGTAGGCTAGCCCCTCGGGGATTTCGACTCCGTAGGGCTGCGGCGAGTCGTCGATCTTGGAGTAGAAACCGAGGATCTTTTGGCCACTACCATTCATCCACGGGGTTTCGTTCTGTTGCAAGGAACGGATGCGGGTTGCGGCTTCCTCTAGCAATGCAGTGGCTTTCTTCAGATCGTCGTCTGGTTTCTTGCCATACCATTCATGGAACTCGATGGCGTACCGCACGGCTTTGAGAAAAATGTCGGCGTCTGCAGCCCGCGGATGCTTTTTCACCGCGGCGAAGTCACGTGTCAGTTCCGTGAGTCTGCCTTGAAGCATCTGGATCTGGTCTGAGCTGAGCTCACCGGTTGGCTTGGGAGGCAGCGAACCTCGAAAAGATGCGGTCGCCCCATCCGGTTGAAGCTGCGCCTGTGCGGCGGCGGAGAGTACGACGAAGAGTAAAAAAGTTCGCATGGATTGCTAGGGGGTTAGGTGAGGATCTCGTGGCGGATGCTGCCAGCATCCGAACCGACGCTAGCAGCGTCGGCCACGAAGCAGCGTCGGCCACGAAGCAGCGTCGGCCACGATCTAGCGTCGGCCACGAAGGCTCTTAAGAAAACAGTTCTTGGACCACGCGTCCGTGAACATCGGTCAGTCGGAAATCGCGCCCGGAATATCGGTAAGTCAAACGCTGATGGTCTAAGCCCATTAAATGCAAAATCGTTGCGTGCAAATCATGAACATGCACCCGGTCTTCAACGGCATTCATTCCAAACTCATCCGTCGCTCCATAAGTGAGTCCGCCCCGGATTCCTCCCCCCGCCAATGCCATCGAGAAGCCTGTGTGATGGTGATCCCGCCCCGGCTTGGCTTTGTCGTTTTTCTTGTTGATTTCCGAATAAGGTGTACGACCAAACTCACCACCCCAGATCACCAACGTATCTTCCAACATCCCGCGTTGCTTCAGATCCGTCAGCAATGCGGCGGTCGCTCGATCGCTGTCGGCGCATAGCTTGCGGTGCTGATTGTCGTTGTCGGTATGCGTATCCCAAGGTTGCTTGTTCTTGTTGGTAACGTAATACACTTGAACCATGCGGACGCCACTTTCCAACAACCGTCGAGCAATCAAACAACTGTTTGAAAACGGAGTTTCACCATACATCTCGCGAGTCTCTTTTGATTCTCGAGCCACATCAAACGCCTCTCGAACTTCGCTTTGCATTTGAAAGGCTAACTCCATCGCTCGAATCTGCTCGTCGAAGATCGCATCGTTCTCTCGGGCCTGCATGTGCTTTCGATTTAATGCCTGGAGTAAATCCAATTGCTGCCGCTGCTCTACCTTGCCCAACAATGGATGTTTGATGTTGGATACCATCCGGTCGACGTCCAAATCGTTTGTGTCCACCGACGTTCCTTGATACTGCCCTGGAAGGAACGAATTCGACCAGAGCTGAGGGCCAACGACCGGTCGGCCCGGACTCAAGACAACGAACGATGGCAAGTTTTGATTTTCACTCCCCAATCCATACGACATCCATGAACCCAAGCTAGGACGCACGGGCTGCAAGTGACCACAGTTCATCATAAGCAATCCCGGTTCATGATTTGGGACATCCGTATGCATCGATCGAATGACGCACAAATCATCCGCGTGACGCGACATGTTCGGCAACAGCTCACTCATGACCATGCCCGACTCTCCATGCTGTTGAAAACGAAACGGCGAAGCCATGTAGCCCGAGCCTTTCGATTCCCTGTACAGTTTTCCAGAGGGTTGCTCCCCTTCATGCTTCGCGAGCATCGGCTTTGGATCAAACGTGTCGACGTGCGACGGAGCACCGTTCATGAACAAAAACACCACCCGTTTGGCGCGCGCCGGGAAATGCGGAATGCCAATCGGTGACGAACTTTCAGTTGTACCGTTGACGAAACTCCGATTGGCCATGGCACCCATCCATCCCAACGCACCAAAGCCCGCTCCGCAGCTATGCAGCATCTCTCGACGAGAAAAGTTAGTTGGATGCATAGTTTTTCAGTCCACGATCAGGAGTTCATTCGATGCCAACAAAGCTTGCAAGTATTTCGTCCACTGACGCTTTTCGTCGCTACTGTCCTTCAGGAAATCCAGTCCTAGTCGGAGCTCCTCACGGTCTGGGTTTCGCGAATAAATGGAAGCATAAGCGCTGCGGATGCGATCCTCGTTCGTTGAAACATCCAGATGGATCAGTCGGTCCGCAAGCTGTTCGGCTTGTTTCATCATGAAATCACTGTTCATCGCAAAGAGTTTTTGGAGAGGAGTCGTGGTCAACGACCTGCGCTCACTGTGCGTATTTGGATCTGGAAAGTCGAATAGTACTAATAAGGGGTCCAACTGAAAGCGACTGATCGAGCTATATAAGGTACGACGCACATCGGACGCTTTGCTTGCTTGAATCGATCCTTTTGCAAACGAATAGTCGATGGCACCAGAAGCCACCAATAGGCTGTCCCGCCAAGCCTCCACGCTTAGTCGCCGACGGTTGGCTCGCCAAAGCCACTGATTTGCTGCATCGCTTTCTTGCTTTTCATAGTCGATCGCACTCGATTGCTGATAGGTAGCTGACAGCACAATCTCGCGGTGCAACCACTTGAGTGACCAACCATTTTGCATAAAGCGTACCGACAGATCGTCCAACAATTCAGGATGGCTAGGTCGTTCGCCCAACATGCCGAAATTGCTTGGCGTGCCGACGAGAGGCTTACCAAAGTACTGCCCCCAAATGCGATTGACGATCACGCGGGCCGTCAGCGGGTTGTTGGGCGAGGCTATCGCCTCGGCTAGCTCCAAACGTCCGCTTCCCTTTTTGAAGACGACTTTCTCGCCGCCGGTTAGGACACGAGGAAAACCGCGTTCGACCATTGCCCCTTCGTTTTCGACATTGCCGCGGATCATCACCTTGATATCGTGCGGTTTTTGATCGCGGATGACGTGCATGGATTTATCGGGGTCCTTGGCATGTCCATCTTTGGATTCTACCGAATCGTCGAGAGGCATATTGAGCATCTCTGTCCCGGCAAAAACGCCAGCCAGCGCGTAATAGTCCTCGGTTGGAAACGGATCGTATTTATGGTCATGGCATCGAGCACATGCGATGGTGACGCCGAGCAAGCCACGTGTTACGGTATCCACTCGATCTTCCCATTCCTCTGCCATCACATCCGGTGCGTTGCGGCGATAGTACTTTGGACCGAGCCCGATAAACCCAAGCGCCACCCAATGCTCACGATCCTCCGGAGACATCAAATCCGCAGCCAATTGCAGTCGAACAAACTGATCGTATGGCGTATCGAGGTTGAACGCTCGAACGACCCAGTTGCGATAGAGGTAAGCGTTCGGAAAAAAGAGGGACTTGTCGTCGCCAACAATGTGAGCTTGGTCTTCGGCATATCGAGCTATATCCAACCATACGCGAGCCCATCGTTCTCCGAATCGAACGGACGCCAGGAGCTGATCCACTCGATCTTGAAAGGCGGTTGGCGAATCGTCTTGAACGAAGGATTGCACTTCCTGTTCGGATGGCGGTAGGCCGATCAAATCAAGATAAGTTCGCCGAAGCAGAGTACGCCGGTCTGCGGCTTCGTTTGGAAAGAGCCCTTCGGATTCGAGTTTTGCCAAAATGAACGCGTCGACAGGTCGTTGGATCCATTGAGTCGATTCGACGCTCGGCAAGGCAACCCGTTTTGGTAGTTGAAAGGACCAAAAGGCAGTGGCCGTTTTCCAATCGATCTCCGACTTGGCCGCCAGTGCTGGAACGGACTCGGCATTGCGTGGATCGATGGCACCGTCGGCGACCCACTTTTCAAAGTCCGCAATAACATTTTCGCTGAGTTTCCCCTTGGGCGGCATCTCAACCGACTCGTACTTCATGGCCGAGACGACGGAACCCAATTCAAGATCACCCGGAACAACTCCAGGCCCGCTTTCGCCGCCACTGCGCGTTGCTTCTCGCGTATCGAGACGGAGCCCACCCTTGATAGCCTTGGCCGATGCGGAATGGCATTCGTAACAATGCTCGACTAAAACTGGACGGATTCTCTTTTCAAAGAACTCCGCGTCATCGATTTCGTCAGCGTTAAGCTGCAAAACGAATAGGCCGCTCAGAATCAACAGGAAAAAAGTGATGGGCAATGTGAAACGGATCATTGCGTCCTTTTTGCCAATAGAGAAGGCGGAGGTGGGGTAGACAGCAAGCATCATTGTACACTCTCGCTGGCCACATTTCAAATGGTGCGGGATGCTTGTCGCTTCCCCCACACTTCCAACAGGTGTGGCGCGCTCTGAGGCTGTGATTTTTTCGACTCTGAAGAAAGTACCCATCACGCTCCGCGTGATGTTGCCTCAGAAACCAAAGGTTTTTGAACTGCGAAAATCACGCGGAGCGTGATTGGTACTATAAAA
>JAYTVM010000152.1:0-25601 GCA_043743995.1 Pirellula sp. | reverse complement strand
GGATACAGGGCGGTAACGTTACCCTGACTAGGACTTCCACCCAGCAAATCAATCGCCTTTAAAGGCGCACTCGCCTTTCGCTCCGCGAAAGTGCGCCTCGTCAACGCTACTTTTGCGGAGCAAAAGGCGACAATGCCACTCCGTGCCTTGATTCTCGACATCGTGATTCTCGACACAGAGTGTCGAGCTAAACGAAAGGCAAATCATTGAAAACATCGCTTCGACTCCAGTTCTTGCTTCCTATGCTGTTTGCAGTTCTTGCAACAGCGTTAGGAGTAACGATTTGCTCGAAGTGGTTTGCAGATCGAGATGCTCGAAGCGCTACGCTCGAACGGCTCACGTCCACTGGCAAACTATGTGTCAACGCCCCTTATCCGCTGACCGAGAGCGTGTTGACGCAAATTCAAGAGTTGTCTTCCCTGAAACTAGCAATCGTCTCCGAGGACTCAACTCGGCTGATTTCCAAGTCGAGTGCTTTTCCAATCGATCGGGACCAACCTTGGATCGCGCGACTCACTTCTCGTGCCAATAAGTTACCTCTAGAGCCGTTTTTCGAAAGCATTGAGCTTGGGGTTGGTAATCGCGCTGATGCCACAGCTTTTCAACTACCGCAAGATTCAAAAACAACAGACGCGAAGCTTCGCTACTTGGTGCTGGTGGAGTCCCAATCCAGCTCCAACCGCGGCTCAGTTCAAGCGTTTGTTTTACCCTTGGTGACAGGTCTTTTCTCATCGATTGCCATCGCCTTGGTCGCTGCCATCGTTGCAAATCGCATCGGTCATCGGATCGAAAGGCTTGGGGAGCACGTCCAGAAAATTGCCAACGGTTCCTTTGAAACGATTGCGCCTACGGGGCCCATCGACGCCATCCATACGCTATACGAATCGGTAAACTCGATGAGCGTGCAACTGCAACATTCGTCATCGCAGATTGCTCAAAACGAACGTTCGAGAATGATCAACTTAATGGCTAGCGGATTGGCTCACGAGTTGCGGAATCACTTAACAGGGGCAAGACTTGCGATTCAAACGTGCTCGCCGGAACCGAGTACCCAAGAAGCCCTGTCAATTTCACTAAAGCAGATGAAACTTGCCGAGGAGACCATACAACGGCTACTGACCTTGAAGGTGGACTCGACCGATAAAATGTCCGCGCCAATGACCATCCAGCAGATCTACGAAGCTGTGCGGGAAATGGTGCAACCTATAGCCAGCCATCAGCGAGTGTTGTTTCAAATGAAGGATTGCTTCGGTTCGGATGGCGAAAAGGTCGGACGAGACTGTTGGGAAACAGGGGTGGATGATGGCAGTTCGATTGTGGGCGCGATAGTCAACTTGGTCTTGAATGCGCTGGAAGCTGCTGGACCAGGCGGGGTCGTTGAGGTTTCGGCGAAACTGCTCGACGATTCATGCAAAACGATGGAATGGGTCGTCGAGGACAATGGGCAAGGGCCGACGGGGGAGATTGTGGCTACCATGTTCGAGCCCTTTGCAACGACAAAACGCGAAGGGGTTGGTCTTGGCTTGGCCATGTGTCGGCGGATCGCACAACGCCATCATGGTGATGTAAACTGGCATCGCGAGAACGAACGAACACTATTCACCATGCGCATCCGCACGGGAACCATTTAGATGCAAAAGTGTGTTTGGATCATCGACGACGAGCAAGCGATTTGCTGGGCTCTCAAACGGGCCTTGGAACAGGCTGGATACAAGGCCATAACTTTTCCAAACGCGGAAGATGCCATCGCCAAACTCGGCGAAACGACTCAACTGGACGCTATCCTTCTCGATGTGCGTTTGCCAGGCATGGACGGTTTTGTTTGCACCGCCGCCATCAAGAAGTCGCGACCCAAGGTGCCAATCATCATGATGACGGCGTTCGGCGACCTCGCGAGCGCCATGCAAGCGATGGACTTGGACGTCTTTGAGTATTTGACCAAGCCATTCGACTTGACGGATGCATTGAAAGCGGTCGCCAAAGCAATCTCATTCAATGCGCCCCCGCGCATGTTTAGCAACGCTACCACTCAACAAATTTTGAAAGGCTTCTCCGCGGCCAAGCAGCAATTCTTTAAGCAGATTGCGATAGCCTCGCGCAGCGATTGTTCCGTCTTAATACATGGCCCGAGCGGAATCGAAAAAGAACCTGTGGCATCCTCGATCCATCTCAATAGCAATAGGCAAACCGCTCCTTTTTTGGCTTTCGTACCGGTAGCAATTGCCCCCATCGCAGTCGCTACCGAGCTTTTAGGGAGTGTTCAATCCAATCCACACAAGCGTGGAGGCACGTTCTTAAGGTCAGGAGCATTGGAGCTGGCCGGCGACGGAACTTTGTATATCGATGAAGTCTCCGACTTGCCACTATCCATGCAAGCCCAATTGCTGCGAGTCTTGGAACACAAGAAATACACCAGGTTAGGTGATTCCACGACACGGCACTGTTCTGCCCGCATCGTCGTTTCGACCGGTCGGAATCTGCGTTCCATGGTTGCCGAGGGGGAGTTCCTAGAGGAATTGCGTCAACGGCTAAGCGTCTTCACGATTGAGCTGCTTCCGTTATCGGAACGACGTGAGGACATTCTGCCCCTGGCCAATGCAGTACTAAAAACGCACATGCATGATCGGCAACTCACGTTCTCGGATGCGGCGGCAGAGTGGTTGGTCGCAAGATCTTGGCCGGGTAACGATCGAGAGCTCCGAAGAGTCATTGACCACGCCGTCATTGCGATTCGGGCGACTCGGGGCAACTGCATAGAAGTCGAGGACCTCACGCTAACCGAATCATCCGTTTCGCAATTGACTCCAGAGGTTGCCAGCGATCTTGCCAAAGAGGTTCGACGCTGGACGCTTGATCTTTTGGATCGACTGAGCCAGCTTGGGCAACGCATCCAAGGGTCGCATTCCGACGATAACTTTGGGACCATGTACGAAGATTTTTTATCGATCGTCGAGCCACCCATGCTGCAAGCCATGATGGATGCATCCAATCACAATCGAGCCTTGGTAGCCGCGCAACTGGGAATGCATCGCTCGACGCTGCGTCAAAAAATGCGCCGCTACGAAATCGACTGATTACCGCGCGTCGTGGCCGGCGGCGATTCTCGTTTAACCGTAAGCCGTAGGCGTACGTTGACGGTTTGACGTACGCCTTCGGCTGACCGTTAAACAAATAACGGAACGGTATTGGGGCTAAACAACCCACTCAAAACATGCCGGACGGCTGGCAACGAGAGTGAGTTGCCCAACAGATGCCATTGCCGTTGGATTGATAGTGTGTCCGGCAGCCGAAAGTCATCGCTGAAGCCGAGCAACCCAGCTACTTCGCGAGGAGAGAATCGCCGGTACCCCAATTTCGTTTCCAAGTACGACCCAGATCGCACGATCGCTTTGCCGTAGGAACTTGCAAAGCAAGCAGTTACGGCTGATTCGCTGATAGCTGAAACTCGATCCATCGCATCCAAGTAGCGATCGACGGTTTCCTGATCAAGCCAAAGAGCCGGTTGCGAAACAGGCGTGATACTGTGGTCAACAAACTGATTCAGCGGCTTTGGATTCAATGTAGGCAATGCAATATCCGGTGGACGCATCAAGGATGCGATGCAATAGACACGTGGCCTGCGATTCGGCCAGCCAAGTGACGAAGGGCACAGAACGTGAGTTTGGATGTAGTAACCAACGCGTGTCCATCGCTCATGCAAAGTCTGAAAGGCCTCGGAGGTTTCAAATCCGACAACGTTTTCCAGACATACTAGTGGTGGGCGAAGGGTGGCCACCACTTGGATCAGGTGTTTGATCGCATCGGATCGACGGTCGTCAAGATCACGCAAAGCGCCCCTCTGAGTAAAAGGAGTGCAAGGTGGGCTCATCCACCACATATCCGCATGAAGTCGAGAAAAGAAATCGACGGGAAGGCTTGCGATCTCGTTGACCGAGTAGGGGTGTTGGAAATTGGCCAGGTAGACGTCGCGAGCGGTCTGATCGATATCGATCGCTTTTACGATTTCCGCGGCTGGAAATGCTGCCGCAAATCCGCCAATGCCGGCGAATAGCTCTAGAACTCGCAATGCGAACGACCTTATTTTCATGCACGTCGGGTGGCGGTTTCTTGACTCTCAGCGTGAAGCACTCGTTCGATATCGGATGCGGACATCCCCATTTCCAGCATGCGCATTTTGAGATCCGCATCCATTTCTGCTTTTCGGGTCTTATGCCAATAGTAAGTGAGCGTAGGCACCACGGAAATAATCACGATGGCACCCCAAAAAATGGTCATCGGGTTAGAAAGGAAAGCCATGAGATTCATCTCCAAGAGTAAATGACATAAACCCAACGCGTTTTCGCAAAAATTTCGTTGAACGGCGTTTAACGGCAATACCGTGCAATGAAGCCAACTTTCGCAAGAATTGCGTTTAACCGTTAGCCTTAGGCGTACGTTAGTGATTGCGAGTACGCCTTCGGCTGACTGTTAAACAAATAACTGAACGGTATTGGCGTTAGACGATAACAATTCGCTCCCATCTTTTCCATCTTGGGAACACGGCACCTTAAAAGCAAGGAATTAGGGCAAAATTCGAATTTTGATGTCCTTGAAATCGATCGGTGCGCCCTCCGATTCGAGACAAAGGTAACCTTCGGCAGGCGATGCCTCATTGCCGCCAGATACCTCATGTCCGTTTACCCAAAGACGCACTTCGCCATTGATTGCCCGCACATAGTAATGATTCCAAGCTGGAGTCCCGAGGCTATGGTTGGATTTGGGAAAACTCCTCGAGCCGTCGGGAGAAAGGGGAGGAAAGGGCTTCAGCTTGGATTTGCCTACAGGAAAAATATCGCCGTTGGTCGTAAACCAATCGGCTTTCTTACCAGATGATTTTTTGTATTTCTCCGTATAGCCGTGGTCCAGTACTTGGACTTCGATACCTGCACTTGGCAGTCGATTGGGCGGCAAATCGGTGAGCGCTTCCTCGGGTGTCCAAAGAAAGAAGCCTGAATTACCTCCGTCGGATAGGTGCCGCCATTGGCCCACAAATTCTATATTCTTGTATTTCTTCGCGGAACGCAAGACACCAACCGGTTTGCCAGTGCAATGGACGCTTGGGCCATCCCAGACCCATGTGTCTTCGTTGCAGTTTGCCCTAACAAAGTCCTCTTTTCCAAGTGCAATCCAATCGGGACCGCTGCTGACGATCCTAGCAAACGGCTCCACAACGGGTTTGATTTCGTTGGGTAACTGAGCCTTTCCAAACGCTGTAAGACTGAGGAAGAAGCCTTGGAAACAGAGCGCCCAAACGTAGAACTTGCGAAACATAGCAAACTACCTTTCCGCCATAACGCTTCGACCGCGTTCTTTGGCAACAATGATATGGTCAAGGACACGGATGCCGACGAGTTCACCCACTTGGACCAATCGATCGGTAACGGCCTTGTCTTCGCGACTTGGAGTGGGATCGCCCGAGGGGTGATTATGCACCAATAGGATAGCAGAAGCGGAGTCGCGAATCGCTGCCCGGAAAACTTCTCGCGGATGGACTAGGCTAGCGTCCAACGTTCCGACCGTGATCAAATGGGAGTTGATCGGTCCGTGTTGCGTGTCCAAAGTGACAATGTGAAATTCCTCTTGTTTTCCATCAATTGCCAACCGGCTGAAGACTCGCATGCAATAGCGGATCGCGTCATCGGAACCTCGAATACGGTCTGGCGTTTGCGGTTGCTGGTCCTTTATCGAGGCAATTCGCCGCCCCAGTTCGATGCCGGCCATGACCTGGGCGTAGCTGTCTTTGCGGATGGTTTTGCTGATATTTCGAAGTTCGGCCACACTGGCATCGGCCAAACCTGCCAACTGTTCCTCAGGAAAACGATTGGAAAGCTTTCGTCCGGCTTGGATCGCGGACTCGCCAACAATTCCGACTCGAATCAGGATGGCGATGAGCTGCGCATCGTTGAGTTTGGCAGCCCCGTCTCTTAATAGTTGCTCGCGAGGCCTATCCTGTTCGGGTGATTGTTTGATTTGGTCGCCATAAACTTGGCTATCGATCCAGTTTTCCGGAGTGCAATTGGCATTGCGAACCCAGCGAAAGAACTCTTGTTTATCTCGTTCCACCCGGCTAAGCAAACCGTCGCGGGTAAGTTGATTCAATACTTTCGTGACGTAGGCAGCATTTGCGTCGCGACAAACTTGCTTTGCACCATCCGACGAAAAATCGTCTAGCTCACGGATCGCATAAAGGATCGACTTCAGCTTTTGTTTGCGCTGGTCGCTCATGTTCGAAGTAAAACCAGGTAGGAATCAAATAAAACGACGACGTAAGGAACGAAAAAGGCTAGTACGACTGTCCTAAATTGTTTTTTGCGTTGCGATTTATCGGGACAACGGCTCTTTCCTCTAACTTGGGACAGTCGAACTAGCTACTTACCGACCCCCTAGAATTCTCCAGAGTTGGCGGCGGAATACCACAGGGGAGGGGGCCGGGAAAACGACATTTTGTGTAGTTTTAGATCCATGTTGCCTTCCAACCTCCGATTTCCTACCATTGAGTTGTGATAAAGTAAGCTGTTTGGGAAGGATTTCCGCTTTCGATTTTGAAGAGCACGCACAAAATCGGGCGGCTGCCGTTCGCATTTGTTGATTCACATTCAATTCTTAGCAAGAAAATTACTATGCGCAAGCGAATTCAAAGTATACGAAATAGAACCGGACGCAAACTGTTTTTGAGTTTACTCGCCACTTCGTTATTGGCGGCATCACCCGCCATTCCATTCAGTTTTGCCGCCGATCAGATTCAGCGAGTTTCGCAGGTTGACGAGCCGCCTGCGATCACAAAATCCGTCGTTCGGACTGTCCGAATGCTCGTCGAGCAAGCGCATATCCTGCACCCAAAGTTCGACGATGAAGTTTCGGCTCACGGCTTCGAGATTTTTCTCAAAAACATCGATCCGATGAAGTCCTATTTTTTGGCCTCGGACATCGAAGAGTTCAAGCCTTTTGAATACAAGTTGGATGACCTGCTGAAGGTCAGCAGTATCAAATTCGCTTACGTTGCTTACAAACGCTACTTGGAACGTCTGGAACAAGTGATTCCAATCGTACACCAGCAGATTGACGCACAGCATGATTTTACAGTCTCCGAAACGATCGTCTCCGATGCAAAGGAAATTGGTTACTCAAAGGACTTGAACGAAGTTTCCGATCGTTGGCGGAAAACCATCAAGCTGCAAATGCTATCGAGGCGAGCCGATGGAAAGACGGAGGCAGAAATCAAGGAAGCGCTGCATAAACAGTATCGAATGGTTTACAACGCAAAATCCCAAATGGATGTTGATGAGCTGCTCGAACTCTATTTGACTTCGCTGACCAGTGCCCTGGATCCACACACGACTTACATGGCTCCACAAGAGCAAGAGGAATTTGGAGTTCATCTCAAACTCGAACTCAAAGGTATTGGAGCAACCCTGCGTCCCGATGATGGAACGACCGTCGTCGAGACACTCGTCGCGGGCGGCGCAGCCGATTTGGATGGCCGAATCAAGATCGGCGATCAGATCGTTGCTGTTGCACAAGACGATGGCACCTCACCGGTCGAGACTCAGGATATGAAGCTCAAAGACGTCGTCAAGATGATCCGAGGGGAAGCAGGTACCAAAGTCAAATTGCATGTCAAAACCAAAGCGGCGGGTGACGTTCAAATCTACGAAATCACTCGCGCATTGATCAAACTGGAAGACTCTGCCGCTCGTTCTGAGATTATTCAGAGCGGAACCAAGGCGGACGGTTCACCGTTTAAGGTTGGTTACATTAACCTGCCAAGTTTCTATTTGGATATGGACGGTGCCAAGTCGGGTAAAGCGAATTTCCGAAGCACGACGGCAGACTTAAAAGTGATCCTCAAGAATTTCCGAGAATCCAAAGTGGATGCGGTCGTATTGGACCTTAGCCGCAACGGCGGTGGTTCGCTGCCTGAATCGGTTTCCACGACTGGGCTGTTTATCGACCAAGGTTCGGTCGTTCAGGTCAAATCGCCTGACGGCAAAATCGAGTCACTCGACGACGAAGAGAGAGGTGTTGCTTGGGAAGGGCCTTTGGTCGTAAAAATCAGTCAAATGAGCGCTAGTGCGAGTGAGATCTTTGCAGGAGCCATTCAGGACTATGGACGAGGCATCATCGTCGGTGACCCCAAAACCCACGGCAAAGGTACTGTCCAAACATTGATGGACCTCGCGCCGTATATGTTCGGAGCCAACACGAAAAAGTCTTACGGAGCCCTAAAACTCACGATTCAACAATTCTACTTGCCCGACGGAAGATCGACACAATTGGATGGCGTTTCGTCCGACGTGGTTTTGCCATCGATCACCGCCAAATTGGATATCTCCGAAAGCGACCTGGATTATCCACTGCCGGTTGATAAAGTTCCTGCGCGACCTCACAAAAACTACCGAATGGTCGATAGCGCTATGAAGATAATGCTACAGCAAGGCGCCGATCAACGGATCGCAACCAATCCTGAGTTCGAGAAACTCCTCGCGGAAATCGATGCTTACGTCAAACAAAAAGACGACAAGACTATTTCGTTAAAGGAATCCGATTTTCTGGCCCGAAGAAAGGAACTCAAGTCGGACAAGGACGAGGAAGAGTTGATCGACGCCAAAGCCGAACGCAACAAGATCTACAATCCGAGTTACTACAATCAAGAGGTCCTAAACGTTGCCCGCGATTACGTCGAAGTGCTCAAAACTAGCAACAAACTGATTGCAAAATAAATGAGCGGCAGACTGAGGACTACCAGGCTAGGCCACCATATGGCACGCCCAAAGCGACTAGCGATGGGCGTGGGAAGTGTGGCAAACGACTCTCGCGATTCACCACGCCCTTCGTACCTCAGGGCATGCCACCCAGTTTGCAGGTAGAATTCAAACTGCCCCACGCCTATATGAGCAATACTCACTCTACACCACCGGCTAACGCCTGACCTCGGAATGAAAAGTTGAGCAACTCTAACTCGAAAAACTCGACCGGTGGTAGGAACCCAAAGGGGTTGCCTATCTTGCTTTGGGTCGCCGCTGGAATATTTGTTTTGGTGCCGGTCGTCAGGTGGTTTCTGTTCGAGACCGACCACCAGTTCGCAAACATGGGCGGGACCGGTACTGCCCTCATTGGTTGTCTCGTCGCCTACCTAGGAATTTGGAACCGTTTTGCGATAAATGCAAAACGCAAGTCATTCTTTTTGCTCACCCCCTTGTTGATTGCCGCGGTCGGAGTTTCGCTGTTCGAAATTGTAGGGGTTACGGGCGAATTGATTCCAATCGTTCGAGCACGCGTTTGGTTCAAAAAGTCGACTCCAATGAATGAGTCCAAGTCGACGAGTAATAGCCAAGTCGATCCCGCTCGAGAGTCCGCTTCCATCCCATTCGAATCGACTCAGTTTTTGGGCTCGGACCGCAATGGGATCATTCAGAACCAGGAGTTCTCAATTTCATGGGACAAACAGATACCAAAGGTCGTTTGGAAAATTCCGATCGGTGCAGGTTGGTCTAGTTTTGCGATCCATCGTGGGCTGGCGATTACTTTAGAACAATTAGATGACCAGGAGAGCTTGACGGCGTTCGAGCTAACGACCGGTAATGTCGTTTGGAGAGCCAAGTCGCCGGGGCGTCACACCCATGCCTTGGGTGGCCTAGGCCCGCGGTCGACACCGACCATCTATCGCGGCAAGGTCATCGCGCAGTCAGCATTAGGGATTGTCTCCTGCGTCGAACTTGAGACTGGAAAACTCATTTGGCAGCAAGACCTCTTGAAGCTTGCAGGCGTCGATCAAGAAACGTCGGAAAAAGCGATCCTGTGGGGGCGGAGCGGTTCGCCTCTCGCAATGGATGATTGCGTGGTGGTTCCCTTTGGCGGTAAAGCGGATTCGCCTTCCCTGAAATCTCTGATTGCGTTTGATTTGGAGACAGGCAAAGAAATCTGGACCGGTGGAGATCAGCAAATCTCCTACGCATCACCGGTGCTGTTAACTCTATGCGGCGTTCAACAAATCGTCACTGTCAACGAGGGGTCGGTTACCGGCCATGACCCAACGAGCGGAAATGTATTGTGGTCCACTCCATGGCCGAGCAAAACCAACGGCGACGCGTGTTCTTCGCAACCGGTCGCGGTAGATGACCGTCGATTGCTACTGGGAAAAGGCTACGCGCTGGGCTCCAAGTTGATCGAGCTAAACTACAGCGGCCATGACTCCGAAAACCAATCGAACCCAGCGTCTTGGAAAGTCGATACCAAATGGGAGAGCACCCGCACTTTGAAAACCAAGTTCACTAGCGCAACGGCTTTTGAAGGATACTTTTATGGGCTCAGCGACGGCGTTCTGGAGTGCATCGACCCAAAGGATGGATCGCGTGTATGGCGAGGAAAACGCTACGGTCACGGGCAATCCATCATTGTCAACGGTCACATCCTAGTGACAACGGAAGATGGCCGTGTGGTACTCATTCCCGCAACGGCTTCTGGCCAAGGGCGAGAGATTGCTCAAGTGCCTGTCCTGGATGGGGTAACGTGGAATGTACCGGCGGTGGCAGGGCCGTACTTATTGATCCGCAACGCAGAGTTCGCGGCTTGTCTTATTTCGAACAAGGATGCGGGGAATGATGCCGGATCCGTCCCCCAATAAAGGCCGTGTTATCCTTGGCTTGGACCCTGGCTTAGCTATCACTGGCTATGGAATCATACGCAGCGGTCCAAAAATTCAGCTCATCGAAGCGGGGGTCATTCGCATCCGTCGAGATCAACCACTGGCCGCCCGATTAAAGGAACTCTATGCCGGGATCATGGAAGTCTTTGAAAGTTTGCCGATCGAAGAAGTTGCCATCGAGCAGCTCTATTCGCACTACGAAAGACCTCGGACCGCAATCTTGATGGGGCATGCCCGGGGAGTGCTGTGCTTGGCGGCTGCCAATTCCGGCAAGACCGTCCATTCGTATGCGCCAACCAAAGTGAAATCGCTACTCACAGGCAACGGTCGAGCTCCCAAAGCGCAAATGCAGCTAGCCATCCAACAGCAGTTGATGTTAAAAGAAGAACCGGATCCACCCGACGTGGCAGACGCATTGGCGATTGCCTTGTGTCACCATTTCGCGACCGGCCCGATCGCTGAATTACTCAAAAAATCTAGGAAACCGCTTTGATTACCAAAGTCACGGGACAGTTGCTGACGCTCGCCGATGATTGCGCTACGTTGAACATTCCTCCGTTCGAATACGAAGTCGCCATTCCTGAGTACACGCGTCGACATTTGCAAGCGGATATCGGCAAGAACATCTCGCTCCACACCATTCACTACATCGATGGGAACGCAGCCCAAGGTGGTCGTCTGATGCCAAAGTTGGTCGGATTTTTAACCACCATTGAACGCGATTTCTTCGAATTGTTCTGTTCCGTTGACGGCGTAGGGGTGAAAAAAGCCTTGCGGGCCATGGTGCGACCTGTTCAAGACACCGCCGTGATGATTGAGCAACAGGACGCCAAGGCACTATCGACATTGCCAGGGGTCGGCCCGGCGACTGCGGAGAAGATCATTGCTACTCTGCGTCGCAAGATGCCGCGGTTTGCACTGTTGGTACGTCGCGAAATGCCTGGAGCAGAAGTACAAAAACCAGGCGTAGTCGACGAAACATTTCAGGCGTTGCTGGTACTGGGTCACAACGAAGCCGACGCTCGTCGTCTCATCGAACAAGCGTTGGTCGGCTCGAAAAAGTTCAAGGACACCGAATCAATGATCCAAGCTATCTACCAACGGCAAGCCACCGGCGGCTAAGGATCGGTCGATCCATTTCGCAAAGTTTTCGTTTAACCGCGTTTAACCGCAATACCGTTCAATGAAGCCAACTTTCGCAAAGATTTCGTTTAACCGTTAGCCGTAGGCGTACGTGGATGGTATCGAGTACGCCTTCGGCTGACTGTTAAACAAAGAATGGAACGGTATTGCGTTTATTCCGCAACCAGCGGTTCAATCACCCGCTTGGTTTGCCAGCCCCCATGCAAATACCGCAACGTAAAAATAACGGCAAGCATTACGACCCATACTGCGATCACCCACCACCAATAATAGAGCCCATCCCATCCAGTCCATCGATTGACCAGGATTCCTCCGGTGATTGTCGTCGCCCCAGCGAAAAGATGTCCGCCTAGCACAAAACGTGTGTCTCCAGCCCCCTTCAATGCCCCAACGAAAACCGTCTGAAACGCATCAAAAACGCAATATCCGGCGATGAAGTAAAGGAGCGGTTTCAGAAGCGGTCGCATGGCATCAAAGCGCTCAGGGTCGGTTTCCAACGCATACACCGTAATGATCCAATCCGGAAAACCGCCATACAGGACCACGAAAATCATACTGTAAGCGATCCCAATTAAGAGACCGCTGAATACCATGCGCTTTGCGGTCGCCACTTGTTCGCGTACCAGATATTTGCCGACCAACACGCCGGTGGCAGTTCCGAGTCCAACGAGCGGTATAAAAGCAATCAAGTTCACACCCAAGGCGAGTGTCGTTGCATCGGCTTCTCGTTCGCCCAGTCGACCGACGATCATCATGATCGATGCGAAGCAGACCGCTTCCGCCACCACGGAAACTCCAGCGGGCCAACCGAAGTGAATCAGTCGCTTCATCAATGGGAAATCCCATTTGAGCAACTCGGACAATCCAGCTCGGTTCGAACCCAGCGTTTCGGGATCGACGTAGACGCCTGCACCTTTGTTCTTGAGCAGAAAGTCCTTCCTCGCAACATAAGCCAATATGACCAACTTCAAGATCAACGCGATGCTGCTAGCCATGGCGGCACCACGAACACCAAGTTGCGGGCAACCCAAGGCTCCAAAGATCAAGATATAGTCCAGGACTCCGTTGACGACCGTGACGACCATGTCCGTGTAAAGCAGAATCATCGACCTGCCGCTTCCGGCGAAAAGTCCTACCAATGCGGACGCGACGATCGTTGCCCAAGTTCCTGGAATCAACCAAACAAAATACTCCGCCTCCTGGCGAGCCAGGTTTTCTGAATGTCCCATGGCTGAGAACAAGGTCTCAGCGTAGAAACCGACCAAGGCGAGCAACGGTCCTACACACAGCCCTAACAAGATTCCTTGCCAGACGACTTGCAAAGCTCGGGTCGGGCGTTTGGCGGAAAGGTATTGAGCGACAAATGTATTGGTGTATCCGCAAACCCCCATCGGCAAACAATTGATCGTCCACAGAATCGTCCCCGCCCCCATGGCCGCTCCCGCGCTCGATGCCGAGAAACGAAACAGAAGCAAGCGATCCACGAACAGAGTCAACGAAAAGAGCCCTGTCGACAACATCAGCGGCCAAGCGGTGGCGAGAACCTCGGCTAAATCCTTGCGCAATTTGGAGTTCATGAGCGGTGAAACTGATGACCCGTCTTGGCAATGAACACATCTTCGAGACTTGGACGTCCAATGGTAACACTGGAGGCCAAGGCTTTCGTCTCTTCGATAACGGCGGAGAGAGACGACATGGCCTCCGGAGCCGTGATCCGCACTTGCTGCTCAACGATTCTCGATTCCATGTTCAAACGCTCTTTTATAATGTTCGCAACCGCTTGCGGATCGTTCGCTGAAATGCAAACAACCACTTCTCCAGCCTCGGATCGCAGATTTTCAGGTCGGTCGCAGGACACCATCGCTCCAGCATTCAAGATGGCGATACAGTCGCATTTATCGGCTTCGTCCAGCAAGTGGGTCGTAAGAATAATGCTCGTTCCATGGTTGTCACGCAATTGAGTTAAAGCTTGCCACAGGTCTAGGCGAGCAGCCGGGTCCAAGCCGGTGCTCGGCTCGTCGAGCAACAAAACTTTGGGCCGATGGAGCAGACCTTTGGCAAGTTCCACGCGTCGTTTCTGCCCACCGGAGAGTTTCTCACTTCGATCATTCAGCTTGTCCGTTAGCCCCATCATGCTTACGAACTCATCGATGCGTTTGTCCCGTTCCGCACCGGACAAGCCATACAAGGCCGCTTGGCAACGTATATTTTCTAAAACCGTCAGTTTGCGATCTAGCGATGGCGATTGAAAGACCACACCGAGCTGTTGCCGCACCTGGGAGGTGTTCGCCTGGGTACACCAGCCGAGGACTTCTACCGATCCAGTCTGGACACGAGTCAAAGTCGAGACGAGTCGAAACAGCGTCGACTTGCCACTCCCGTTCGGCCCAAGGATCCCAAAAATCTGACCCGCTGGCACTTCAAAGGACAATCCGTTGAGGGCCGTTGTTTCTTTGTAGCGATGCGTGACATTCTTAACGGAGAGTGCAGAACTGCCATTCTCATGGATCGCGATCACTGAATACCCCATCGCACAACAACGAGTAACATGATCGCAGGCAAGTAAATGAGCGAACTGTGCAATAGCTTTCTGGCTGTTTGATTGTTGCGGTCGTTCAAGAAGCGAAGCGACGCGGCAGCTTGTCCCAAACATGCGACTGCACCCAAGATGGCGACGATCCAAGTGGTGGTGGAAACGGGATGCAAAACGGCAATCGATAGCGGTATAAGCAAACAAGCTGGAACAATCGCGTGCCAGCCCGCTGCGATTCCCGTCGGTTCCACTTTGGTCAGCATCCGAAAGCCCGCTTGCGTGTATTGATCACGATAGAGCCATGCGATCGCCATGAAATGAGGAAACTGCCATAAAACCACAATCGCCGTCAGCCCCCAACCATCCAAGTCCCACAGTGAGCCACCCGCAGCGGTCCAGCCAATCATCACTGGCAAAGCGCCAGGCAAAGTCCCAACTGCCGTGTTCCACCAGGAAAGCGTTTTCATCGGCGTGTAGACCCAACAGTAGATGGCCCAAGTCGCAAGTCCGCATAACATAGCTTCTAAATTTGCTCCAAGCCAAAGGTACAGGCTCCCAACCACGAACAGAATCCAACCAAAAGCTGCCGCTTCGAACGCAGTCAGGCGACCACTTGGCAATGGGCGTTTTTGAGTGCGAGGCATCAACGCATCTCGTTCTCTTTCGAACCACTGATTGAGCGTGCTTGCACTGCCAGCGATCATTCCGGTCGCGATCAACGTGTTGAGCCAAACTGTCCAGGGAACGATTGTGCCATTGATCTGTTTGGCTGCCAGCATTGCAACTCCAACCGTTAACAAGATCATGAGCATGATCCGTGGTTTTGTCAGCGCGATGTAATCCGTCCACCAAGCGACCGTTGCAACTTGATCCTTGATCGCATGCACCGTTGGCGACTCCACGGTGGTGGCATTGGAAGACGGAAACGAAGTGCTCATTCAATGCCTACACCAACTGCTTCGAGCGTACGGTTCTTTTGGACAAGTTTCTCAGACGCTACACCCCTCGACTGCACCGATTCCACGTCTGCACTGCGTCGATACGCTCGGCAAGCCATCCAAAGGGAACAAACGATCATCAATGAACCGGTAGCTTGGTGGCCTGTCACGATCATCGATTCCCAGAACCCTTTGCCTTGTACAGTGTACCGAGCCAGCCAAGGGGTCAACTCAACCCATGGGGTCGCGTAGTTTGCAACCCAAGTTGCAAAACCCAGCAGAATTTGCATTGCGACAATGATGACCAGCGCGTTGGATGGGCTTCGAAGTTCACGAAAAGTCCTATTCCGTGGCCTTCGAACGAGAACGGCACTTCCGAGAACCGAAATCAGGATCAGCGTCGCCATCAAGAGATGCGTATGAACGAACGACATGAAAAACACTGGGCTCCACGTTGGCAATGAGTGTCGCAAATGTGCCCCAACGAATAATTGAGCTATCGATAGAATGAGCAATAAGACAGCCAGACGCCCCAAGCCGTTATCGTCTCGTTTTTGAAATGCCTCATGCCAACGCTGGGAAGATGCCATCGCGATAAAACTCCCGAGCGTGAAGACCAAGGGGCCAGAGCAACCGTGAATCATGGCCAGGGTTCGGGCATCGAAAAGGACGCGTACTCCACCCAAGACCCCTTGCGAGATGATCGCGGCAAGAAACAAATAACAAGTTCCTATCACCCAGCGCCGGCGTTCGGTTCGAGTTGCCACCACACAGAGACCGATGGCAAATAGACCAACGATCGAGGCCAGCAATCGATGGCCATGTTCGACAAAGAGATCGAACGGACCATAAATCCAAGCCGAAATGGGATAAAGAAAAAGATTGTAGCCAAACGTACCCGGCCAGTCAGGAACCGCCATTCCAGCGTCATGCGTAGTCACCAATCCACCCAGCCAAATCAATGGGAAGGTGAGGAAGGTAACCAGCATTGCCCAGCGATATACCCAAGGCGAAGCCGCATCAGTTGGATTGCGCATGATTCTCCCCCCTGTCTGTCGTGGCGAGACCGTTTGTGTTGAGACTGGCCTTTGTGTTGAGACTGGCCTTTTTGTTGAGACTGGAGAGTGAAAAGACATATTCTACTAGATCTCTAATTCCTTCTTCGGGGATACCTGGATTGTCATTTTCTTTTCGAGCGATGGCTGGCATCGGACTCCCCTCGATACCGAGAACGATTCGAAGGTAGATATCCTCCCGAGTAGGACCGCCTCGGAATGCACCGAGGTTCAGGTTTCGCGGACTATCGATGACGGGTTTGAGGATCCCAAACTTTTTCATCCGTTTCCACTCTGCTTTTTTCGTTGGGTCAATGCCCGCGCGAATGGTCCAATCCTTGGTCCAGTCATCAAAGTCCTGCGATATCCCTTTACCGTCGCCCGCTTTCCCATGACATTTGGAACATGCTGTCAGTTCGCTCAAAAAGACTGTTTTCCCTCGCTCGATCGATGCGAGTCGCTCTGCGGAACTGATCGCGGAGTTGAAACTTGGAGGGGGGACTGCGTAAGTACTAGCCAAAGCCCAGCTCTCAGCCACCTTGGAAGCGATCGTTCGAGGCATTTCGCGATCGAACTCTTCGTTAACGATGGCGGCGGTGAGACGACGTTCTACTTCCCCGCGAATGGACAGAAATCGAACGTAGTGTGCTAGAGCATCGACGTCTTCGGCGAACTCTTTCGAATGGATCAGGGTTTTAAAGGCTGGCATAGCGGTACCGGGCAGCCCGTTCTCCAGCGTTCGAACCAAATCGGCGTGCGTTGGTTTTTTGCCTATGGGTGTCGACTTGAACTTGAAGGATCCCCGTCTGAAATCTCGCGGGTAGGGAGCCAGCAAAGCCGAGGCTGGCCCCATGCCATCTCCGGACGTACCATGACACTGGACACAGTGTTTTCGGTAGAGACCATGTTCTACTCTGGCTTCATTTCGTCCAACGGGACCAGCCGCCCGCATGACTTTCTCCAGGTCGACGGCCGGTTCGATACCCATTGGCCACTTGGGCGAATCCGGAGTGCCAAACAAATCGATGACATAATTTTGGGCCGTACGCCCTGTGTCCTCGACCTGTTGATCGGTCAATTCAGGCGACAAGCTGGCGACGTGAAGCAAATTGGATCGATATGCCAGCTCTTGCGGCGCGCAGCCCAAGAAACAAAACAGGGCTAAGAGCTGAATTCGTGGGGATTTGGAGCCATTCAGACTTTTCGCAAATTCAGCTATGGCACGAGCCCAAGCGAGCAGCGGGATAAGACAGTTAGAAGTGAGGAGGTCTTTAATCTTGAAAAACATTCGAAATCGCTTTGGCTCACCGTTCAGGGGACGGGAGGTAACCGAGCTCAGAGGTCAAAATGCAACTGAGGAAAGTCTCCCATAAATCCCCTAGAAACGAAGGGCCAAATCGCCGCATGGGCACGAAATAATCCTTTGAGGCGGCGATGCCGAAAATCCGCGCGAGGCCCGCCCCTAGCAAGGAGGCCGTCTTGCTTTCGGATCAATCAAATCAAAGGAAATCGATACGTGCGGCACGTTCTGAGGCTGTGATTTTTTCGAATCCGAAGAAAGTACCCATCACGCTACGCGTGATGTTGCCCCAGAAACCAAAGGTTTTTGAACTGCGAAAATCACGCGGAGCGTGATTGGTACTATAAAATCTCAGCCTCTCTGAGGAACGAAGTGCGTGTGAGTCGCTAGCTCGACTGTCCCAAGCCTCGTTCTCCCGATAAATCGCAACGCAAAAATCCAATTTAAGACAGTCGAACTAGAGCTTTGTGGTTTTCTAGTTTGGCGAAACAACTCGGGAAGTACCGGAGGGAACAACCCGGTTCGAAGGAACACCTGGAAATACAGACTGTCCTGGTTGACCTGGTTGTCCTGGTTGTACACTCGTCAGGTTCTTTCCATCGACAAGACTCCAACGCTTGCCGCTAAGTCCAATGGATGCATTCCATTTCAGATCGGGCAATAGGAGCAGGGAAGTGATGCTGGAACCATTGATCTTTGCGCTCCCCCATTCCGTATCTACGGAGACGGTCTTTAGATCGGTTGCACCTGTGATGGAGTCACCATTTTTCATGATGACCGTAGTCGACGTATCTTCGGCCGTCGCAAGTTTGACCCCTGCAACCTCGGAAAGGGGAACGCTCGCTTCGCCGAACGCTGTACGAATGGGCAACATCGTGACTTCCGTCAACGTGCCGGTAATCTTTTGGCCCCCCATCAATTCGACGGTGACTGTCAAAGGTGCCATTTTCGTAACCGAGGCAGCCGGTGTGCGCACGACAGTTGCGGTTGCTTCGTTGTCTTGAGCCACCAGAATCGAAGCATTTGCACCAATGAAAACCAAGGTGCCAAGGAAAAACAGACGGGACATTTTCATGATAGTTTCTTCTCAAAAGAAGTAAGGGGCCTTCGAGCTGGACTCCATCCGCTCCCAACCCCCACCAGTGTAGTTGGATAATTAACCCGGGCAAGGAGTGAAATGCCCTCGGGTTTTACTCGGGGGAGATTTTCCATCTACTGGCATGAAGCCAAGGGCATATCCAGCAACAGAAACGTCGGTTAACCACGTAAACACACAACGGTTAAGGGCCGCTAAGGACAATACCGTTCAATGAAGCCCAATTTCGCAAAAATTTCGTTTAACCGTTAGCCGCAGGCGTACGTTAGTGGTACCGAGTACGCCTTCGGCTGACTGTTAAACAAATAATGGATCGGTATTGCCGTTAAAGGAAGGATATGCGTTAGGTCGCACAATGCAGGTGTGCAAAAGGATATAACGGCCCCTACCGAAGGACGCTCAAAACATTTAATGATTGCAAAGTTTCGCACTAGCAGATTAGGCGCCCATTGGTGGTTTGACTTAGCCTTTGGCTTGGATTGCATTCTCATCGCCATGCGTCGTTAGACCAACGAATTCAAATCACGGATTGATAAAGGAAATGCATATGAAAACAAAAAAGCTAGTCCTGCATGTTGATGACGATCGAGCAATGCTTGATCTCGTTCGAAAATCGCTTCAAAAGCGAGGCTATGAAGTTGTTTCGATCAGCGACCCTCGACTTACGCTCGATGCGATTCTGGAACACTCACCTCGGGTCGTAGCCTTAGATATCGACATGCCTGGCTTAGACGGTCTGACATTGCTTAGAGACATCAAACAAAGCGATGCTGGCATTCACGTCGTGATGCTGACTGGGATGGTATCGATGGCCACCGTCCTGCAGGCGACTGGCCTGGGTGCTCAAGAATGCGTTTTCAAACCACTCAAAAACATAAACGATGTAGGAGATGCGGTGGATCGCTGTTTCGCAAACATCGAAAGTTGGTGGGATTCATTGCGAGAATGGATGGAACGCAAAAACGCGACTCCGACTCCGACTCCGACTCCGGCTCCTACCACTTCCCCAGCCAAACTCTTGCTCCATGCCGTCGTCAGAGTACTGCACACTTAGGACTGCACGATCAATTTCTGTCGCAGCGAAACGCGTCACGGAAATCTCGCTATTGCTCCCTATGGCCGGCTTGCGAGTCCACTACCATCCTGACAAGCTGGGCCACGGACTCCACTCCAAGTTTCTTGGTGATGCGACTGCGATGGACCTCCACCGTCTTGGTGCTAATACCAAGCAATTTGGCTATTTGTTTCGTCAAATTGCCTGCGACAACGAGTTCTGCAATTTCGCGCTCCCGAACGGTCAACAATTGCATTCGTTCCGCAACGTGACTTTGCCGGTTCAATTGATCGCGTCGTTTCAATTCGAATGCGATCATTTTCCGCACGGTGTCGATAAACAGGTCGTGATGAAATGGTTTTTCAATCACGGTGATCGCCCCCATTTTCATTGCCTCCACCGCCATCGCCACCGTTCCAAATCCTGTCACCAACAAGAACGGGACCATACCAAATCGACTGCGAACCTCTTGGACTAACTTCAAACCCGACATTTCCGGCATCTGAAAGTCGACGACTAGGCAACCAGGGTTGGATCCATCCCAGCTTTCCAAAAATTGTTGTCCCGAAGAAAATGCTTGCGAGGAAATTTCGGCTTTTCGCAAAATGAATGACATCGATTGCCTCATCCCATCGTCATCATCAACGACATATACGACAGCGTTATTGCTCACAATTCATCCTGTTTTTGACGGATTCGAGTTCGAGTACCAAAAGAATATCCAATTCAGTTCGGTAAACCCAATTGCGGAATTTCCTTGCTTGCAGTCACGGGATTTGTGACTAATTATAGCCAGTGGATCAATTCAATTGGTCGCCCAATGTAGGAAAGTCTTACTTAATCATATTTTAGCCTACGACACAGAGAAATAGTTTATGTTCTTAGAGCCGATTCGGTCCACACTCGTCGATGATCCAGACTACGCCGAACTCGTTTCCGAGTTTGTAACGCACATTCCAGCCAGAGTTCATTCGATTCGCCAGTCGATGAATGGAAACGATTCCAAACAGCTTTGTACCCTAGTTCACCAATTGAAGGGCGCTTGTGGCAGCTACGGCTTTCACGAAATCACGCCTCTAGCACGTGCGATCGAGGACCAAATTGCATTGGGGACAGAGGTGTCTTCGTGGATTCCTGCCATAGAATTGCTCTTGGCGACTTGTCTTCGCATGTCCGCAGATCCCGTCGAGAGAATATGAGTGACGCAAACCAAGGAATGACTTCCAGCCACCCTGAAATGCCGCAGGAACTGCGACTCTTGGAAGCTGTCGATCACGGCATCGTCGCGACGGATTCCAATGGCTCGGTTACTTACTGGAATCGATTTTCGGAACATTTGACCGGTATCCCACCATCCGCTGCACTTGGCATCCCCGTTCTTGATCTGCTTTCGTTATCTCCGATCGATCAGCAGGGCTTAAAGCAACAAATCCGTCTCGCCGGGACCTGGCAAGGAGATTGTCAATTCAAACCGTCCAAAGTCGGTTTGAGACCGATTCCCGTTCGACTTGTTCTCTCCCTCCTGCGCGATGCAACCGGAACTCATTTGGGGTTCGTTCTTTCGTTTTGTTCACTTTCAAATCGAACCGAAGAGATTCAGAAAATAGCCAGTGCCCTTGCGCATGAGATCAACCAACCCTTGGGAGCGATCTGCAATTTTGTAGGAGGACTTATATGCGGTTTGGAGAAGTCCGCATCAACAGATACAGAGTTGTCCGATACGCTTAAGCTCATTCATGCGGAAGCTATCAGAGCAAGTGAGATTGCCAGTCGCATGCGGAAACCCGCAGCACTTGATCGATTCAACGATTAGATAATCAACACACAATCAGTGATTAAGCGGGTAACCGAATAAGGTAACGGAATCCCTAAGAATTTTGGTGAGACCCGAGTGATACTCCATTCGGATCTAGGGATTCCCGTAGTATTGCAATTGACGATTCGATGGAAACTCTTTGTTTCGGGCAGCGGCCAAAATCCGATACTTGAATTTAGCTATTTGGATTTTTCGTAATCGTCTCTTGAATGTTGAACCGTATGTTAGCATCTCCTTCACTTCCTAGGGTTTATGTAATCGCACAACGAACGGAAGCTCAGGAAATGATATCCCGGGAACTGCATTCCGAACCGATAGAATTGATAGCCGTACGGGATGAACGGCAGTATTTCGAATTGCTGGACGACATTGAAGCCGGTTGTATTTTGGTGGAGGTCCATTCCAATCCACAAGAAGAATTGAACACCATCGCTTCCTTGCGAGCCAGACAACGGCGAATGGAGGTCATTGCTTTCAGCGATCAATGGCAAGTCGCAACGGCCGTACAAGCTATCAAGATGGGAGCTGTCGAAATATGCGAATTCCCTTCGTCTCATAACCAACTCAGAAATGCCATTTATCAAGCGATCCACGGCAATCAGGATCTTCGCCGAAACGACGAGATCATTCCAAAATGCATTTTGGAAAAACTATCGGTGGACGAGGCAATTGTCTTGCGTTTTATGGCTCTTGGGCAGACGGCGAAGCAAGTGGGAGCAACCTTGGATATTAGTGTTCGCACGTTTCACTATCGCAAGAAATCCGTGCTTCGAAAGCTTGGCGTGAACAATCGTGCGGGAGCGATGAAGCTGATTGGTCGATAAGGCCTCGACCTACCGACATTTCCACGAATGCTTTAAAGACAAGTACTTTCCCCAAAGTGTTTTCTAAGGGAAAATCTGCTACATTGACGATTTCGAAAACGATTCCATCGTCTAACCCAAGGTAGCCATGAAAAAGGAGGCCACCGCCACCAATGCTTCTGCAGCGGAGTTGACGTGTCCCCAATAAGCCTCCCCAAAAAGCCTCTGATGCAACACATGTCAATCGTTTCCCAAGATGGAAGATGAGTTGCTATACGTCTAATGCCTTGTCGCACGTTCGACAATCGAATCAGTGGCATCGTCATTACGCTAACCGACATGACCGTCGTCAAAAAATGGAAGCCGAACGCCATGCCAGCAAAGGTAAAGTAAAATGAGCGATAAAAAATGAGTTCCAAATCGGGAAGTGAAGCCATCGAATTGCGACGCAAGGCCATTGCTGTCCTGGAGGCCAATCCGCGCGAGGACCTACCTCAAAACGATGCCGATCTACGTCGATTGATGCACGAACTGCAAGTCCACCAGATCGAGCTCAAGATACAAAACGAAGAACTCGTCGATGCTCAGTCCGAGCGTCAACGCCTTCTGGAACGCTATACCAGTCTGTATGAGTTTGCACCGGTGGGCTACTTTAATTTCAACGCAAACGGAGAAATCTTGCGGGTGAATCTCACTGGCGTTAGGTTCATTGGGCTTGACCGCGACAAACTACATACTCGGCGTTTCGCTCTATTCGTAGTCCCAGCCGACAGGTTGATTTTCGATAACTTCCTTGCGCAAGTCTTCGCGTCCGAAGCGAAGCAGGTTTGTGAATTAACGTTAAAAATAGAAGACCGGTCAAAGCTATTTATCAGGCTCGAAGGGATTCTTTCGCCAGACGGAGAGGAATGCCTCGTCGCGTTGATAGACATCAGCGAACTCAAGCTGGCCGAAGACGCTCTTCGCTTACGAAATCAAGCCATACAAGCAGTACCTCAGGGAATCGTGATCACAGACCCGAAACAGCAAGATAGCCCCGTTATTTATGCCAACGCTGGATTTGAAAAGATCACCGGCTACCCAGAGGCCGAAATACTTGGACGGAATTGTCGATTTCTGCAGGGCAAGGACACGGATCCAAAAGCGGTAGCACGCTTGCGAGAGGCGATCGATGCTGAGCGGTCCTGTACGGTCGAGCTAATTAACTATCGCAAGGATGGCACTCCGTTTTGGAATGCAATGCTGATCACCCCGGTTCGCGATGAAAGCGGTTGTCTCATTCATTTCGTTGGCGTTTCCATGGATGTTACGGGCCAAAGAAATAAAGAAGAAATGGACCGTCAAGCACAAAAGATGGAGGCGGTCGGGCAACTTGCCGGCGGCATCGCCCATGACTTCAACAACCTTCTTACGGTGATTGATGGATACGCTAGTCTGTTGATGCACCGCACCGCCAAGACCGATTCCTCGTGGGAAATTTTGCAAGAAATTCGTTCGGCCAGCGCGCACGCGACTTATCTCACGCGACAGTTGCTCACGTTTAGCCGACGGCAAGTCCTAAGCCCAGAAACCCTCGATTTGAACGCATTGATCCTTGAAAACGTCGCGTTGCTCAATCGCTTGATTGGCAGTGATGTAACGATCGAAACGTCGCTCGAGCCCACTCTGTATGGCGTATGGGCGGAACGGGGCCAAATTTCTCAAATTGTGATGAATCTCGTCATCAACGCACGTGACGCTATCGATGGCGGGGGCAGGATTTCCATCCGGACTTCGAATGTCGAACGGGACGAAATGACGGTACTAACCGAACCTACGATCCAGTCGGGCGGGTACGCGCATTTAAGTGTGTCGGACACAGGCTGCGGCATGACCGAAGAAGTGCGAGAACGCATATTTGAACCCTTCTTTACAACCAAACCAGTTGGCAGCGGCACGGGGATTGGTCTGGCAACCGTGCATAGCGTGGTCACGCGAACGGGTGGGCACATCGACGTAACGACCGAGCTAGGCAATGGGACGACATTCCATGTGTATCTCCCACAGTTAAGAAACTCGGTCGATGAAAAGAGACCGCAATCGGAACATTCGATCGACTCTGGACACATTGAATCACGGCACAAGCCTACGGAGCCTTCGATTCCCCTGGTTAAGGGACAGACCATCCTCTTAGTTGAAGATGATGACTCGGTCCGCCAACTTGCACTTACGGTATTGTCGAGTGCTGGTTACGGAGTTTTGTCCGCAGCGGACGGAAAACAGGCGTTGCGAATTGCGGAAGACCTTTCGCAGGCTATCGATTTGATTCTAAGCGATGTGATTATGCCTGGATTGCAGGGGCCTGAACTTGTTGAACTCGTTCGAAAACTAAGGCCTGGCATTGGAGTTTTGATGATGTCAGGCTACATCAGCAATCCCAATATGCGTGAAGAAATGTCCCACAGTCAGGGAAATTTCATTCAGAAACCCTTTTCGTCCCGGTCTCTTTTGGTGCAGGTTGCAAGTGTACTGAACTCGCAAGTGAATACGCAGCCGAAATCGTGAGGATTCAGGCATGCATGGTCGCGTGTTCCGCGCGAGGCTCCTGCCGAGCTATTCACGCAGCAAGCGGGCTGTTGATTTAATCGTTTAACAGTCAGCCGAAGGCGTACTCGGTACCATTAACGTACGCCTACGGCTAACGGTTAAACGCGGTTAAACGAAATGCGTCCGTGCAATGACTAAATCGACAACCCGCAAGCTCGGCAGGCGCCTCGCACTCCCGATGAAATTGCAAGCAATTCCAGGAGAAAAGCTGGACGAACTCCTAAATAGATGGTCATATCCCTCGAGTTAAGCCAGTGGCATTCACTGGCAAAAATACGCCAAGGCGCTATTTTGCGGTTTTCACTGGGTTTTTTGTCGGTGAAAGTGTGGATCCAGCGATTCGCTAGCTTTGCCTTTTTGTGGGGGAAACATCGGCGAACCTACCGGTCTGTCGGGTTGTCTGCAAGCAAAGGGCTCAAAAGTCGTCTTGCAGTCGTTTCGACCGTCTGTACACTAGTGCGACTCTGGAAAGGCGAAAAATTAGCCTTGAGGGGTGTTCCTATTAATTGCCGGTGTAGCTCAGTGGTAGAGCAGCTGATTTGTAATCAGCTGGTCGGGGGTTCAAGTCCCTTCGCCGGCTCTTGGTTTTGAAC
>JAYTVM010000151.1:0-25622 GCA_043743995.1 Pirellula sp. | reverse complement strand
AGCAGCTTGGTATCCCGATAGGGATTACAGAGAGTAGCCGGGGGTCGCCGCGAAGCGGCGCACCCCCGGAGGAACGAAACGACATGCGAATGGCCCTGAAAGGGTTCTGGCAGGGTCAAAGATTCTGCGATCCCTTCAGGATCGGTACGCGCGGTACGAAACGTCTTCCGGTGGTATCGCTCCGCTCAACCACCGGCTACTGTCTGATATCCCTTCGGGATGAAAAATTGCGCAACTATGAATGCACCACAATACCAGTTTTTCAACAACCCAGGCCAATCCCCACCGACGGCAAGTGGTAGGAGGTCGACGAGGATTAAGAGTACGCAGCGCGTCACAGTTTGGAGAGCCGTGCTACACTTGCTGCGATGCCAAATCTAAAACTACACAGATTGAAACTTGATTTTGCACCTGCCTACTCGGCTATCGTCGTTGTTTCCAAGCCATATCTGGAAAGGGCGTTCGAAAGAACGCGGCCTCATTGAAGCGTAGCTTTCGGCGTTCCCCGGTGAAACTTGGCTTCCTGCCAGACAAGCTGGTCAGGGGAGCGGTTCGATGGACCATGATCTGCTAATTGCAAAACTCGCGTTCCTGCCGGGCAAGCCAGCAAGGGGACGGAACAAAAAAGTATCCCTCGGGACACCCGAATTCACCGCTCGTTGTTGAGCAATCCTTGTGCATCCAGGATGAGACGGCTTAATTGAACTTCGACAACACGGTCTTTGGCTAGTTTGCGGCGTTTCAATTCATCGAGAAGCTGCTCTAGTCTGCGTTTGATGGATTCTGCCTCCAACTCCTGTCGAGCCAGTTGGGTGTCGTATTGTTCGGCCAAAAGTTGCTTCAAGAACACTTCGTTTTCCTTGGCCAATTCCCCTTGCCCTTTACTGGCAAAAAGTGCTTTCACCACGTCCGCCTTCCAAATGGTCTGGCAAATAATGTCGGTGACGAGCTTGATTTCTGGCGGTGAGAGAACTGGGGTAGCTCCGCCAGCCCCTTGGCGGAGGTTTGCAGGAGCCTTTGCCTTGATAATTCCGAGCGACGCAAAGGGCTGCATTTGCGATGGCCCCGACGGCATACTCATACCCATACCACCATCGCTTCCTCCGCTCATACCAGGCGTTCCTCCCGGTCCGCCACTCATTCCTCCCTCACTCGCCATCCCCTCCACGCCCATGCCGTACGGTTGCTCAATCATCAGCTCGATCCGCGTGCGATCGTTGGACTTTTCCCCGTCAAACAGGTAAGCATGAATGTTGATGGACAACCGATTGGACATAAGAGCGCCACTTGATGAATAGCCGCCACTACCGGGATAGCCCGACGAGCTTGAACCACCTGGGTAGCCGCCGGGCATACCGGATGCGCCGGGGCTCATTCCCATTCCGGAGCCACCATAACCACTCCCCATGCCACCATAACCACCATCGATCGCGCTATTGTCGAAATACACAAGCTCTTTCGGTCGAAACGATTGAAACACATAGTGGAACGAACGAACGCGCGTAGCGCGATAGGGCTGGTCATCAACGGTGTAGGACATCGATGGCCGAACGATTGACTCCATCCCCTCCGTCCTTTCCATTCCCATATCGCTTCCCATTCCCTTCCCAGATCGCCCACCGGTACTCATGCCACCCGGTGCACTCATACCACTCATACCGCCTTGACCAAAGATCGGCTCCGGTAGAGAAACCATCAATAGGAGCGACAGTATGGATAGGGTTCCTGTTTGCGACTGCATTTTCATGGTATTCTCCAACCGAATAATTGTGGATAGGTTTCCAGGGTGTTCATTCTTGAGTCGACAGTCTAGTAGCAGCCTGTCCTACGGTTTTAGCTCGGACTCGAGCCGTTTTGTATCTCCTTTTAATCGAGTTACTTCGGGATCCAATCGATCGATCGGAATGGCAGCATCACTGTAATTCGCATGCGGCGACTCAAGCGCTCGAAGCATCCTTAGCGACTCCTGTGTCAGACTGCTCAACTCGCGATCGATCGCATGAAAATCATCGAAGACCCCGACGGTATTTCCGAAAGCGGATTCAATGGCATTCTCCAATTCCCTGGCATGTGGCAGCGACATCGTTTCGCTTAAGTCGGTATTCGTAACCTCATGCGACATTTGAATTCGGACTGGGTGGCTGGTTTGATTGGACGAAGTTTTTTCGGACCACATACCAATCCACATCCGGATCGGTTCGAATAGACCAATCAACAAAATGGGGCCTGTCACTACACCAATTGTCGTGACCCATCGCACCATCCTTGGGCGGCTACTGGGCAACAACCGACGAGGCGAACGCAAGAGTTCAAGCAGGGCGTCGCGCAATTGCTGTGCCGATTCAAATCGATGCTGCGGGTTCTTGGCCAACAATCGATCGACCAAACGCGAAACTTCGATTGGGATCTCGGGATTGATTCGATGCAATGGCGTTTGCGATGCGTGGCAAACACGATGGAGGATTGCCATCGGCTCAGCCGCCCGAAAAGGAGCGTTACCTGCCAACATGGTATAAATTAGTGAGCCTAACGAGAAGAGATCGCTTCGCTCATCGACCGATTCGCCGTTTGCTTGTTCCGGCGACATGTACTCGGGCGTGCCGGTGAGGATGCCGCTTTGAGTCATGGTCGCGGCGTCGAGAACGCGAGCCAATCCGAAGTCGGTGAGCAAGGCACGTGAGCCGTTGGCTTCCAGCAGGACATTGCCAGGCTTGATGTCACGGTGAACCAGCCCATGGGCATGTGCCGCAGCCAGAGCATCGGCCAGTTGGCTGCCAATTTTCAACGCATCCGGCCATGCCATTGATCCGTGCTCTCGCACCCAAGCCTGCAGCGTTGGCCCGGCGATATACTGCATCACCAAAGCCGGTACAGGACCATCATGCACGACATCGTACATCGGAACGATATGTGGATGTGCTAACGCCGCACAGGCGCGCGATTCCCGAACGAATCGTTCTCGGGCGGCTCCGATCGGAATGAGGTGCAACGCTAGAGTCTTGATCGCAACCACGCGATGCAATTCCGTATCGTGGGCTCGAAAAACAAGTCCCATCCCCCCACGTCCAACGAGTTGTTCGAGCTCGTATCGCCCAATCCGCCCAAGCAACTCTGGATGGCTTGGAGCGTCCAACAGACTCTGTAATTGCTGAAGCTCGTGCGCGAGAAGTATGTCCGAACCAACCGTAGTCGCTTGTTCGGAGGATGTCAGCGGGCAGACTCGTGAACTAATTCGCGACGCGATCGGATCGACTTCGCAAGAAAGGAACTGCTGAGCTTCGTCCCACCACGTTTCCTGTCCAGCCACAAAACTCATGGTGGCTTGGCAATGAGAGCAGGATTCCAAGTGGGCAGCCAACTGTGGATTGGGATCGCTCATGGCTTCCAAGCATTCGCGGAGAGCACCCGGGCTTGGACAAGGCATTGATTTGCTTTTCATTGTTTGCCTCCCGATAGAAAAGGTTGCTCTGCAGATTCCAATGCAATGCCGCTAGCATTGTCCCAATTGCCTGAAAGCGTTGCGTCGAGGTCTTGAACCTCTTCCCGCAACAATTTTAGAACGCGACATCTCGCTACATATAAATTTCCTAGTGGCATTCCGAGTTGCTTAGCGACCTCGTCCGCGGGTAGCGATACAATGGATGTTTGATGAAAAGCTCGCCAAGTGACTTCGGAAACTCGTGCTTGAACTCGGCGAGCCGCCAAGTGAAACAGAGCGGAACGATATTCCTGCGAGAACTCTTCATCGATCGGATCTGCTGAACGATGCGAGGCATTGCCGGCGGATTGCAGCCAGCTATCGCTGATCAGTTGTGTTAGTGGCCGTTTTAGCTTCCCGGCGCAAAAATCGGCGATCATGTTGCGAGCGATTCGGGCAAGCCAGGTCCGAAATCGGGCACGCTCCCGATTGGGTTCGAATCGCTCGATGGCTCTAGCGACTGCGAAAAGTGTTTCCTGTGCGATATCTTCTGCATCGGCCGGTTGCAAGCCTCGGCGTCTAGCCATGGAATACAAAGCAGGCGCGTAGACGTCCGAAAATTCTTGCCATGCCTGGACATCGGTCGGTTTTGCGAGCCGAAGAATCAGGCTGACGCGTGTTTCCGGGAAGTGATTCATAACGATTTGCTCCTCAGTTAGTACACTCCGCGGTTTTCTATTTACCTTACAGCAAAAAGGGAGATATTTTTTCGGAATGGCATCCATTGTCGCCTTTTGCTTCGCAAAAGTGCGTTTGCACGGCGTACTTTCGCGGAGCGAAAGGCGACAATAATACAGTCGGGCACTTTGTCCCGCGCCTGCTTGCTTGAGTTTGTTACAATATTTGAATGCCTCGTGGTTCTGCCAAGTTCTCCCGCCTATTTCCTCAAGTCGTAGATTCCCGCCATGCTTTCGCTGAATCACTCCGGTGCTACTTTATGCGACGGGCTCTCCCGACGCGAGTGGCTGCGAATCGGCGGTTTGGGAGCTGTTGGGCTTGGACTTCCTCAGTTGATCCAAGCCCGTGAAAACAACATCACGCCAGCTCATTCGCTGCCATTGAGCGGTTCGTTTGGGAAGGCCAAGTCTTGCATCGTTTTGTTTCTGCTCGGCGGTCCGCCTCAACATGAAACTTGGGATCCAAAGCCAGACGCGCCCAGCGAAATACGCGGCGAACTTGGGCCGATTGCAACCGCAACTCCTGGCCTGCAAGTTGGCGAACTGATGCCGAGAACAGCAAAACTCACGGATCGAATCGCGGTGCTTCGAGCGATGGCGACAGACGATAATGCCCACTCCTCGAGTGGTTATTGGATGTTGACAGGCTATCCGCACTCACCGAAGAACAATGAAAATGCCTTGCCCGGCGCCCCCAACGATTGGCCTTCGATGGGGGCGGTCGTTCGTCACTTAAAGGGGGATGCGACAAGCCTGCCGGGTTCGATACGACTTCCTGAAGAAATATGGAACACAGGTCACATCCTTTGGCCAGGGCAAGATGCCGGTTGGCTTGGCGATCACGCCGATCCTTGGTTAGTGAATTGCGAACCACACAAAAAAGATTTTCGGGTTCCAACGATCACGCTTCCGGCAGACATGACCACGGATCGTTTGCTCGCGCGACGAGCACTTCAAGAGACAATGAACAAGAGTCTCGATGCGTTGCACAGCAGCACGTCGGCTCAACGTTGGGCCGTGTGGCAAAACAAGGCGATCGATTTGCTTCGCACCAACACGGCCCAACAAGCGTTCGCTATTGAACGCGAATCACCATCGACCCGCGAGCGTTACGGCGTTAATCGATTTGGTCAAAGCGTGCTGTTGGCGCGACGACTCGTGGAAGCGGGTTTGTCGTTGGTTCAAGTGAATTGGACTCGAGGCGAATCCGATGAGAATGTCGCGCCGGCTTGGGACACGCACGCGAAGAATGCGGACAGGCTTAAGAACGCATTGATGCCTCCCATGGATCAAGCGTATTCGGCCTTGCTTGAGGACCTGGAACAACGCGGCATGTTGGATGAGACGTTAGTCGTTTGGATGGGTGAGTTTGGTCGGTCACCCAAGATTAACCCAAGCGGCGGTCGAGATCACTGGGGGCATGTCTTTTCGGCTGCTTTGGCTGGGGGTGGCGTTCAGGGCGGGGCGGTGTTCGGGCGATCGGACCGACAAGGTGGCTATCCACTGGAGGGTCGCGTTGAGCCTCAAGACTTGACCGCAACCATTTACCATTGCTTGGGTTTCCGGCCGGAAACTGAGCTAATTGATCGGTTCAATCGGCCTCTTGCGATTAGCAAAGGGCACCCAATTGGCGAGATTTTGACGTAAGTGCATAGAACCGTCCTATCCATATTTGTCCTGTTTTCCGGTAGCGGAAGTCGCCAAGACTTTCGAAATAGACCCTTGCCGAAAGTCTTGGCGAGTTTCGATACGACATCAATTGATCGAGCGATTGAAGGTGACTTCGGGATCTTTTCATGGTAGAATAAAGCCCTCAGTACACCCCTCCAGTGGTTAGTTAATAGCTACTCCCGTCCCGCCTCAGAGTCCAATCGATGCCTCCATTTCGTGCTTCGACACGTACGCACTTGACTCAGCAAGATCGACGCCGATTTTTGCAAGCCGCCTCCGTCGGTTGTTTGGGTTTCGGCTTGTCTGGCGGACCGAATCCATCGCAATCTGTTTTAGCTGGGTCTAGTCTCCGTGCGAAACCCGCCAAAGCTTGCATCTTTCTTTTTATGTGGGGCGGGCCGAGCCAATTAGATACGTTTGACTTGAAGCCAAACGCTCCCTCCGAAGTGCGCGGACCGTTTCAACCGATCTCGACCCGCGTACCTGGGATGCAAATCTGCGAGCACTTTACTAAGCTCGCTCAACACACGGACAAGATCGCGTTGATCCGGTCCTTGACACACGATGATCCCGCGCACCTTTCTAGCGGCCATGCTACGGTGACTGGTCAGCTTGCCCCGGTCCTCAAAAGCGATGCGACACCGCCTAGCGAGAAAGACTCACCGCATCTCGGAGCCCTTGTCTCAAAGTTGCGACCCAACAGCGTTGGATTGCCATCCTTTGTCACCTTGCCTTGGAAAGCGTTTCATCCTGCGGCCCCGGGGGGCGAAGCGCCTGGTCAACATGGCGGATGGCTGGGGTCGCGACATGATGGCCTTTTACTCACGGGTGATCCGAGTGCCAAGGACTGGAAGCCTGCGGGCTTGTCCCTTCCTGCTGATATGCCGATGGAACGGATGCAATCTCGGTATGCACTCCTTCAATCACTTCAATCACAGCGACACCTCGGTCAAGCTTCCATGGTTGCCAGCGCATCTAGTCAGTTGCACGATCATCAGTCCCGCGCATTCGAATCCGTTACATCATCGCAAGTTCGAAATGCATTCGATTTGTCCCGCGAGCCCGACAAAACGCGAGATGAATACGGTCGCAACATACACGGGCAGTCTGTATTGATGGCACGTCGTTTGGTGGAACAGGGTGTACCGTTAGTAACCGTCAATTGGCACAACGACGGTCGCAATTTTTGGGATACCCATGGCGATAATTTTAATCGTCTAAAGAACGACCTCATTCCGCCTGCCGATATGGCCCTTTCGGCTCTTCTCGAAGACTTGCAGCAACGTGGTATGCTAGACGAAACTTTGGTGGTCTGGGTCGGCGAATTCGGTCGCAAGCCGCAGATTACCGCTGCCAACGCGGGTCGAGAGCACTGGCCGTTTTGCTATAGCGGGTTGATGGCAGGCGGTGGCATCCGAGGTGGAATGGTTTATGGGGAGAGTGACGCGATCGGCGCGTACCCGATCGCGAACCCAGTGAGTCCGCAAGACTTCGCCACGACGATTGTGCATGCACTTGGGATCCCAATCGATACAACACTGCCTGACCGTGAAGGTAGGCCGCACCATACAACCTCCGGAAGGGTCATCGAGTCCCTATTCGCATAGCCACCGCTTACTACTTAGGCGAGCGGCACCATTGATTATACCGGGAGGGGGAGGCTCCTGCCGAACCAACGCCAAGCTCGGCAGGAGCCTCGCTCTCCCGATAAATCGCAACGCAAAAACCAATTTAGGACATTCGAACTACTTAGGACTGCTCGATCAATTATTGTCGTATATTGTCGTAGCGAAACGCATCAAGAGTTTCGGCTGCCCACAGTTCCGAAAGTCTTGGCGACTTTCGCTACGGGCAAATCGGCTTACCGCTTACCGTTCACCGCTTTCTTAGGATTCCATAACTATGTTTCAACCAAAGTACGGTCTGGATCGTCGAGGATTCTTGCGTCTTGGCGCAGCGGGTGTCGTGGGCTCAACCATTCCATGGCCCGTAGGCGTAAGTGGCGAAGCGGGTTTGTCGGACCAGGTTGGAAAGGGAAAAGCCAAGTCGGTACTAATCGTCATGCTTAGTGGCGGCCCGAGCCAATTGGATACGCTCGATCCCAAACCGGACGCACCAACCGAGGTTCGCGGAGAATTCAAAACGATCGGAACGACCATTCCTGGGGTGGCCGTTTGCGAGCACTTGCCTAAGCTGGCCAGGCAAACGGACCGTTGGGCAATTGTTCGAACGCTCGCACATCGCGAGCATAATCATCTCCTCGCCACCCATGTTGCCTTGACCGGTCGGCCTGGTCCATTGCCCAAAGGCGGAAACGATTTGGATCGCGTCGAATCACGGAGTGACTTCCCCAATTTTGCGTCGGCGCTCGATTATGTCCGCCCGCGAAACGATGGCATCCCAAGCGGTGTTTCCCTGCCCAACTACCTCATCGAAGGTCCGCTGACATGGCCTGGCCAGCACTCGGGATTCCTTGGTCCTAAATTCGATCCATGGCAGATTCAAGGAGATCCAAACGAAAAGAATTTTCGCATGGATGCACTTAGCCTACGCGATGGTATCACGACCGATCGCTTGCAATCGCGCCGCAGCTTGTTGAATCAATTCAATCGAGATCGAAGCAATCCGTCCAACCAAGAATTGATTGCCTTTCGCGATCAGCAACAAATCGCCTTCAATTTACTGACTTCCGGGAAGATGGTGGACGCTTTTGATATAGGCCGCGAGGCCGATACCGTACGTGATCGTTACGGACGCAACAAGTTTGGTCAGTCATTGTTGCTGTCGAGACGATTGATCGAAGCCGGCGTCCCTATCGTCCAAGCAACCATGGGGATCGTTCAAACCTGGGACACCCACACCGACAATTGGGGGAAACTCAAAAAAACGCTCTTGCCGCAACTGGATCAAGGCTTAGAAGCACTGACGGACGATTTGATTGCATCGGGGTTGTTGGATCAAACCTTGATTGTCGTCATGGGGGAATTCGGTCGCACTCCGAAGATCTCAACCTTGCCTGGGCAGACCATTCCGGGCCGCGACCATTGGGCATCCGCTTATTCTGGATTGTTTGCGGGTGCAGGCGTGATGGGGGGACAAGTCATCGGCCAAACCGACGCGAGTGCGGCTTATCCAGTGACACGTGCATGGTCGCCAGCAGACATTTGCTCGACATTGTTCAATGCGTTGGGAGTCGAACAGGATGTAACGATCGTGGATCCATTGCAGCGTCCCCATCATTTACTAAACGGTACGATTATCAATCCCTTGTACACTGGGCGCAGCTCATGAGTAGTACGCCTAAATACCTTCATGCACTTTGGGGCAGTGTTGTCTGTTTATTGATAACAACAACCTACGCAGATGCGCAAGTGACCATCACCACGTTGCAACCTGCCTCTTGCCAGCCCGGTGTACCGACGAAGCTGACATTGCGTGGCAGTAAGTTTCCAAGCAACCTGCGAGTTTTAGCCAATCGCGCCGATGTCAAGGTCGAGCTTGAGAGTGTGGCTGCCGATTCTGCGATCGTTGCTATTACAGTCGCAAGCGATGCGAAGCTTGGGCCGCTTGGTCTATGGTTTGCGACGCCCAATGGCCCGCTCCCTGCAAAAATCGTAATGGTGGATGATTTACCAACTTTATTAGACAATGGTAATAACCACTCGATCGCAACGGCGCAACCGGTCAGCACTCTTGGAGCGATCGATGGGGTTAGCGAAGGTTCACAATTTGACTATTACAAATTTACTGCCACCGCTGGACAACGAGTCGCCTTCGAAATGCAAACGCAAGCGATCCATTCCAAGATGGATCCTATCGTTCGATTGTTGCGCGCCGATGGCCGCGTTTTGCATGTAGCAGATGATGATTCAACAGGCCCTGATTGCAGATTCCGTTTTGTGTTTGCAGAAGCAGGTGAGTACTTGCTGCAGGTCGGCGAGAGTCATTATGTTGCGGGTGGGGAGTATCATCTTCGAATCGGCGACTTCCCAATTATTGACCATGTATTCCCGCTAGCCGCTCGGCCCGGTGAGACTACTAAGTTCAGCTTTGCGGGCTTGGATGCATCGCTAATCGTTAGTCCTGAACTTGCCCTGCCGACGGAACTGACGGGTGATTTCATCTCCGCATCTGCACGCATGCCGGAGGGGCGTTCGTCGGCTTGGGGGACGATCGCGGTAAGTAAGTTGCCACAGTTTGTGGAACCAAGCCGGTCGACTACGCAAGAAGCTCAGATAAAACATGTTGTTGATTTTCCGATCGGTATTTGCGGTCGGCTGGAACAAGCTGGTGAGCGCGATAGCTATTGGATTCGTGGTCTCAAGGGGCAAGTCATCCGTTTTGCGGCTCGGACGCGAAGCCTCGGATGCGCTACGTTGCTTCAAATGCAGCTATGGAATGCGGCGGGAACGAAGCTTGCCGAAACGGCCGTGAACGATTCGGATGAATGGAGCCTGGACTACACCATTCCGGAAGAGGGTGAATACAGGCTAGAGGTCGGCGACCTTTTAAAGCGTGGCGGAAGCGAGTTCGGTTATTGGGTTGAGGTCGTTCCCTCCGGAAGTTTCTCGATTGCAATCAAGGCCGACGCAAAGGCACGCCGCGGGTTCGCTATCGAGCAAGCCAATGGTGGCTGTGCAGTCGACTTACAGATTTCCCGTTTTGGTTATGAAGGGGAGATTGAGCTATCCATTAAGGATTCGATCAAGGGACTGCGATTATTGAATCCGCGCGTCGCAGCCGGGGCGAAAGAGCACCGGGCCGTTCTGCTTTCGGGAGACGGTTGGGATCCTCAATCGTTTTCTCTAGTTCGATTGTCCGCCCAGGCTGTAGGCAATAGCGCCATCGTTTGTAACGTTTCGAGCTGGCCGCTTTCGCGTTTGCAAGAACCACATGTGCTCTGTCCACACGGATGGGACGAGGGAGTTTTTTCGATGGCCGGCGCAGATAAGACCGCGAGCTTGTTTGCGTTGGAGCCGACAACCCGAGTGCTCTTGAATCGGGCGGTTCAAACTCATACCGCTGTTTTGAACCTCAAACGCCTCAAAGAGGATTTTAAGGCCAGCGTTGTTATCAATAGTAGCTTGCTTCCACCGGGGTGGGGAGTAACCACCAAAGCCGACAAAGATCAACTTTCATTGACCTTCACACGGCCAAAAGTGCTGGGTGTGGTCGTCCCAGGCCCTGAAACGGAAATCGGTTTGCTTGACCGCGAACCCAATCAAATACCACTCATGGTCTATGCCGAGTTGCCAGATCGCGTTCGTTGGGAAACCATCCAGGTGCCGGTGAAATGGATTGACCAACCCCAGCGATTGGAAGCCTTTCCAGCCAATATTGAACTGGAGGGTCCAAACGCCAACCAACAAATCGTGGTGACAGGTTATGACGCAACGGGCCAAGCACGCGATTGGACGCACGAGATATCCTTCGTCTCAGCCAACCCTGCGATTGCTGCCGTCAACGAAAACACAGTCGTTCCAATTGCCAATGGAACCACTGAGATCGTCGTCCAAATTGGCGAGACTCGGCAAGTGATTCCTGTCCGTGTGGCGAGCTTCGAAAACAAGCGACCGATCGCGTTCGAATCGGAGGTGCTGGTAGCGCTTTCCAAACAGGGCTGCAATTCCGGTGCATGCCATGGATCACCCAGTGGCAAAGGAAATTTTAGACTGTCATTGCGAGCGTTTGATCGTGTGCTCGATGAGTTGACATTGATCCGGGAGGACTTCGGTCGACGAGTGAACCCTATCGATCCCGAACAGAGTTTGCTGCTGCTCAAGCCCATGATGAAACTGACGCATGGCGGCGGTAAACAACTGAACAAGGAGGATGCTGCTTATAAGATCCTGCGAGACTGGATTGCTGAGGGAGCCAAGGTAGATCCGCCCGGAACACCGCGTTGTGTAAAGTTAGAGGTCTACCCAGGGCAGAAGCGGGTCTTGAGACGAACCGATGGTACACAGCAATTGTCCGCCATCGCGAATTTTGCCGATGGCAAAAAGCGTGACGCAACTCGCTTGGTTGCTTACGAAAGCACGAACACGGAAGTTGCTACGGTCGATAAACTCGGTTTGGTAACACCGCACAGCCGGGGCGAGACAGTCATCCTGGTCCGATACCTGGAACACATCGAATCGATACCGCTGATGTTTGTGGACGAGGTACCTGGCTTTCAGTGGACCCAACCCGCTCTGGGGAATTACATCGACGAGCTGGTCAATGCCAAACTGAAGCAGCTACAGTATCTGCCTGCCCCAACTTGTAGCGACCCGGTATTCCTGCGACGCGCGTACATGGATGTCATCGGTATCCTTCCGACGATCGACGAGACGAATGCGTTTCTTGCTGATGGTGCCATTGATAAACGATCGAAGCTGATAGACCAACTGCTTCAGCGCGACGAGTACCCCAAGTTTTGGGCTTTGAAGTGGGGGGACCTGTTGAAGATGACCAGCAAATTGGTTGGAAGCGATGGAGTGTATAAATACCATCGATGGGTGGAAGCGGCCATTCGCTCCAACATGCCTTACGACGCTTTTGCTCGTGAGTTATTGTCAGCGTCTGGTAGTACTCTCTCCAATCCGGCCGCCAATTTTTACCGCACCTCCACCGACATGAACGAATGTGTCGAAACGGTTTCGCAAGTTTTCTTGGGCGCACGATTGCAATGCGCGAAATGCCATAATCATCCTTTCGAACGATGGACTCAGGACAACTACTATGGTTTGGGGGCCTTTTTTAATCGTCTTCAACGCAAGAGTAGTCCTAGGCCTGGCGAGATGTTTGTTTGGACTGCGTCAACCGGTGAAGTGACGCAGCCTAGGACCGGCGAGGTCATGAAGCCCTGGCTGCCTCGCGTTGGTAGTATTGACCCGAAGGCGGAAGAAGATAGGCGACCAGCTTTTGTGAATTGGCTTGTCGATGCCAAGAATCCGTTCTTTGCCAAGATCGAGGCCAACCGTATTTGGAGTCAAATGTTCTCACGTGGAATCGTCGACCCGATCGATGATTTCCGGGATTCGAACCCACCCTCGAACGAACCTTTGCTCGAGGCGCTTGCGAAAGACTTCGCAGAGAGCGGCTTCGACCGAAAGCACTTAATGCGGACCATCCTCAATAGCAAAACGTATCAGGCTAGCAGCGAAGCTTCCGAGTGGAATGAGAAAGACAAGTACTACTTTTCGCATCAATCACCAAGAATGCTGAGTGCGGAGCAATTGCTGGATGCGATCAATCATGTTGCAGGTTTGAGTCAGACATTCGCAGGACTTCCTTCGGATATGAAAGCTACACAATTGCCAGCTCCTGATGTGGCGAAGAATGCGTTTCTGAAAGTTTTTGGCCAGCCGGAGCGAACGACCGTCTGCGCTTGCGAGCGAGCCGAAGACTCGAATTTGGGCATGGCTATCGAACTGTTCAACGGGCCTTTGGTCTATGAGAAGTTACGCGACGCCAACAATCGATTTCGAAAATTGCATGCCGCTGGCCGTACTGCCCAGGAAGTGATTCGAGAACTATACCTAGCCGCGTTGTGTCGTCCGCCGACCGAGACCGAACTAGAGGCATCGCTGCAACATTGCCAATCACGCGGAGAAATGGTGTCCGGATTCGAAGACTTGTGCTGGGTACTTCTCAACACGGATGAGTTTTTATTTCAGCATTAAACAGTTTCGCCTTTTGCTCCGCAAAAGTAGCGTTAGCGACGCACACTTTTTCGGAGTAAAAGGCGACACTGATAAATTCACCGCCGAGGAGCAAAAGGTGACAGTTTAACGTGAGAAGACTGTCGCTTGACCACCTAGCAACCATTGGTCTTGCGAGCGACCTTCGGAGGTTACAAAGTACCGCGTGTACATCGTAATGCGGCCGGATCCATTGAGCCAAAAATGGACTCCGAATTCTGGATAGACTGCTAAGATGTAACCGTCGACGATGGATTCCGTTTCCCCTCCTTCGTCGATCGCATTGTCCTCATCATTGTCTCGGCGATCCAGGTCCGCATCCATTTCACCACGAGAGAATCCGTTGCACATCCCAACACCAGCAAATGGAGCGAGTCGCGTTGGTGTTTGGAACCTTGCTCCAACGTCCATTCCTGCAAATCCTTGATTGCTGTCCGACAAAAGAAGACCGCTGATGCGTTGCGAGTAATAGCTGGTCGGATAATATTCATACCCGACCTCAGCCCCGACGATTGGAGCATCGGATTTCGCTAGGAACTGGCCACCGCCGCTTACAAACAAACCTCCGAGCCCTTTGACGTGCCGGGCGTCCACCGCTTGCTTTATCTTGCCAGCTACGTCTTCTTTCTCTGCTCCTTTATGGTACTTGGCAGCGTATTCCAGGTCATCCATTGCGTAACGAGACTTGAATGGATGGCAGCCGGAGAACAACAAGAAAAGTGCGAAGGCCGAGAACTGGCTAAGGGTTACAGAAAGCGATGACAGATTCATGCAATAGCCATACGGAATTTCGATTTTGGTTGCAACATCAATGTCATCAGAACGAGAATCCCGTGGGCCAGTAGGTCGCCATTCGTACTATGCGCATTACGCGAGGGGCAGTTTGAAATCTACCTAGAAACAACGTGGCACGCTACGTCGTTAACCTTATTTTAGTGCCGCCCTTCGCGTGTGGCACGCTCTGAGGTACGAAGGGCGTGGTGAATCGCTAGCTAGAATCATTTGCCACACTTCCCACGCCCATCGCTAATCGCTCTGGGACGTGCCACACGTCACTATCGCTTTGGGCGTGCCACACGGTAGCCTAGCCGGGTAGGTTTCAATCTTCTGATCGCCTTAGGACGCCAAAACGGAGTCCGTCCGAGGCAAGGTCCGCGCGGACGAACGTGTGTGGAACCCGAATTCTCACGAATCCTGCTACTTTCAGTCGCTATTGGGTCGGTACTCCTTTCCAAATGTTTGGGCAGTGATTCTTCAGCAGTTCGACAAGACTTAATGGTAACAGGTCACTTGTCAGTGGCATGAAGTGTGTGTCTTCACGTTCGGGGTCCCCCGCAGTCCGTCCGTATTTGTACTCGCTGGTCAATCCGCCATCGGACGTCAACGAGGAGGCGTCCAGCGTCCAAGCCGGCACGGAAAGATAGATTCGCTCGACGTGTGGAGGTCGGTTGGAGTCACCGCGTACTAATTGGCGTTTGATCAACAATTGCCGATAGAGCTGTTTTGCAGTCAACTGACCAGGATCGATTAATGAAACTGGATCGGCAATCAGTTCTCGGTACGGTTGGTTACCCACTGCGTCGGTGTAGTTGCGAAGTCGTGTTAAGCTCTGCGAGATTCGCGATGCTTCGAAAGCGAAATGGGTGCAGCCTAAGATCACTTTCTCGATCGGTTGATTGGTGCCCGATTTTCGATAGCTCTCTACCAGCGTGGCAACATCGTATCGAACGTAGTTCTCGACTGAATTCAGTCGCCATGTCTCAGGACGGTCCAATTCACCTAGTAAGCCCTGCCGCTCGAATTGATAGACATTAGCGAGCGAAACATCGATTGGTGCTCTTGCGTTGTCCACAGCAGGTCCTTGGTATTCCGACGGATTGGATGAACGCTCCGAAGGTGGTAGGTCACTGTTGAGGAATGCCGAATTGCCTTCGATTGCACCGGCTAACCCAAGGCTTCCTTGTTGCCAAACGAGCGGATTGCGTTTGCCGGCAAGTCCCGCGGCTCGCACAATAGCTTTAGGATAGGCTCCGCTACTGCAAGTCCCCAGGGTAGCCATGACCGCTACCGCGCTAGGAGCGCCGTTAGCCGGTAGATCTTGAACGAAGGAATCGGCACCAGCCTCGACCACTCCGACGACCATTACGGGCAACTTCCAAAGTTCAACGGCCGCCCGAATGTCCTCAAGACCATACGCTGTGGCAGTATTGCAGGCGATGACAATGGCTTTCACTGCGGGTTTATCGAAGATAGGTGCCGAGGCCAAAGCGCTTGGCCAATAGCGATTTCCTAATAGAAAAATCGCGTCCTTCATGATCAACTCACGCAAGAAGTCTTCCTTGCCTGCGGCAGAATAGTTGCCATAGGGCATATTGGCTTGATCGCCGAGATAGACGAAGCGTTCGTTTGTAAAATCCGGCAAACCATCCGGACCGGGTTGTCCGTTCGAATTGTTGTGTTGGTCGTATGTCAACAGAGTCTCAAGCACCGTCAAGCCGCCGACCCCTGAGTCAAAAACGCCGATCGGCAGGTCGACAAGATTTCTTTGGTAGCTAGGGAAATCGATCGAGAAGCTCTCGCTCAGCCCATTCGTCGCCAGAACCTTCTCAACCAGCTGAGTTGCAGCCCAGCCTGCAGTTTGCGCTGTCGGTTCGTTCTTTTTCACAACAACCGCAGGTTCTTTCTGCTTCGTTTTGCGCAGGGCAGTTCCAGCCAGAGCGCCGGTCGCTTGCCCCTCATAGACTGCTGGTATTCCAGCTACGAAAACATATCGCAAACCGCTCGGAGCATGAAAAGGCTCTTCAAAAGTCGCCAAGTCCATAAAAGTCTTAGGATCGAAAACCGTGACGTCGGCCACCATGCCAGGTCGCAGATACCCTCGATCGGTCAGCCCAAGAATATCCGCTGGTAATCCGGAAGCACTCCGCACGGCCGATGCAAGCGATAGGATTTTGAGCTCTTGTGCATAGCGACCTATCTTGCGAGGGAACGTTCCATAAGAGCGAGGGTGAGGCCGATCCGCGGAGGGAAGTTTTGCACCGCCATCGCTTGCGGTAGCGACCCAAGGCAAGTGCATGGCCATCCGCACGTCCTCTTCGTCCATGCTGAAGTTCACGACGCTTGCCCCACCCTTGCTCTCCATCTCGAGAACAATATCGGCCCCTTCTCGTTTCTCATTCATGGCAACTTGGTCGAGTGTCATTCCGACCCAATCGCGACGTGGTTTGTACGATGCGATCAGGATCTTGCTCGAGTTCTTTAGTTTGTCCGCAACATCCGACTTGATTTTTGCAGAAGTCTCCGGTGCAGCTAATCGTTTCGTCAGTTCCGATCGTCCACCCTCTCGAGCCCAACTGGGCAATAGCGTGGCCTCGAGTGAAGTGCTCGACGCGGCGTAGGGATACTGATCCGCAGTCACCGTTTGGCCCGCGGCACGGGCTTGTTCAATCATGCGAACGCCAAGGTGCAAGCTTCCCCAGGCTTTCTTGCCGCTGGCCTTGAAATGAGAAACGTGGACCGGTAGCGACGCCTCTTTGCCAAGCTTCAATATTTCTTGCAAGCTATCCAACAAGCCAGTTCCTTCGTCGCGAATGTGGCTTGCGTAGATCCCATTGTGACGCCCAACCACCTTGGCGATCTCGATCAATTCGTCGGTCTTGGAAAACATGCTTGGAACATAGATTAATCCCGTTGACATTCCGTACGCGCCCTCGTTCATGGCTTGCTCGGCCAATGCCCTCATCTTTTCGAGTTCTTCGACGGTTGGCTCACGGCGTTCCTTTCCCATGGCTTGATCGCGCAAGTTGCCGTGCGGCAAGAGGTGCGCGATATGTGTCCCTGCCCCATGCTCGTCAATTTTGCGAAGATAGCTTCCGATATCCACTGGGCCACTGCCGCAATTCCCGGTGACAACCGTAGTGCACCCCTGCATCAGATAGTTGACATTGCCTCGGGTCTTGGGGTCCAGGATGGCGGAATCACTGTGCGTGTGTAGGTCGATAAAACCGGGACAGACCACTAGGCCAGCGCAGTCGATGATCGTATCCGCGTCGCTCGACAACTGTCCCAGTGAAACAATCAAGCCTGCCTTGATACCTATGTCCACGACCATCGGTTCGCTGCCACTGCCGTCGAGAACGGATCCACCCTTCAGCAAAAGGTCGAACCGTTCGACGGGCTCCTGCCCGCAAAGTCTTGAGTCGCTTGCTGAGCTGAATGGAAGCAGTAAAACGCCGAGGAGCAAGAAGTTAAAAAGCACTTTGGGAAATTTCATTCGCGATTCTCGTGTTCTTCGGCGAGCGGCGGAACGTAACGTTGTCCGTAAAAAACGTAAAAATTCAGAGCATTCCTGAAATCGGACGTGTTTCGTCTAACGGATTTAGTTTAACACAACATCCAAGTACTAGGAGATTAGGCATTAGAGACCAATTCCATTCTTATTCGCGCTATTCGCGTGATTAGCGGGCACCAAAGCGATCCTGAATTTGCCCGCGAATAACACTCCAATTCTCCCTCGCTCCGTCGCCGCAGCGTCGTCTTAAAGCTGGGATGAATCCCAGCACTCCAAAGATCTAACCTACCAGTAAAAACACGCCTGCGGCGACCAATGCGCCTAAGATGGGACCGGCTACCGGGATCCAAGCGTATGCCCAATCGCTGTCCCGTTTTCCTGGTATTGGCAGCAAGAAATGCATCAATCGTGGCCCCAGATCGCGTGCAGGATTGATTGCATATCCCGTCGTTCCACCCAAGGAAAGACCGATTCCGAAAACCAACAGGGCAACGGGTACGAGTCCCAACGAACCAAGTCCAAGCAGTGGCGGTTTCGCATCGTCATGGCCGATCATGTTTTCTAGTGTGGCTGCTTCGTTTAGAAGAATAGCTAGTACCAGCACAAACGTCCCGACCGCTTCGCAGAATAGCGATTGCATGGCACCACGGATGTTAGGCGATGTGCAAAAGCAAGCAAGCTTGTCATCGGCGTTGTTCGTGGCCAGAAAGTGTGCGCGATAAAAAGCAAAGACGATTGTTGCACCGACCATGGCCCCCAGCATTTGGGCGATGATAAATTCGATTGCCTTGGTTGCCGCAAACTTTCCAGCCGCGACCAATCCCAAGGTTAGCGCAGGGTTGAGGTGCGCACCACTTGCTTTGACGCTGCAAAGAGCACCGACAAAGACCGCTATCCCCCAGCCAGCCGTGATAACGATCCAGCCGCCACCGTGGCCTTTGGTCTTAGCGAGTACGACATTGGCAACAACACCGTTTCCCAAGATGATCAAAATCATGGTTCCTAGGAATTCAGCAACGAGAGGATTCATAGAACTTAAGCCTTAGGCGAGCAGCAGAGATGAACGTATAGTCGTATCGTAGCAGAAGTCGCGAGACGCGACACGGAGAGTCGAGCGACACTAGGGTACATAGTTTTTTGCGATCTGCTCAAAAGCTTGGATTTGAGTCGATTGCCATGTCGCGTCGCGGTTCAATTCCTTTGCCATCCATCTTGCAGCCTTGGGAGCCATTGCGATCGCGGCGCGGGCATTCAGGAATAGAGCGCGGGTGCGACGAGCTAGAACATCCTCTACCGTTCTCGCCCATTCGTATCGAACTGCCCATACAACCTCGGCAGCACGAATCGGCAAATCCGGGTGTAACTGTTCCCCGAGTTCAGCCTCTTCGAGCATCAGTTTTTCGATTAATGGCGCATCGGTGCCGTAGGATTGGAAGCGAGAGGGAATCGCAACAGGGCCGTCCGGTGGGCAACCATGCAGTCGCAGTTCATGAGTCTTCGAAGGTCGACTCGTAAAACCGGACGATTCGACCGCCCGGTCGATACAGTCCTCGGCCATTTGACGGTAGGTGGTCCATTTCCCGCCAGTAATAGTTAGCAAGCCTGAAGACGAAATCTCAATGGTGTGGTCACGCGAAAGCCTAGCAGTCGACTTGCCTTGATTGCCAGTTACGAGCGGCCGAATTCCTGCGAATACGCTTAAACAATCACTGCGACAAGGACGTTGAATCAAGTACTCGGCGGCAGTATCCAACAAGAATTCGATCTCGTCATCGAGGGCCTTCGGCTCCTCGGTCGCATTCGGAACGAAGGTATCGGTGGTGCCGAGCAGTATGTGCTCGTGCCATGGGATAATAAACATCACTCGACCGTCTCGAGTCTTGGGCACAATAAGAGCGGTGTTGCCTGGGAAGAAACCTTGGGGAAGGACAAGATGGATACCTTGACTGGCCGCCACAAGCGGTTTGGCATCGGGTTGGTCCAATTTGCGAATCGAATCGCAAAACGGACCGGTTGCATTGATAATGCATTTAGCTCGGAGGTGATGCACCTTTCCAGTTTCCTCATCGCGAAATGACAGACCATCGACCCGGGTCCCATGGTTTCTGGATAATTCCAAAACACGCGCCCCGTTGATCAATATGGCCCCATGTTCGGCCGCAGTCTGAACCATATTGATTAAAAGCCGAGAGTCATCGAACTGGCCATCGTAATAGGAAATACCAGCACTCAAGTTGTGCGGCGACAGGGCTGGCAGTTTCGAAAGTACTTTGCTCTTGGAAATGGCCATTGATCTGTGAAAGCCGCGGCCCTGTCCAAGCCAGTCGTAGAGTTTCATTCCAATCCCGTAGAAAGCAGTCGCGAAAGGATTGCGACACGGAAGGATAAACTCAAGTGGGTAGACGAGATGCGATGCGTTCCTGAGAAGTCGACTTCGTTCCCGAAGCGATTCTCGAACTAGCGAGACATTCCCTTGCCTCAGGTAGCGAACGCCGCCATGTATCAATTTTGTGGAGCGACTGGATGTGCCTTTACCGAAATCGGAAGCTTCGAGCAGAACGACGGATAACCCGCGAACCGCAGCATCCAAGGCAGCCCCGACGCCTGAGGCTCCGCCACCGATGATGATCAAATCACTCGGCTCTTTGCGATTCAATGCGACTGCAAGATGTTCGTCGCGATGGTGTCTTCTAGACATTCAACTATTGTTCCCATTCCATGGACCGTGCCAGGGCCTGTTTCCAACGCTGTCGACGGTGGGCCACTTCGCTCAATTTCATCTCAGGCTCGAAGACGCGATCGGACTGCCAAATCGACTCGATTTCAGAATGGTCTTTCCAAAATCCTACGGCTAGTCCAGCCAGGAAAGCGGCTCCCAACGCAGTCGTTTCGATGATCTTCGGTCGGACCACTGGCGCTTGAAGAATATCGGCTTGAAATTGCATCAGCAAATTGTTGGCAGCGGCACCACCATCGACACGCAACTGGTTGATACCAATGCCTGAGTCTTGTTGCATGGCATCCAGGACGTCTGCAACTTGGAACGCGATCCCTTCTAGGGCTGCTCGGGCAATGTGCCCCTTGGTTGTTCCTCGTGTGATGCCGAGTATGGTACCGCGAGCATACGCATCCCAATGCGGCGCTCCGAGTCCCGCAAATGCGGGGACCAGAAAGATGCCGCCACTGTCGGGAACGCTAGCAGCCAGTGACTCCACTTCGCTGGAGGATTGAATAATCCCCAAGCCATCGCGGAGCCATTGGACGGCAGCCCCTGCGATGAAGACACTCCCTTCCAAGGCAAATTGTGACGGAACGTTGGGTCCTAGTTTCCATGCCAACGTAGCCAAAAGGCGATTCTTTGAAATCTGCGGCTTGTCTCCCACATTCATCAACATGAAACATCCCGTACCATATGTGTTTTTGGCCATTCCATGCCGAGAGCAGTTCTGACCGAACAAGGCCGCTTGTTGATCACCAGCCATGCCAGCGATCGGGATGCTCCGATCCAATACCCCCGAAGCGGTCTCGCAGTAGACTTCACTGCTAGAACGAATGCTTGGTAACATGGATCGCGGAACGTTCAACAGCGCCAGCAATTCATCGTCCCAATCACCCGTCGCCAACTGGAACAGCATGGTTCGGGAGGCATTAGTAGGGTCAGTAATATGCAGTCGGCCTTTGGAAAGTTTCCATAACAACCAGGTATCGATCGTGCCACAAGCCAGCTCGCCACGTTCGGCTTTGGCTCGAGCGCCAGGCACATTATCCAGGATCCACTGGATTTTGGTGCCGGAGAAATATGCATCAATAACCAATCCCGTTTTTCTTTGAATCAATTCGGTGTGGCCCGCTTGCCGCAAGCGATCGCAAACGTCAGCGGTACGACGGTCCTGCCATACGATGGCGTTGTAGATTGGACCTCCGGATGCTCGATCCCAGACAACGGTGGTTTCGCGTTGATTTGCGATTCCGATAGCGGCGATTTGCGATGACAGAACACCACCTTCGGAGATTGCTTGCCGAGCAACGGCTAACTGCGAGGTCCAAATCTCTTCGGGATCGTGCTCGACCCAGCCGTTTTGTGGATAAATCTGCCGAAATTCTTTTTGAACGACCCGTTCAATCGTTCCATCGCGTCCGAAGAGAATAGCCCGCGAGCTGGTGGTGCCTTGGTCCAGAGCCAGGATGAACGACATTGGAAAAACCTTGTTCCAGGGAGAGGTACGTACGGATCGAAAACCACGAGTATACCGTTTTTACGACTCGCGAAAGAAACGAATGGCAATAGGCGTGGATTTGAAGTCCAATGCAATAGACACTTCACACGCCGTTCGTAGCTCATCGAGGCTGTGTTTTTTTGACTGGTCCTCTGGATAGCGGCAGTTTGATAAACCAACCTCTGCGAATAGTACGAGTACTGTTGAACGCAATACGAGAGCCGCTCAGCAATAACCATTAGTTTCTTCCGACGTTCAAATACAGTTTGGCATACTCTTCTACTGCAGATGCTAGCTGCTCTGCGATCTTTTTTCGATTTCCTTTGGTACGATAGTCCGCTCCGAACTCCAATTGCATCGCATCGATCCCGATGACTTGATGGCTGCCGTAGGTTTTCACAATGTACCCGCCAGTAAAACCCGACTGCTCGCGTTCATCGAAGGGATCTGGAAACACTGTCCAGCCTTGAGCTTTCATCAAGCCGAACATACTCATGTCTCCAGTATGTGCCGATTCACCAAATTTTTCACGCAGTCGAGAAACCGTCTTTCCATTGCTGGTACCTCGAAAGACCGTGTCACGTTTTGTGCCTTGGCCGTGAATATCAAGCAAAAGTCCACCGCGAAACTCATTTACGATCGAGCGGCATTGTTCTGTGAGCGCATCGTGATAGCGATCATAGACTGGCTTTGCGTCGGAATCTTCATAGGCGATATCGGCAGGACGATTCGGATCGAGGTATTTTCGATCTACCGATGAAATGACCGAATACGGGCGACGTCCAAACTTCGCTTCGATCGCATCGACAACATCTTGAGCTAGCTCTTCCGTGCCGCCGTCTCGACCGATAAAGAATCCTTTTGGCCCCGTTTCCATTCCTTTGCCCTGGCGAGCTTCGACATTGGGAATTCGAAATAGTCCACCGTGGGGAGCCGAAATGATGATCGGCAATCTTCCGTTGTTTACAACGACCATTTGCTCCAGTGTGACATCCGCTCCCTGCTTTCCAGCACCCTTTTCAAGGGTGTTTTTTTCTTGAGAAGTCACCATGGATGCAAGAAGCGTCCAGGCGACAAGGAAAGGCAAGCACGTTTTTCGACAAACCATTTGCAACTTTACCAATCCATTCTTTATTGGCTTGCTCGCCTCAGTCGGTCCAACAAGGCGACGCCAATACCCACTTCTTCTACTTCCTCGCAGCATACCACATCTGCAGCCGATAAATCGGCTTTTCGAAAGTAGTCGAACAGTTTTGTAGCGTAGTCAGACGCGTTGGAACAAACCAGGATGCACCGAAATCGGGATGGGTTGGCAGGTTGCTTGATTCCAATATAGTACGCGACGGAAGATGAGGGCACTATCGACTCGAGCTCTGAGCCTGCGGTGACAGCGGACACAACTAAGACTATAGCACTCGGTTGATAGTGTTTGTATTTTAGGCCAGGAGAGTTGACAGCAGATTTGCCTTGAGTCAGCGAATGTCGTGCATAGGGCACGATAGATGGGCAGATTTCTTGCAATTGTTCTAGTGAAACGCCACCTGGTCGCAACACGCGAGGAGGATGCGAATTGGCGTCGACCACCGTGCTTTCAAGACCGAGTGAAGTTGGTTCACCGCAAACCAAGCCAGCGATTCGGCTATCGAGGTCTTCGGCCACAGCTTGCCAAGTTGTCGCACTAGGTCGTCCAGATCGATTTGCGCTGGGGGCAGCCAGTGGAACGCCAGCATGCCGAAGAAGCTCGAGGGCTATCGGATGGTTCGGGAGTCGAACGGCAACGGTATCCAGCCCGGCAGTTACCACATCGGGTACTTCAGGTCGCTTGGGAATCACGATCGTAAGCGGCCCCGGCCAAAATCGCGTCATCAACTGTTCGGCGATCATCGGCACGTCGCGAGCGATCAACGAAACTTGGTTTCGGTCAGCAATGTGTAGGATGAGAGGATTGTCCGAAGGACGCCCTTTGGCGACAAAGATCTTTTGGACGGCAGCAGCATCCATCGCATTAGCCCCGAGACCGTAGACCGTCTCAGTTGGAAAAGCAACGAGCCCGGCGGAACGAAGAAGCTGAGACGCTTGGTCCAGCTCCGAAACCGAAAAATACTTAGTTTTCATTTCTCGGCGATCAGTGGTCAGAGCACAGGCAAGCTGCATTCAGTGGCTAACGGTCGGGGTTCCGTTAGCAAAGTCAACAGGGCTAGCTTGCGATTTGCTCGGAAAACGACTTGCAAAGAAGGTTCTTTCCCAGAGGCTTGCCTTTCGCACTCGGGAGTCGGAGATTGGCAAAGTATGTTGTTTTCCGCGACGCGTTTCTAAAACGAGTAAGCCATCCTTTACTTGCCTAACGATCCAGTACTTATCTACTTCGTAGGAGTACATTTCGCCGTGAGGAGATGGCGAAATATTTTTTGCTCTTTTGCCAGGGGATAAACTGTGCTTTTCGCGTGTATAGACCACCCAATCGTTTGGACAGAAGGAGCCGATCATGCGGATGAATTCCTCGCTCGAAAATTTGAAAGCCCAAGTTGAGTGGGTTGTTATGCCCCAAATGAAGCGGCGTTGCAAACGGGTAGTTGACCTGATTTAGCGACCCGCACAATCTATTCTTTATTGTGAAGCGTTGCGGATCCAGGTCAGCTTTGACTCGGACTGCAGAATTCAAGATAATAGTGACGATTTTTTTGATTAATTCGGTGCTTCCAATGGTTCCGAGGCAGTCGCATACGCATTCCAACATTTATTGAGAGCCGAATGAACCCAAACGAAGTGTCGCCGAGCGAATCCAAACCGTTTACCATCATGTTCGTATGCCTAGGGAATATTTGCCGTTCGCCGGCAGCTCAAGGGGTCATGGAATCGTTGGTTCAGGGACGGTCATTGGGTCATGATTTCAGAGTCGATTCGGCTGGGACGGCCAGTTATCACATCGGTCGTCTGCCTGACGCCAGGATGGTAGGCGCTGCTGCCAAGCGTGGGTACCAGCTGACGAGCTTGGCCAAAGCGGTGAGGAAAGGGGATATCATCGATCGGCGATTAGTTTTGGCCATGGATCGAGAGAATTTCAAAGAAATAGCCAGGATAGTGGGTGGGGAAATGCGAAACGTCCGAATGTTGAGTGACTATTTGGAAGCGACCTGGCCGCGGGAGGTGCCTGATCCTTATTACGGAGGGGAAGCAGGTTTCGAGTATGTCCTGGACATGTTGGAAGCCGCCTGCCCAAAGATTCTGGCAGAATGCTTGCAATCGCCAGAATAGTCCCGAGCCGTAGGTGACGGCAATTGATCCGGTGAGGTCGGATTGCCGAGGATAGATAGATTTGGGAAGGAAACCAGCCTTGCAAGGCACGTCTTTTGCATGTAAATTTCGTGTTAGTTGATAACCCAGGTAACATCTAGGGTTAGAAGTAGAAAGTTGAGTGAACCTTTGGCCGACAGACCGAATCACGACCTAAGTCGAGCTTTTTTTGGTTTGAGCGGATGGTCATTGGACTTACTGCATAAACACTCCCTTGTAGCTCAGTTGGCAGAGCAACGGACTGTTAATCCGTGTGTCGGTGGTTCGAGCCCACCCGGGGGAGCTAAGCAAGAAGTCGCAACGACTCGT
>JAYTVM010000150.1:0-6637 GCA_043743995.1 Pirellula sp. | reverse complement strand
AGCGAATAATCGCTGCTTCGCTCAAAATTCCACCACAATTCCGAAAAGACCAAATTCCGTGACTAGCTATGAATAATCCGCGCTAGCGCGTTGCGGCTCAAAGTGCGTGCCATTTGGCGTATAGCCAACGGAAACGATTGCATTCGCAAGAGTTGCTAGTGGCGATAAGCGAGAAGTGTCCTTTTTTCCTGTGAATCGTGTTGGTTTCGAAATTTTGTTATTTCTCTTTTCCATTTTACCCAACAGATGAGTTTAGATCAAATACGGGCAATAGCACCCCTACAATGACAAACATGACCATTCCGCCGATCAAAATGAGCATCATCGGTTCGATCATGCGAACGAGCACTTCGAGACGACGTTCAATGCGATTGTCGATGCGATCGGAGATTTTGATCAGGACTTCATCGAGTGAGTTCGATTCCTCGGCAACTCGAATCATCGCCATGACCTGTGGCGGAATGAGCCCGCTAGCCGCTAGTGGCTTCGATAGACTATCGCCCGCAGTCACATTCTCAACCGATTTCATCATGGCTTCAGCCAACAGAATATTGCCCGTCGATTCGCTGCTAATCCTAAGCGATCGAAGGAGCGGAACACCATTGCGAAGCATGGTTCCAAGGACTCTGCACGCGCGCGATACGGCCGCATCATGAAAAATAGAACCGACGAGCGGTGTCTTTAGTTTCAGCTTGTCTACAATTCGACGTCCCACCGCGGTCTTGATTGCTCGATAGAGTCCTACGCCGATAGCCGCTATCCCAAGGACAACAAACAATCCGTAATTCAACATCAAATGGCTTGTTCCGAGCAAAAGGATTGTGATCCAAGGGAGTCCGGTGCCGTTTTGTTCTAAGCGATCAAAGAAAGGCTGGAACTTGGGCACTAAGAAAACAACCATGGCAGATGTAATGATCGTACCAACAATGCCCAGAATGATCGGATAAGCGAGCGCACCGACGATCTTGCTTCGCATTTCATCTTGCTTTCGCAAAAACATGGCGGTCCGTTGAAGAGCTTCTTCTAGGAACGCGCCCTCTTGTCCTGCACGAACCATGCTAAGTGTCAGTTCCGTGAACATCGCGGACTCTTTGCTCATGGCCACGTCCAAACTGTCCCCTTGCGCAACACCGTCATGAATACGCATCGAAATCAATTTGAGTCGAGGATTCTCCGTTGCTTCGGCGAGAATTCTCAACGACTCGAGCATGGCGACACCGTTGCTCAAAAGATCGGCAAGTTGCCCACAGAAATCCGCGGTTTGTTCCTTGGTTACTCGAACAGGAAGAGAAATGGATGCCCAAGGTGCTTGACCCGTTTGACGGTCAGTGAGCGTCATTGGGAAAAGGGATTGCGAACGAAGCCGCTGCATCGCGTCAGACCGACTCATGGCCGCGATCGTACCGGAACATTTCTCTCCAGTCATTGATTTGGCTGTGTATGCAAAGTCTGTCATCGCGATCAATCCGCTTTCGTCACTCGGACAATTTCTTCGATGGTGGTTATTCCAGATATCGCTTTGTCCCAACCGTCCATTCGCATAGTCTTCATGCCATTGCGAATTGCAACTTGTTTGATCGCATCCGAAGTACCCTTGTGCGTCATCATTTGGCGGATCTCTTCATTTGCAACCAGTAACTCATAGATACCCAGTCGACCGTGATAACCGGTCTTGCGGCAGCTAGCGCAACCAACGGGCCGATAAAGTATGAGCTTCGGTTCTAGTCGATGCTCCGGTGGAAAGTCATCGGGCAATTCTGCGGCGTTGGGATGGTAAGGCTCTTTGCAATCGTCACACAATACACGAACAAGCCGCTGCGCCAAAACGCCTTCGACTGTGCTTGCGACTAAGAAGGGCTCAACACCCATGTCGCACAGTCGCAGGAATGCACTAGCCGAATCGTTCGTGTGCAAAGTGCTAAATACAAGGTGACCGGTCAGCGACGCTTGTGTCGCATTCTCCGCTGTTTCCAAATCGCGGATTTCACCGACGAGAACAACGTCTGGATCATGTCGCAATATGGCCCGTAAACAAGCAGCAAAAGTTAAGCCAACCTTGGTATGCACTTGAATCTGATTGATCCCCTCCAATTGATATTCAATGGGATCTTCGGTGGTAACAATTTTAATGTCTTCGGATTTGATCTCGCTAAGCGCGCTATAAAGCGTCGTGGTTTTTCCGGAACCCGTTGGCCCAGTAACAAGCACAATTCCGTGCGGCAATCGAATGAGCTTTTGAAAGGTCTCGTAGACCGACTCCGGCATGCCGATGCCCCGCAACGAAAACTTAAGGTTCGTCTTGTCGAGAACACGCATCACAACACCCTCGCCGTGCAGCATCGGAATGATCGAGACACGCACGTCGATTTCACGACCCGATACGCGCAGTTTAATGCGTCCGTCCTGCGGAACGCGTTTTTCCGCAATGTTCATCTTGGCCATAATCTTTAATCGACTGATGATGGCGGCTCGGAACTGGTTCATCTCGGGTGGAGTCGGTTGTTTCTGCAAGACTCCGTCGATACGATGGCGTATTTTTAAGCCCGATTCCTGCGACTCAATATGAATGTCGCTTGCCCTGGCCTGGACCGCCTCGCTAAGAATTTCATTGACGAGTCCAACAACCGATGCTTGCTGCGCTTCCTCAGCATCCTCCAAGCTGTCTGGATCGATGCCTTCTAGCATCTCCACGTCGCCGGTTTGTTGCCGTTGCAAGGCAATCAAACCATCGATTGTCTCTGAGCCGACTCCCAAATGTCGCTTGATCAACTTCTGGACAGTTTCCTGTGCTGCCATAACCGGACGCACCTCGACCTCCATCGCAGAAGCGACGGAATCAATGGCTGCAAAGTCGAATGGGTTGCTCACAGCTAGACGAAGCCAACCGGTTCCACGTTCAATTGGAAACACAGAGTGCCGGTGGATCAGCTTGGCCGGGAATCCGTCGAGTGTCTCTAAAGCCAATTCGACACTGTCCGATTCGAGCCATTCGAGGTTTAGCGAGCGAGCACTGGTAGCAAGCATTTCTTGCGGACTATTGAAAGACCATTGTTCGGCAAGCGATTCCAAAGATTCGCTCAAATTGAGGCAATCGGCCAACTGACGCAACTGAACAGAGTCAAGCAACGGATGCATTCCCGTAGAATTCGAGATCATCGTTTCTTCCATGGATACGGGTTAAGCTTGCAACTGCGAATGAAAGGTTCCGGTTGTGAATTCGCAATTCGTTGGGCTTTAGGAACTAAGGCGGGAGTCGATCGACGAAGCATTAACTGCAAATCGTTCGAACGGTTTTGTTAGGTAGGGTATGCAATAGATTACAAGTCGGACAAACGCAGAACAATAGTATAGCCAAAAAGAGCCTATTTCACGACCTCATTTCTTATTTGAATCTAGCTTGAACAATTCGATAAGGATTCCACCAACGGCCAATTCAGCCAAAGGGGGGGGTAGAAATGATTGACAAGCTCTTTGCTGGGTGTCAAACTGCGGTCGAATCCATATTCGGATTATTTATTCTATTTCTGAAAGCTGGTGAGCCATGAATGCAACTGATAATGTGACCAATCCGACGAAAGGTCGCCCAACTTCCATTCCATTACTGATTTGCGTGGGACTACTGGGGTTGGCGGCCGCTCTTGCTGGTCCAACTGTTATGACCTACTATTTTCTTTATCAGGAAGAAGCAAAAGCACAAGCTATTTACAAGTCGGCAAGCAACCAAAGTGCTTCCGGCTCCGGTCGAGTCGCTACTAGCTCCGACATGACTGCGGTCGGCGGACCACCTGGGGAAGGGGGCGGCCAACGACGTGATCCCGAGGAAATGTTTAAGCAAAGAGACGAAAATGCGGACGGCAAATTAGAAGGATCTGAAATTAGCGAACGGATGCAGGCACGAATGGCGACGGTTGACAAAAACGGAGACGGTGTCATTTCGAAAGTGGAATTCATGGAGGGAATGCAAAGACGTACCGGAGGTGACACTCCGCCTGTCCCTGCCGCTACCGAACTCAAGCCTGATACCGCAACAGACCAGCCCGTCAAAGAAACCCCCAAATAAGACATACGAATGCAATCTTTTCCGTTGGCTTTACGCTTAATGGCACTCACTTTGAGCCGCAACGCGCTAGCGTGCGGGCTGGAAGGCTAGTAATCACCTGCAAATCCGGCCCTCATGCTAGTGCCAAAAACCTTAAGTTCCTTCCGTTTTGAAACAACGCAGATTGCTGTTCGTCCCCTATGGCCTTTGAAGCCGTCTCACTTTGGATTTCGCTAGCAAAGGAGCGTGCAGGGTGGCACGCCCAGAGCGTTAGCGAGGGGCGTGGGGAGCGTGGCAAATCCAGCGACAGAGGGCCAAACTAACGGTCATCCAATTTAACGATGCAGTGGTCGATCACGCAATTCCGTTTCTGGATTGCCACCGACTACATGAACAGAGCGAACAGAGCCTTTTAACATTTTCCGAACCCAAAGAATTGCATGGTTTCGCTCCTCGTCATTGAATGCATGCGGCTTTAGTCAACGAAGTCACTAAGTCGACTCAATCAACTAACTAATAACAACTACAAAGCAGGAACTTCGCGAGACTGGGTCACGCAGTCAACGGCGATCCGCCCGTTCGATAGCCGCTTTGACCTCGAAGGATCGCTTCTTGAGCGAGTGACTCCGGCTTACCCGCGACACGTTTGAAGATCTTTCCGAACCGATTGACTAAGTCGCACCACAACTCACCAGACATTCCGACCAAGCAAACTTCCGCCATCCATCCCACAATATTTACAGCGATGGCCCATCCCACTGTGGAGGTTAGCATATGAATTAGCGACTTCAACAATGCTCATGACATGCACGGTCTTAAGACTCGCGAGCTTGACATTCGCGTTGGATGCATATAGCGTGATGACGGTTCTTAATAATCGGCCGCTCAATCAATCGCAGTTTGGCATACTATGTCGGACGTCACTCAAATCCTCTCGCAAATTGAATCCGGTGATCCACAAGCGGCCGAGCAACTTCTGCCGCTGGTGTATGAGGAACTTAGGAAATTGGCGGCGGTGAGACTTGCCCAAGAGAAACCGGGGCAGACGCTGCAAGCGACGGCGCTGGTGCACGATGCCTATATCCGGCTAGTGGATGTAGAAAAGGCTCAGCACTGGAACAGCCGTGAACATTTCTTTGGGGCAGCGGCGGAGGCGATGCGCCGGATTCTGGTGGAGAAGGCACGCCACCGAAGCACCTCCAAGCGTGGCGGTGACCGACAGCGTTGCAACCTCGTTGAATTGTCCATTTGCGTTAATCCCCGTATCGACGATCTTATCGACCTGGACGACGCTCTGACGAAGCTAGCCAAGTTAGACCCATCTGCTGCGAAACTCGTGGAACTGCGAGTATTCTCGGGAATGTCGGTGGAGTGCGCCGCTAAGCTTTTGGACATTTCGCCGCGAACTGCCAAACGCATGTGGGTCTACGCGCGTGCGTGGCTACGCCGAGAGGGAGGGCTGGAGAGCAGCCCCGTCCACTGACAGGCCAAGCATTTAAGAAAATAAATTTTTTTTGTGGCCCGCGAGTCGCGCCGATTTCGCACTGTATTGTATCGGCGCCGGAGCGCCACGTCGCCTTATGGACCTTTGCTATGACAGAACCTGCATCAACTGAGCGATCGATCTTTCTCGAAGCGATCGAAAAGCATTCCGAGGCCGAACGAGCTTTGTATGTACAGCAGGCCTGCCTGGGAAACTCGCAGTTATGCGATAAAGTCAATGCTCTTTTGAGAGCTCACCAGGAATCAGGCGATTTGCTGGACGCTCCCGATGCGTTTTCGCAGACTATTGACCCCCCTATAACCGAACACCCCGGCACCCAGATCGGCGATTACAAGCTGCATGAGAAGATCGGCGAAGGCGGTATGGGGATCGTCTACGCAGCCGAACAGACCTCGCTATCGAGGCGAGTGGCATTGAAAATCCTTCCATCGGCTTCACTATGGTCCGAGAATGCTCTCGAACGATTTCGCCAAGAAGTCCGCATCACTGCAACGCTAGAGCACCCGAATATCCTACCCATCTATGAAATGGGCTACGAACGGAGCGTGCACTTCTATGCAATGAAGCTAGTCGACGGCTGCTCGTTGGCAGAAGTGATTACCCATCGTAAACAAGAGGCTGCTAAACAAGCATCAGACGCGAACGATGCATCGGCCTCTGCGGAAACAGTGGTCGCGGCTGTTACGCAAGCGGTCGTAGGCCAGGAGACTTGGTATCGAGCAGTCGCAAAGTTGGGAAAGGTAGCGGCCACAACGCTGGCATTCGCCCACAAACGAGGCGTAATTCATCGTGATATCAAGCCGTCGAATCTGTTGCTCGATCGCGATGGAAAACTGTTTATTGCAGACTTTGGTCTGGCTCGATTCGAAGCCGAGATCGACGTCAATATGACTCGGACCGGCGATTTAATGGGAACCCCACGCTTCATGAGTCCCGAGCAAGCGTCCGGAAGAAGCTCGAAAAAACTGACTTCTAGTACCGACATATTCAGTCTGGGGTCCACCTTATATGAGCTGCTCACGTTGAAGCCGGTGATCACGGCGACTGCGCCTGCGCCTGCCATCCGTGAACTTCAAACATTGCGACCCATTCCA
>JAYTVM010000149.1:0-2066 GCA_043743995.1 Pirellula sp. | reverse complement strand
CGTGTCTTGTCGTTATACGGCGATAAACGCACCAACTTCCTCGACTCATTCCAACTCGCCGCATGACGAACCCTATCGCTCAGCCGGTTGCACCCGTTTCAAATTCCATGTCTCGGGGTTCTGTCCAGTCCGGAACGCATGTTATCGACTCAACGACTAGAATCGTGTTCTCCAACCCATCTTTGATTTCAGAAAGTTTTACGCTTCTTGATTTCGGGAACGCAGTCATTTCGCCAGACACAACGACGTAGTTGATTCCTTGCCGGTTACTCGATTCACAGCTCGGGCATGTAAACGCCCACGGATGCCTGTTTAAAGTCGCCATGTGTGTCGTTCCATCTTTGCTGCCCAGCGAGATCGGTGTACCGTTTAGCAGACGCATATTTTTTGTCGAATCCCAGCTCGTTGTTGTGTCGTAGAACATTGATGATTGTTCCATGTAGACAGGATAGACTTGCGATCGCCAACTACGCCATAATTTGCCCGCAGAGTCCGTTTCTACAGCAATTGGCAATGAATGATAGGCTGATTCGTAATTCAGCAAGGCAAGCCCTATTTGCTTGAGATTGTTTCTGCATGACATTCCGCGGGCAGACTCATGTGCCGACCGCATCATTGGGAGCACAACACCGCAAATCAATGCGGCAAGTGCAGTCACAACAATTAAGGTGCGAGTACCGAACTTTGGCATAGCGGATTCTACTTAGACCGAGCGTTTAGGGTTATGCAGAGCGTTGACCTAGACGAGTCTGGTGTCAAGCAGGGAACACGTTTCTCGATTGTATCACGTCGGGACCATCGCTGTGGTTATGGTCATTTTTGGACAGCCGAAACTCGATTGATGAACCCATCGAGTTGTTTCAAGTAAGCGTCCGTTAACCAGTTGTTGTGGTCCGTATTTTCAATGGCAACGAATTGCTTTGGTTCGTTGGCCGCTTGGAAGAGCCGCTCACCCGACGTGAAGGGAATCGTTCGATCTGCTGTTCCGTGACTTTGGAGCAGTGGGCCGCGGAAAGCGGTAATCTGCGCCACCGAGTCAAGTTTTTTCCGCGGAACAAGCCAAGCCAGTTTTGGATAGTGTACGTCGGCAACCTCTCGAAGTGAGGAAAAAGTGCTTTGAAGGATTAAGCCTTTTGGCGGTGATTTAGTCGCCAACTGAACAACGATTGCACCACCAAGCGATTCGCCCATAAGAAGCATTTCGGAGTCTTTGATAGTTGCGAGTTCACACAGTTTAGTCCGAGCGGCCATCGCATCCTGAATCGCCCCTTCAACGGTTGGTGTACCTTCGCTGCGTCCATACCCGCGGTAGTCGAACATGAATACGGATAGTTGTGCTTTGCTCTGCAAATATCGTAGCCACGCCACCCTTGATGCAACGTGCCCAGCGTTTCCATGCGCGACAAGCACTACGGCACGGGGGTTGTCGGCGGGGCAATACCATCCATGTAATTTTGTCTGGTCTTCGGCGGCGAAGAAGACATCCTGGAACTTCAGATCCTTGGGGCTCCAATCACCCTTCGGAAACTTCGACGGAAAGAAAAGCAGAAATTCGTCGATTGATCCTGCCTTTGCATCGGAAGAAGGATCGGGATCGGTTGAATCCTGTCCGTGGCAGCGATGCACCGGGGCAATTGCGAAAATGGCAAGTAGCACACAGACCATCGTTCGATTCACTACCGACCAGCTCTCCATCCCGATTGCCATTGTTATCGAACAACTCTGATTCAATTTAGCCACCGCAATCCACCCTCGCCACGTATTGTAATCAGCCAGAACGCTACAAACAGGTGAAGCGATACTACGGTTGCCACGCAAAATAGTCGCGAGGAGACCGTGCGCCGTTCTAGAGCATACCAAAGAAAGCCGAATGACAACAACAAAGGTTCCATTTGTGAGACTTGCGATTCAAGCAATTGCTTGAAATTCTTTGGCCATTCGATAAATGCTCCGTCGGGATGGAACAATGTAAGCGTACATCGGCCCTGAGCATTTTGATCCTGTCTGGCGGTGGATTGCGTTGTAGGTTTCTTGCGTTGTCGTTCGTTCTCGAATCATTCGCAAGG
>JAYTVM010000148.1:0-2074 GCA_043743995.1 Pirellula sp. | reverse complement strand
CCCCTGCCAGCTTGTCTGGCAAGAGCAAGAGTTTTTTAGTTAGAAAGCCTAACCTTCCGCGACTTCTCAAGTTCCGACCCGTTGGCTGCTTTCAGCAGCCAAAGGGTCGGAACTTGCGGGCATTGGGCGGGATCGCGAGCTAACTCCAAAACTTGGACTCCTGTGAGGCAAGCTCACAAGGGGGCCGGAAAACTTGTGGGGTATAAACAGGCTTCCAGCCTGTCATTTCCAATGCGACAGGCTGGAAGCCTATCCTACTCATTGATCGACTGACCCTAACTCAACTGATTTTCGGGATCGGTCATGATTTGCAAAATGGCTCGGCGAGTTCTCTATGAGTCCACGCTCTGCCATCAGGCCAACCAAATACGTTTGGCGGATGAAACAAATCTAGCCCGAGTTTGCGCATTTCAGATGCAAGCAGCAACGTGCTTGGCGGATCTTGTTGTAGCTCCAACGCTCGGACTGTTCCAAAAATCATTGCTCGAACCGACATTGAGTCCCTCGCCTTCGATGAATGGGATGATCGGATTCCGATCGTCAAACTTAAGGACTTGAGCGCACTCAAGGGACTTAAATCACTCTAGCTGTTGTATGTGCCGATTACTGACGATGAACTTCCGTACCTTTCCACGTTCGAGGCGCTCGAACACCTGACTCTGTATAGAACGGAAGTTCAAGGACAGGGATTGGTGCACTTGAGCAATCTGCCTAGGTTGAAAAGAATGCTTGTCATGATGGACACCCGAAGGGTGAAGCCGGATCTTTCAGGATTCTCGCATCTCAGTCGGTTGGAAGACCTGCAATTGTGGGGTGAAGGATTTGCCCCGGAACACTATTTCCCAATTGCGCTGTGCTCGTCGTTGCGTAGTGTTTCATTGTCCTTTGGAAAGATCGATGATTCCGTGGTATCGCGATTGGCAACGCTTCCGAACTTAGCCAGGATCAATCTCTTTGAATCTAGCATGACAGATGAAGGGGCTCGAGCGATGGCTCGCAATCAGAATCTGGAGAGCGTTGCTCTTGGAGGAAGGATTTCGCGAGCTGCTGTGTTGGAGTTTTCTAAGCTTCCGAAATTGAGTTGGATTTCTATTCAGAGCAGTGAACTCGATCCGGTCGATTGCGTCGATCTTCAATTCGAGTTTCCGTCCGTTGGCAGTTTCCGATTCACAACGAAAGAACGTTAACGCTCGCACCCAACAGATACGTACCGGTCAACCATTCGTAGCCAAGGTCTTGTCACGGCAATCGTTCACGACAACATCCGTGCATGGAAGAAATGGAAGGGGACGTCATCGGCAACTCAGTCAACCAAGAAGTCGAAAGTCACCTCGACAAATCAACCTCCGAAGACAAAAAAGACGGTAACCAAAGTGTCGGCTGAATCGTCGAAGACATCGAAAACCAAAACTACCAGTCCAACAAGAAAACCAGCGGCCCGAAAATCGAAAAAGAAAACAGACTAAAATCGACACTTCTCGCTTAGATAATGTAGCAGCTTCTCCATGCCATATCCGAAAGGCCCACCTGTTCCCATCCCGAACACAGTAGTTAAGCTTTCGGAGCCGATGATAGTGCCCACCAGTGCGAAAGTAGGTATTAGCAGATTTTTTATTAGCAGTGGGTTGCAACCGCCAGTCGCGGTCCCTGCTTTCTCTCGGCGAAGCCGACTAAGTATGGGTTCCCTTGAATCAGCGAACGCTTTATTCGATTTCATTCAAGGCTTCGTTGAATGGGGACGAACAACTCGCATTCAAAAATTTTAGTCCATTTGAACTTCGTCAAGCTGCAATCGACGGGATCAAGTTATCGCTTCAGGTGCCGTCGCGGCAAGTCAACTTGAAAGTAACCGACGTGGGCAAACTTGTTTCGGGAGCGTCATTGATTGCAACACTGGCCTACGGAACGGAACTGCAATCTCAATCCGACGAAAGCGGTATGGTTAGGTTAAAGCTTTTGCCCGATCAAACTCTAGTGCACTTGACCGCTTGGACCGATGACTTTCGAGTAGGTGGTTATGGATTCGATCGAACACCAGCGCGTGACCCCAAGGAAAATGAGCATGTCATAGAAC
>JAYTVM010000147.1:0-25848 GCA_043743995.1 Pirellula sp. | reverse complement strand
AATTCGTTATCAATGCCAGCCTGGGCAGCAAACCGCAAGATGGGAACCGACCATTCGGTCGGCTCCGACTTCAAAAGGTGCCCTCGCATCTTTTTCCTAGCAGAAACTTGAACATCGAGAGGGAAAGCAGAGAGGAGGACTAAATCTTCCGGGCAGCAAGGGACAGGCAATTCCACAAAAGCCGTACCCAATCCGGCGTCTCGCCGTAGAAGCGCAGCCACCAATTGTTGAAGTCGAATTGGCCATTGATTGTCCGTGTAAAGCCCTCTCGTTTTGACTTTGCGAACGATCCCCGCCAAAGCGGAGGCTGTTTGATGGGTCGTGTCTGGCGTACGAGGATGTTGGCAATTGGCCGAACAGCAGAGCGCGTGAATATCGGACGTGGGGTGGCTTCTTTCGTTGATTTGCCCCAAGCAATAGGCTAGCGACTCTTGATCCTTGGGTTCAAGCATCGACAGGGTACGCATGGATTCAGAGTGGACAAGCTGGCGGTCTGCTTCCTTCGCTTGCTTGGCGATGAACTTGACCCAACCGATCCAGGCGACTCGGACATTTTCTGGGAGCTTCGATGCACCGAGCGCTTTGTAACCGTCGAGTACATCCGGCTGTGGGGGTTCCTGCTGTTGCGGTAACGAAAATCGACGCTCGCCTAAAGCCGATTGAAGCACGGTTAGAAATTCTAGAACGTCGCGAGTTGCCCAGTTCGGTTGGCTTTTAGGCACCCAACCAGCCAAGGCATCCAACAATGGCGAGTCGATGGTCGATTGCGTTGTGGCAAAGAGCTGCTTGGCTGTTAAAAAATCCATAGTGTTATTGTCGGTTTTTTTGGCTAGCGGCGCCCCGGATCGAGCCAATGCCCAAAGCCAATTACGACGCATGGCGTTTCCCGATTCAGTATCCTCCACCCGAAGACTATTGGCGGAGTTGAATGTCAACTTCCTGACGCCGTACGCTTCCCAACGCAGTCTCTCGTCCGCTCGTCCAATATGCGGCTCCCAACTCGTTCGGTCTTTGGAATCGGATTTTAAGGAGGCGGATGCATAGTCCATGCCTGCTAACGCATCCAAAACTTTTTTGTCGCTGGGAGCGATCGAAACGTTGCCTCTGCCGACGAGCCACCATCCGGCGGCCCGTGTGGATGGCGATGGAGCGCTAAGCGTATTTTGAATCCTGGAGAATGGAATCGCTACGTTCAATCGAGTAAGTATTTGTGCACAACGCAGTTTTGCGGCGGCTACTACTTCCGGCTCCGCGGAAATCGGAATCTCACCTGACATCGTTCCGAGAATTGCCTTCACACCCGCTTTTTCAACATCGGGAAACCACTTCGTTTCGGACCAAGAATCGAATGCGTTCCTAGCGCAAAGCATGCGTTGTAACGATTCGGCTTGATTTCCAGTGACCAGACCTTTTGAGATGGACGCGGAAAACCAATTCGTCGACTTGGTTTCGGGGGCTGACTGGCTCGAGCTAACGCGATAGACAGCACCGGTTGTTCCTCTTCCTCCAACGCAAATCAAAAGACTTCCGTCGGCACCTACACAAACATCGGTGGGGGCGAAACCGGTCGTGCCGCTTGGCTGCATGAACACTTCAGCGGGCACTTTGTTCGGGATCCGCTTGCTCTCCTCGAGATTGCTCGATGGATAGACCGCAATCACTCGCCCAAATGTCCAGTCCAGCACGAAGACTGCGTCATGGTATTTTTTCGGGAAAACACGGTGCTGGTAGACAGCCACCCCTGTCGGTGAACCTCTTCCTAACTGAGCTAATACGAGAGGCATGGTAATGCGATGGTCCTCGTCCTTCCAAGATTGTCCACACCAACCCGCATCGGAACCAGGCCCCAAGACCATCACTCGGGTAGGACGGTACCACGGCAAAGTCGCTTCGCGCTCGCAGTCGCTATCGAATGTTACAATTTGGCCATCCGGCATGAAGTCAAAGTCATAGCAATTCCTCATTCCATGTGCCCAAACGCCCCGTTTCGAAAAGTCGGGACTGATTCGCCAAATCGTTCCGCTGCGGGCGCGCGAGACTGGACTGATAGGGTCGTTTTGAAGCTTAGCAATATCGCGGGCAAAGTTGCCGGCTATCAGATACCAATATCCATCTGGGCCGCGTCGAATTGCATGAGCGAAATGCTCGTCGCCGGTCGGGAGTTCTAAGACACGCTTTGGATTGGGATCCGCGACCAAATCGCCGTCGGAATCTTCGCTCAACCACAGCCCACCCTCGCTAACGTAATAGAGTTTCCGCCCCTCAGACCATAACCCCTGTGCACCTTGCTTGGGATGACTGGACCAAAGCAGACTGCGATCGTATTTTCCATCGGCATCATCGTCTACCAAAGTCCGAATGTAACCTGGACCAGAGACAATGGGCCGCCCTAGTCCGTCCAAGGTCATGCAAAAGCAATCATGCACCATGGCATCGTCGGCAACCTTTTGCACCAAAAAACCGTCCGGAACGGTAAATGGAGAATCCTCTTCCCCTCGAACAATACTCGCAATTACCATTGAGGTTACAACGAGCGCGACGGGCAGCTTACAAGAGAACAACCAGGCTCTGGCGTGCGCACCTACGCCCGTTCGAACGGTGTCGACTAACCTCACCTTCAAGTAACAGATTTTCCACTCCATTGAAATCACCACAGCCAGAACTCCCAAAACGGACGTATTATGAGAAATTGAGGCAATGACGACTTCGCAACCCCAACAGAACAATATTAACCTTTTTGAATAATTTAAAAGCCCGAATCAACTATCCTCCTCCAAATACTCGCTAACCGCGACATAATGCCCATGTGGCTAGCCCATTGCCAACGCCAACAACACTCGAGGCCATGCTTTGTCTGACGCAAATTCAAACCTATTAAACTTTGCGTGTCCCAAGTGCCAGAAGAAACTGAAGGCACCTTCCAACCTAGCTGGACAAAAACTGGTTTGCCCTAAATGCTCAGCGCCTATTCGTGTTCCAGGCGTCGTCGAAACCAAGAACGACGACGACGAATGGCTAGCACTCGATGAGTCCAACAAGCCAAAGAGCGCGCCGACGCCGGAAAAACGACCAGCGACCAAACCGAAAGCGACAACGAGCGAACCAAGCTCACCGCTTAAGCCATCCGAATCGGCCAAAGTGGACCCTGACGAATTCCGGTTGGCGCCTCCGGAAAAAACAGACTCAAAGGTTCCTTCTCATCGGTCGCCAGGCGTCGAAACTTTCCAAACGACAGCTCGAAGAAGTGTATTCGATGACGACCTACCGGATCTGGCGCCCGTCGACGATGCACCCGCGCCTTCCTCCGCCCAGCCAAAACTGAAATCGTCACAAGCGGTTCCAGTTACCAAGCCCAAGTTGAATTTGCCGGACATAGCATTGCCGGAGCTCGATCTATCGGACATTCCACTGGCTCCTATCGAAACACCCAAATCCCAAACTAGGCAGCCAACCCAACCCAAAACGCCAATGCTTGTTGGCTCGTTGGAAGAACTAACGCTTGAAAGTCCTGCGTTGATCGGACCCATGGCCTCCTTGGTGGACGAAGAATTTAGTTTTCCCTGCAAACTGTGTGGCAGTTTGCTTAGCTCGAGTCGATCTCGGATCGGTACGGATACACGTTGCCCAGACTGTTTTACGCAATTCAGCGTTCCCAGTCCGCCCCAGAAAAAGAAGTTAGTTGATGTCAAAATGGATGAGGAGGTCGCGCGTGTCACCTTTGCTCCGATCGACTCACAGAGCGTGCGAGGCGCGAGCATTTCCACTGAGAAGACCAAGGAAATTCTCGATAGGGCGGAGCAGACCATTGAGACCGAGCGCGAAGAATTTGATCATTTGAACGGGACGTTCGACACCAAACGCTGGCTAGGTTTTTTGTTCGGTTTCCTTCGTGACCCATTGGTTATCGCAGCCGCAGTTGGAATTGGATTCCTAACCGGCGTCTGGCTGTTTTCGATCGCTGCGATGGGCACATGGGTCAAATTGGACGCGACCCAGGTTCTTATCGCTAGGCTCGCTCTCCTGTGTGTGTTTTGCTTGCCGATCTCAGTGCTCATTAGCATGTGTGGAATTGCGATCTTGACCATGGCAGCCAACCGAGCGAGCAGAGTTGTTGAGTGGCCTTTCGCAAGGCTATCCGAGTCGGTTGGTGAATGCGCGATGGTAATCGTCTCGGTGATGGCAGCTAGTATTCCCGGCGGAATGATCGGTGCCGCATTTCGATCCTTCAACTCGCATCCAATGGTAGGATTCGCTTTCGCCATCATTGGTATTTGGGGGCTCACTCCCATCCTGCTGCTCTGCATGATCGACAGCGGTTCCCTTTTTGAACCCTATTCCAAGGCCGTGTTCAGCTCGATCAAAAGTCGGCCCGAACCTTGGGGAGCCATGTACATGCAAACGGGTTTGTGCCTGTTGCTGTTCTTTATGTTCATGCTGATCACGAACTCCCAGACGCCCGTCGGTGATTTCGTTTTAGGGCTGTTCCTGCCGCTGACTTGTTTCTTCGTCTTTAACCAATACGGCGTGCTTGCCGGCCGAATCAGCCAAGTAACTCAAATGGGGTTCGCAGGGGATTTCGCGGAGGACTAGGAACGCAATAAAAAAACCGCGAAGGCGGTTGTCTTTTCGACAACTGCCTTCGCGGATTGAGTGACTGCGTGAAACTGGAATCAGACTAGGCTGACGTTTCACCCAGGATGTAATGGACGAACTTGTTGATTTCCAAGCCGTTGGTCTTGGCGTACTGGCCAACGCTTTGCTTGTCGTCCTTTACGAAGGGCTGGTCAAGCAAAACGCGTTCGGCAAAGAACTGCTTCAATCGGCCTTCGACCATCTTGTCGACAATCGCTTCCGGCTTACCCTCTTTGAGAGCGAGTTCGCGAAGTGCGACCCGTTCGGCAGCAACCAGGGACGGATCGAGCTCGCTTGAGGATAACGCTGCAGGCCGCATGGCTGCGATATGCATGGCGATATCTTTAGCCGCAGTGTCATTGCTGCCTTTGAGCGACAATAGAACGCCTGCAACGGTGGTGGCGTTATGGCTATAGCCGCCGCTTGCACCATCGATACGAACCATACGTCCCAGATCGAATCGTTCTCGAATTCGGTTAAAGAGCTCGTCCCGCTGTTCGCCAACGGTCATGCCCGGCTTGGATGGCGATGGTTGTTTTAGCAATTCGTCGTGGGTCTTCGCATCGCTCTTGGCGAGCGCTTCTGCAAAATCATTTGCCAGTTGGATGAACTCCGCATGGCCAGCTACCGGAGCGCTTTCGCACTTTAGTTCGACCATGGCGCCAGCCGTCTTATCGCTACCCGAGAAGAGCCCGAATCGTCCAAACGCGGTCTCGCGATCAGCACGCTTTTCGCCGAGCTTAATCCCTTTTTCACGCAGAATCGCGATCGCCTTTTCTTCGTCGCCACCGCCCTCAACCAGTGCGGCTTTGCAATCCATGAGGGGTAAACCAGTTCTTTCGCGCAGTGCCTTGACTGCTGCAGCAGAGATTTCTGCCATTTCTAAAACTCTCCTAAAATCAATAGTCAACCGAAAATATGTGTCTTAATTACAAAGAACACTCGAACCTTGAGAAAGGTTCGAGTGCAGGCTGAATCCCGCACGGCCCAGGGGCCATGCTACAGTCCATTTCACTGCCCGTTCGTTAGGCCATGTCTTCTGCTTTGGCAACCATTTCCATGGTTGGGTCTGGCGCATTGCCCATCGTCTTGAGCAGTTCTGGGTTCTCGGCTTTGCCAGCCAAGACCGCATCCGCCAACTGTTTCATGATCAAATCGATCGAGCGAATACCGTCGTCGTTACCCGGAATTGGCAAATCGATTTGGGTTGGATCGCAGTCGGTATCGATCAAAGCAACGGTCGTGATGCCCAACGATTTGGCTTCGCGAACAGCGTTCTTTTCCTTCTTCGGATCGACGATGACCAAGCACTCTGGCAGACGATTCAAGGATCGCAGACCATTCAAATTACGATAGATCTTGCGATACTCACGATTCAAGGACGATTGCATCTTCTTCGAGTATTCATTGATCTTCTCGCTATTCATGATGACTTCGAGCTCTTCGAGTCGAGCCATTCGATCGCGAACCGTTCGGAAGTTTGTCAAAGCTCCACCGAGCCAGCGTTCGCTTACAAACGGCATTCCGCATCGGGTCGCTTCGCGTTGAATCACTTCGGAAGCTTGTCGTTTGGTACCTACGAATAGAACGAGCGAGCCACCGTTGGCTACTTGATTGAGGTACTTCTTGGCTCGCAACATCCCGCGTAGGGTCTCGCGAATGTCGATAATGTGAATCAGATTCTTACGCCCATAGATGTACGGTTCCATCTTGGGGTTCCAGCGGCTCACTCGGTGTCCGAAGTGCGCACCCGCTTCAATCAACTTTTGTACGATCTCGTTGGCCATGTGTTCTCCTCTGTTTTAATGCGTCCAAAGCAATGCTAACAATCGATTGGCCGTCGATCATGCACAGGATTCAAGAGGGCTTTTCAGTCCGGCTTGGAGTCCTTCTGCCTATTTAAGTACGCGAATTCCCCACAGTGCAAGACGCTTGCCGCAGCCTCAATGGCCGCGAAAGTGCAAACGAAAGCTTCTTCGGGACGGGAAAGGGTACCGGGAAAGGGTGTTTGCCGTCAACCGAAAACCAGAAATTAGGCGAGGGGCAGTTTGAAATCTACCTATAAACTGGGTGGCATGGGTGGCACGTTCTGAGGTACGAAGGGCGTGGTGAATCGCTAGAGTCATTTGCCTCACTTCCCACGCCCATCGCTAATCGCTTTGGGCGTGCCACACGGTGGCTACGTAACGTTGTATCCAAGCCCGGTTAATTTCTCAGCCAAAGCCGCTTTCGCCGGCGTTTCGCCATGAACCAGTCGGATTTCGCGCGGCTTTACGGGAATACCCTGCACAAATCGGAGGAGATCCGATTGATCGGCGTGGGCAGAATAGCCGCTCAGCGTGTACGTCTTGGCTTTGACCTCGACCGGGATGTGGTCGATCCAGACTTTCCCGTTTCCCCCCTGACAGTTTTGAATTTCGCGACCTAGGGTGCCAATCCCTTGATAGCCTACGAACACGATGTCCGTGTTCTCTTTCCCAAGGAAGGCTTTGAGGTAGTCAACGACGCGACCGCCGGTACACATGCCACTCCCGGCGATGACGATGGCCGGCTTGCCGGATTTTAAAAGGTAATTCAAGGTTTCGCGGTGTTCGCCCCCACGATCAATTTCTACCAGATTCTTAAAAACCAATGGCTGTTTGTCAACGGTTAGCACTTCGCGTGCTTCGTCGTCCCAGAACTCTTGCATCTGTTCATAGATATCGGTTAACTTAATCGACAAGGGTGAGTCGACAATAATGTCGATTTGCTTCAGCAGTGTGCACTGGGTTTTGTGACCAATCTCTTCCATGATCAAGTTCATTTCGTAGAGCAATTCCTGAGTCCGTCCCAGGCTAAAGGCAGGAATAATGGTGACACCCCGATTCTGCATGGTTTCACACAAGATCGATTCGAGTCGATGCAAGCGAGTTTCTCGCCCCTCGTGGATTCGATCGCCGTAGGTGCTTTCGAGAACGAGAACATCCGCGCGTTCCGGACTGATTGGATCGAATAAGATCGGAGTGCAGCGTGACCCCAAGTCACCGCTAAACACGTAGCGCTCATCGCCATAGTGGGTTTCAACATACGACGAACCCAGGATATGGCCTGCTGGCTGGAATCGAAACTCCAAATCCCGATGGGTTCCCTCGCTCTTGGCATGGTGTTCAGCCTGCGACTTGCCCGTTTCAAGACTGGTCCATTTGCCGTAAGGAATGGGCCGAACGAGTCGCCTAAGGTCGTCCAAGAATTCCTTGATGACTCGCCGATTTCGAGTGATCCCCAACCGCATCGCATCTTCAAGCATGATCGGCAACAACTTGGCCGTAGGCTTGGTGCAGTAGATTGGTTTATTGAATCCAGCTTCCAGCAAATATGGGATGCGTCCAATGTGGTCGATGTGGACGTGTGTGAGGATGAGGGCTTGCACGTCGGCCAGTGGGAAGTCGATCTCCATGCCTTCTCGGCCGCGTGCGTCTTGCCCTTGAAACATGCCACAATCGATCAAGACGGATCGAGAATCTTTGAAGTGCAATTCGTGGCAAGAGCCGGTGACACCCAAATGCCCACCGTGGTGTGTGATTTGCATGCAAGTCGATTTCGATGAGAGAAAGGAGGGCTCGGATAGAGCAGTTCCGCGTTCATTGTAGTTGATCCAGAAAGGGCGGTGAAATGCCCCCGAGTTTTACTCCGGGAGTATTTGGGCGAGCGGCAGACATGATACTATCAGGCCCTACAGGCCACCGTGTGGCACGCCCAAAGCGATTAGCGATTAGCGATGGGCGTGGGAAGTGTGGCAAATGACTCTAGCTAGCGATTCACCACGCCCTTCGTACCTCAGAGCGGCTGTGATTTTTTCGAATCTGAAGAAAGTACCCATCACGCTCCGCGTGATGTTGCCTTAGAAACCAAAGTTTTTTGAACTGCGAAAATCACGCGGAGCGTGATTGGTACTATAAAATCACAGCCTCAGAGCGTGCCACCCGTGCCACCCAGTGACTTACTTGGCGATCGCTGTTTTACGTGGGGTCCAGACCGGCTGCTCGGTCGTTGGAATGCGCAGATGTACCTCGCGTTGGTTGACCAGCGTTCGGCCGACGGCATTCGAATATCGCAGATAGACGGTAACCACCTTGCTTGTCGGCAGTTTTCCTTGCCATGGTAAACTTAGATGAAAACCTTGTGCTGCTCCGATCGGCTCCAGTGTTTCAGCGAGTTGATCGGAAGTGATTTCCCATGCTGCGATGCGGCCGTTGTCTTTGGGCTCGGCTGCATCCTCGACAATGACGGTTAGGGCACCGGTTTGATTCAAAATCTGTCCGGTTGCGTTGACTGGAGTCACCACCAGATAAAGCCCATCATCACCTGGTCGATCGTCGAAATTGTGCCCACGACACATGGTTGGATGGAAGCCGATTTCGACAATTTTATCGTCAACGAATTCTGTTGGTGGGCTGTTTGCAATCGGTTCGTTGGCCGATGCAAATTGGACCTTGGCCCCCTCGGGCAATCGGATCATTCCGCGTTGGATCGCGCTTTGAGGATTGCCATCCTTGATTTTTGGAAAAGCGCGTTGCAGGAGGGATGGCGCGTTGTTCGGCGGTGGAGTCGTTGCGGAAGGCAGTTCGAAAGGTCGCGAGGGGGAAGGCTGAGCTGGAACCACCATGAGCTTTGGCTGCTGGGCCGATCTGACCATCGATTCAGGCATTTTTACTTGCTCAGTTAGCGTTTCGACTGCCGAACCAGAGGAACTACTTTTTGGGAAACGATTTCCATTGGATGCTTGAGGCTCCACTTTTGGTTTTCCAGGAAGCACCGGGGGTGGCAACAAATCACCAGCGTCCGGAGCCACCTGCGTTTTATCGAGCGGCGCTGGACCGGGTGACGCTGGAGCGATAGGTGTTCGAGAGACGACTGGCGGATTCTGGATGGACTCCGACTTCAACGGCTCAGGAGTCAGCACCATCGGAACTTGGTAGGGCTCGCCGGGAATGGAACCGTACTCTTGTATTGGCGGAGTTTCGATCGATTCGTATGGATCCGTTTGCCCCTTGAGTTTCAATGGTGGCGTTAATTTCTTTCGCGACGTACTCCCCGAATTCAGCTCCAACCCTTGGGTCTTCATGAGTTCGGCGTATTTGCGTTTCAGCTCCTCAACTTTCTGGGTGAGGTGGACGTTTTCTTGTTCCAGAGAGCCGTTTGCGGCATCGAATTCATAAATACGATCTTCGAGCATGCGCACTTCGCTGGCCATGTTTTCAACGTAAAGCTCAGTGTAAGCCCGCTGCCTACAGCCGGTCATCCACAAACAAACAATGGCGCAGCAGAGCCTTTGCCGGTTCGGCCAGCGATCGATTGATTGACGTTTTTTCGGTTTTGGGGACGGCATCATGGCAACAAAAGTAGTTCCGCATTGGCTCGAAGCTGATGGGAATTAAGAAAATTAGAACTTGGAGTCAAGATTGCTTCATCCGACGTTTCGGGTTCCCCGCATCGCTTCAGTGGCGACCGTATGTCGCGAATTCCAGGAAGTCCCGATATTCAAACGCTTTGACCGGAATCCAGGAAATGTGGTGCGGTTACGGAAAAAATGGAAAAACTCCCAAGATTCTGTTTTGGACCTCGAATCTCTTGTTGTCCGTGCCCCTCATATTCGGTCGGTTTTCAAAGGTTTGCTGGTTTGCAGAGGGCAAGCCAGCCTTGAAAGCGGCGTGATGAATGGGAGCGGCAGAGCGGGGTTGCCCCGACTCTGTTTCATCAGCTTTTGGGGGAAATACCATGTTAAAGAAAGTCTTGTTAGGATCTGCTATTGTTGTTGGTTCAGGCGCTCTCCTGTTTGGCACTTCGGGTGTCAGTTACATCAAAACAGGCTATCACAGCATTCGAGACACGATCAAGGATCAAATTCCGCTGGATGTGGAAATCAGTCGGGCACGCGACATGATCGGCGACTTGAAGCCTGAAATCGCCGGCAACCTTAAGGTTATCGCTCGGGAAGAAGTCGAGGTGGCCAGGTTGCAACGCGAAGTGCAAGCGAAAAATACATCGCTCGCCAAATCAAAGCAAGCCATTTTGAAACTTAAGGACGACGTTCAAAGCGGTGCTAAGTTTGTCAGCTATGGTGGCAAGTCCTTCGACATGGAACAAGTGAAGAAGGATTTGGCGAGCCGATTCAAGAGCTATCAAACGCAGGAAGCGACTGCTGAGAAGGTTGAGAAAATCCTATCCGCTCGCGAAAAGAACCTGGAGGGTGCTCGACGCAAATTGGATGAAATGCTGGCTGCAAAACGACAGTTGGAAGTCGAAGTCGAGAATCTTCAGGCCCGGTTGACGATGGTGGAAGTCGCCAAGACAAGCAGCAAATTTTCGGTCAACGATAGCCGAGTAAGCACTGTTCGCCAGACGGTAGCCGATATCGGAACACGTATTGATGTCGAGGAGCGATTGGTTGAAACTTGCGACACGACAGTCGGCATTCCGGTATCGGACGACGACACCCCGTCGGATTTGGTCGACCAAATTTCGGTTTACTTCAATCGCAACAGTTCCGAAGTAAAAACGTTGGTCAACAACTAGTGAGGCGAGCGGCAGACAGTAGCCTACCAGGCCCGGCCACAGTGTGGCACGCCCAAAGCGATGGGCGATGGGCGTAAAAAGTGTGGCACGCCCAAAGCGATTAGCGTGGGCGTAAAATGTGTGGCACGCCCAAAGCGATTAGCGATGGGCGTAAAATGTGTGGCACGCCCAAAGCGATTAGCGATGGGCGTGGGAAGTGTGGCAAATGACTCTAGCGATTCACCACGCCCTTCGTACTTCAGAGCGTGCCACCCGTGCCACCCAGCCTGTCTTATGAAATGCGACAGGCTGAAAGCCAATCGACCCTTTGCAACAGTCCCGGTCAAAACGAGAGGATGATAGAATGATGAGCCATCTCGCAAGACCTATTTCCTCCTCTCCTCCGGCGATCGCCATGGCTCAACAAAAAATCCTGTGGATCGATGGAGTTGGAAGCTACGCGATTTGCGATCAGACCGAAGTTACGATCGGCCAAGCGTTTCCGGGCAACCAGGTCGATTTGGCGATTCGCGGCGACCTGAGTCGGAGAGCGGCGGTCATTCGACGTCATGGCGAAGATCATTTAGTACAGCCGTTGCAATTCGTTCAAGTCAATGGTGTGGAAATTGATCGCGCGGTGGTATTGTGCGATGGTTCCATAATTTCCCTTGGCTCACGCATTGAACTTCGATACATCAAGCCCACGCAATTGAGTGGGTCGGCTCGTTTGGAGTTGATGGGTCATACGCGATGGCAACCGCTCCTCTCGGCGGCTTTGTTGATGGGTGAATCCTGCGTTTTAGGCCCAGAGTCCAATTCGCATGTGATTTGTCCCGATTGGACAACCAAAGTTGTCTTGTTTCGCAACGGCAAAGAGTGGATGTGCCGGGTAAGCGAACAAGCAAACATCCAAATCGATGGAATACCGATTCGCGCCCCCTTTCCTTTGGTTCAGGGCCAGAGGATACGTGGCGACGAAATTTCAATGACGCTCGAATAATGCTACCAAGCTTTTACGGGCAGAAACGAATTTCATCCCAGAGTAAACTAAGTGTAATGATAGATTCGCTCGAAATAACAAAGTCGACGTTTGCAGAAAAGGTGACGGAGAGAACATAATGTTTACGATGCTTCGACGCCGCCCACAAGATGTTTTAACCATTGATTCCGCTGAGGGCCCGTCCCTTGGCAACCAGTCCAAAGAAATCAGCAGATCAGAACCCATCGGTGTTTCGATGAAATTCCAATACGGTAGCGGCGACACTCCTCTCGATGGATACAAAATCAAACGAGGCGTTGGCTCGGGCGGCTTCGGAGAAGTTTATTTTGCGGAAAGCGATTCGGGCAAGGAAGTCGCCCTCAAACGTATTCAAAAGAACTTGGAGGTCGAAGTCCGCGGCGTTCGTCATTGCCTCAACCTACGCCATCCCAATCTAGTTGCGATCTACGACATCAAGTTTGATAAGATCGAGCAAGGCTGGATCGTCATGGAGTTTATCGATGGCGATTCACTCCGAGATTTGATGGACAAAGCCCCTCAGGGCATGCCTCCGAATGAAGCCATGCAGTGGTTTGCTCAACTGGCAGCCGGAGTTGCCTATCTCCACGATCAGGGCATTGTTCACCGTGATCTGAAACCCGCCAACGTGTTTACGGATGGTGGTCTCATAAAGATTGGCGACTATGGTCTTTCCAAGTACATCAGCGCATCCCGACGCGGTGGTCAAACGGAAAGCGTTGGCACATTTCATTACATGGCCCCCGAAATTGGCAAAGGCGAATATGGCAAGGAAATTGATATCTACTCGATGGGTATCATCCTGTATGAGCTCTTGTCCGGCACGGTTCCCTTTGATGGGGAAAGCAGCCAGGAGATCATTCTCAAACACTTGACGGCTGATCCGGATTTGTCTCAGATTCCGCAACCGTTTGCGTATGTGATTCAAAAGGCATTGGCAAAGAACCCGACCTCTCGATTCCGCGATTGTCGGGAAATGCTCAATGCTCTCGGTTGGGGACTGGATGCAAGCGGCTTGGCGGTGAAAATCACCAACGCGAATGAAGTCTATGTTCCGCCAGTCTTACGACCCGCTCAAGTCGCAGCCGTAGCCAACCAAATTCCGATCGCCAGGCCGATCGGTAGTTTCGACGCAACGGTTGCTGGCGCACCGACTCCAGGTGAACAAGCACAAGCGGGCTCGGATCCATGGCGATATCGAAATGGACAAAACCGCGCTACGATGGCCGAAAACCTTTACCGGGAACCCGTTGCTCGGGCGGTCCATCAAGCCGTGGGCGAAGCACAAACATTCTTCCGAAACCTGCCGTCGGGCGGTCGCGCCGTTGCCATCGTTCTGACGATAATTTTCTTGGTAACCAATTCGGCGTTGATTGCCCCGATGATGTTCGTGATGCTTGGGGCATACGTCTGTTATTACGTTATTTGGTATCTAACAGGCGGAGCCAACAAACCGTTTCCAACACCGGCGGTCGGAGCGCAGCCGCAATATGCCAAACATGTTCCGCCGATTCGAACTTCGCCTGCCGCTGTTCAACCTACGGCCCATTATCACAACGTCCAGCCCGCCCCTCCAAAGCCCGCACGTGTACCTTACAAAGTTGCACTCCGAACCTGGCAAACTGAAAGACGGCACACTTTTAAGCAACAGGGCTTTTGGACTCGAAGTCACGAGACCACTCGAAGCTGGGCATTGTCCGGCATCGTCACAGCAGTCATCGCCGTCAGTGCCGTCATGCTGACCATGGCTAAGAATCAGGGGAATGCAACATCTCTAGTCAGTGGCATCGCCTGGACTGGAATCATGTCTTTGGCGATGACTTGGACAATGTTGTTTTTAACCCGACGTTGGGAGTCCAAGTCGGAGGACTCGATCGTTTTCCGATTCGTACAGTTGACGGCCGGAGTCATGCTCGGCATCGCCAGTTATTCACTAAGTGAATTCCTGATGGTTCCATGGTCCGAAATCAACACAAACCAAAACTTCGTGGTCATTAACGATGGCAAAACACTGTGGAATAAAAGCTGGCAAGGATTTTATGACCAAAATTCGATGCCGTTGCTGGCAGGACATATCGCTTACTTTGGAGCTCTCATGTGGATCGTACGATGGTGGCGACAGTCCGACATTCTACGCAAAAACCGATTTAGCCTTTGGGCGATCGCTTGGAGCGTAGCCATGGCCGCTCTGGTGCAAGGCTTGTTTTACTTCCCAGCACCATGGTGCTTTATCCTTGCAGGCGTCACATCATTCTCTTTGCAGATGGCATCACCCTGGGTGGACTACAAAGAGAACTCGCAACTGGCATAATTGTGGCTCGGTGGTCCCCACCGAGAACTCACAGATAAGATTCCACGGTGGGGACCACCGTGCTACATTGGTGACCCACTTTCGGATTTTAGCAATATCATGCGTTTCACTTTGACGACTTTCTTTCTGCAACTCACAGCCATCGTTGGGCTGACGGCTCTTGCCATAGCTCAGACAGATGAGCCATCCGGGACACAAGAGAATCCCGTTAAGCAAGAGGTCGAAGTCGTCGCTCGAGGCAGCAGTACGTCTTCACCCAGCATTCTCAAGAAATTCGAAGACTGGGTCGGCTTGACGGACAGCCGACTCGAAGACTTGGCTGCCATGGCAGAACGACTGCAAGCAGAAATCGCGAAAATGAAAACGCAGCACTCCGAAGCTTCCAACGCAGTTCCTAAATCCAACCCTGTGCTCCCTGCTCCTCCCGCAGATCCTTCTCCCCCCGAAACACCTAGTGTCGTAAAAGCAGAAATCGACTCCAGCGAGTCCTTTGATTCGGTCGCGGGCGACCTAGGTGAAACCGTTCCGTTGCCGGTACTCAACGGAAGCACTCCCGATTGGGTCAAGAAGGGATTGGTCTTAGGGGATGAACATAGCTTCGCCATCAGCAGCACTCTTTTGCCCGACTTGGATCAGTGTCGCGAAGACTTGAGGTCTCGAATGATGTCGGACATTCAAGTCTATTTGGACAGACATGTGTTGGAGTTCACCTCGTCCACTAAATTGCCCGAGCTCACCCAGGACTACGTTGAAAAGTACTGGGTCCGGAAAGGGCAAGAATTCGACAATATCCAGGACCGCCCGTCGGGTACTTATCACCAACTATGGATCGGTTTGCATCTCTCTTCGGAGCAACTTACGAAAATACGCGAATGGGAAAAACAAAGCGTTCGCGAACAAAGAACGAAGAAAGCAGGAATCCTAGGTGGGGTTGGCGTATTCGCCATTTCGATTCTGTCCGGTGCAGTTGGGCTGTTGGCACGCCGTGAAAGAGCTAGACTCAAGGGATGAGCGAAGACCTATCGAAACAAAACACCCCAGAACGCCTGCTGGTCGACAGTATTCGGACAGGAAACACCGATGCTTGGCAGCAGTTGATCGATCGATTCGAAGGTCGGCTTTTGGCCTTCGTTGGGTCTCGATTGATCGATCGTTCCCACGCGGAAGACATCGTTCAAGAGACCTTCGTGGGGTTCCTGAATAGTCTGCCCAATTTCGACTGCCAACGACCTCTCGAGAGCTATTTATTCTCCATTGCGGCATACAAGTTAACGGATCATTTAAGACGCGAAGGCAGACGTCATACACTGGCATTTTATACTGGTGACGACTCCAGTGATGGTGCTCAGCAAGTACCTGGTGCAGGCCGTGCCGTTAGCAGTCTTGCTCAATCGGTAGAACGTCGCGATTCCGAGGAATTGGCCTTGGTCGAAGCGCTCCAAGACCAAATTGGAAAATGGCAGTCCAAATCGGATTGGCCGAAGTTGAAGTGCATTGAATTGCTCTTCGTCGCCGGAATGAGCAACAAAGACACCTCCGAATTGCTCGGGATTTCGGAGCAGCAGGTAGCCAATTACAAGTCCGACTTTGTCCTCAGGTCCAAAACGCTCATCAGTCGAATCGGTAGTCGAGAGACCTTCCCAGAATTGAGTTAGTAGGGCCGATTGATCAATAACTGTCCCAAGTGATTTGATCGTTTAACGGTTAGCCGTAGGCGTACCTTAGTGGTATCGAGTACGCCTTCGGCTGACTGTTAAACAAATAATTGAACGGTATTGCTGTTAAACGATTACGAACACTTCCTCTTTGCTGCCGTCCCAGTCCATTTGCACACTTGAATTCGGCGATGGTAACGATTCGACCATCCATCGGGCCAGCTTGCCCATGACTACGTTTTCAATCGTTCGCTGCAAAGGTCTCGCACCTAACGTCGATGAAAAACCAATCGAAGCAATATGCTGCACCAGAGCATCGGAAAAAATCAGCCTCAACCCAAGTCGCTTGACCCCTTCTCGCTCGCGAACCTCATTCAGTTCTTTACGAGTCATTTCAATAATGCTCTCAGGTTGCAACGGAAAAAATGGCACAATTGCGTCCAAGCGATTAATAAACTCAGGTCGCAAGGCTTTCCGAACAGACGAAGCGTAATCGACCGCGCTCGCCCCTTGGAATCCCGATAAACTCTGCTGCATAGATCCCAGATTGCTCGTCAGCAACACCACCGACGAACGAAAATTGGTCAGATTGCCATAACGATCCGTCAATCGCCCTTCGTCGAGCAGACTAAGTAAGATATCGAAAACTTCGGATGATGCTTTTTCGATTTCATCGAACAAGAGCACTTGAAGTGGTTGATTGCGAATCTGTTGAATCCACTTTGCCGGTTCGCCATTCGCGTCGTTGAGAAAACGTTGGCCAACCGCTCCTGACTGGTACTCGCTCATGTCGAGCCGAACCAATCGTGTTTTTTGGCCATCCGCCCCGAACAAGTATTTCGCGAGCGATTTTGCCAACTGTGTTTTACCTACTCCCGTCGGACCGCAATACAGCAAGCAACCGAACGGTCTCGCGACATCGTTCATCAAAGACTTCAAACGCATCACAACGCTCGCAGCTCCATTGCATGCCTCGGGCTGCCCAATCACTTCCTTGGAAAGTGCTCTGACCACAGTCTCTCGCTCGAGCAAGTCTTGATCGCGCAAGAGCGATTGCGGCAGGCCTGTCCACCGAGAAAACTCCTCAATGGCGTTGTCCGTTGTCAAACAACTTGCGTCTCCGCGAAGCCCTTTCGGACCATCCGTGGCCGTACCTGTCTTGAAACGCCTTCGCAACTTACCAACCCATTGTTCCACAAATGCGATCGAAGCACTTGGAGCTGGACGACTGGTCAGGAACTGTCGACATAGACGTTGAATTGCAGTCGACAATTCCATGTTGACGTTGGCAATTGGCACCTCCCAGGTTTGGCTTAACACGTATCGAACCAAGTCCGTTTCCGCCTTCGGTTGGAGTGGTTCGATGCGAACAATCGCCATTTGATCGATCAAGCCCGGTAAGGTTCGCTGGCAGTATTCCACTTGACTTGGTGTGGCCTCGCAGGCCATCCGCAGTTGCCCAGTTCGCAGATAGGGTACGAGAAAAGCACCCAACGACTCGGTCGGAGATTGGCCCCCGATCGAAATCAAATCACGAAGACTCTCCACTATCAAAACACCCTGTACTTCGCTTAGCTCGGAAATGATGCGTTCCAATCTCTCTTGCCACTGCCCCAAGTATCGCATGCCGGCAATCAATCGACTGGCGCTGGTTAGCCAGAACTTGGAACTGGGAATTGTTCGCTCTTTGGCTTGCCTTGCTTCCATCCGCAGTTTCTGGAAGACGTCTCGCGTCGCGATGTGCATCAGTGTCGTCTTGCCAACGCCCGTTTCTCCCACCAATAGGCAATTGGAGTGAAGCAAATTCTCGCGAATTTGACGCAATTCAGATTCGCGAATTTCGGCAGGCAGAAGTGGTCGACGAGTCTTACCTAGCGGTTCGGCAACACTGGCTAACGTCTCGATATTGGGACCGTGGCTGCCTCGCGATTTTGATTTGAGTTTTACTCGCAGCCAATCGAGCTCCGTCGTATTTGGAGGCCAACACCGTACCATCTCCTCGGGACTAATGGATGCAAGCATAGACCTTACGGTCTCCTGCAACATCGCATCGAAATCTGCCTCGACAGGGCAATAGAAATGGATTCCAAAATCGGGCAAAATGCCGAATAGTTTGTCCCAATTGTCAACGATCTTCACGTAACGTACTGGCACCGTCATGGGCGGCCCAGCGGGATATCTCCGATGCCGTTGAATATGCATCGGCTGTGCGGGGAAGGACCGCTTTTCCAATACCACCGACTTCAATCGCTCAAGACTCATGCAACTACACTCCAGGAGTTTACGCATGCGTCGCTCAAGCAGTTTCTTGGCGTGCGATCGAGAATGCGCGACGGCTTGTACCGACTCCTCAATGACGGACGTTGCCACAATCAAACCATCGTCGCGGCAACTAATTAAAATGGGGGATTGATAAAACATATTTGTTTGTGGAGTTGTGGTTCAGCGTAGGACTAGCCGTCCGCCGGTCCGGAATGTCTGAAGTCAGGCTGCCAGCCTGCGCTACATTATAAAAACAAATTCCTGCGGCAAGGGCAATTGATCTAACAACCATGCTTGCCATTCGTGATTGAACTTGAGCGGTATTCGTCGACCGGTCCGAAAGTCTTGGATCCAATCGTCGATCTGCCCCCGAATGATTGTCCAGCCATCTCGTCCGCAATAATCCGAGTTTGGAAAGCCGTCTGCCTGGTTCGTAAAGCGTCCTACTTCCTGATCGCAGGCACTCCGATCCTCGAGTTGAATTCCATCGTCGATTGCCGCGGCTTCGATTAGCAGCAATCGCTCCATGCCATAGTCCCCAGCGACCTGGTAGGTTCCTTGTAATTGCATTAGCAATCCACCTACACTCGCCCCCTCGACAATCGCAACCGCACGATCTTCCTGAAAGGAGACCGAATACTGAAGCCCCAGCAATAGATCACGTATCCAGGCAGTCAATTGAACCGGAAAAATATTCAACGAAAGCAACATCTGGCTGCGACTCTTCCTTTCCAAGCCAAGGTTGGAGTGCTCGCCGGGTGGATTAAGGAATCGCACACGCATGAGCCAGCGTGAGGGCTCATCGATCCGTTTCAACATCATGTCGGCTATGGCTAACAAACGCATCAACTTACGAATGGGCGATGTGGAGTCGCTCCGAATGGACCCTTTAGCACCAGACTCCATGATGCCTTCCCGCAAATCAAGATCCGATTTGCGTTCCTCACGTGTGATTTCCGCTGGACTGATCGCTCGATGATGTCGACTGTGTGGGACTCTGCCGGCCGTCGTCTTGATCGACCGCTGCATGGGTGCAATGACGGTCTCTTTGCCGATTTTATGCTGCTCCGTAAGCTCCTTCAGGCAATCGGAAGCTTCCATCAACGCGCTATGAATCGAATAGTAATCGATTTGGTTTAAACCGTGACGCGCGTCTGGATTCGCCGGGGAGCGTTCCAGTAATTGTTGCCGAATGCGTTCGACACAGGCTTTGGCTTTGACTAAGCATTCCTCCGTTCCAGGTTCTGGCGGGATCATTTTCGCAGGAAGGATTCGCAACTCATGGGTATCGCACTTGATCGAGCCGTTCGCGACGCGGAGTCGCGTCCACACAGGATTCTCAATGTGGCATGCAGCAAGTTGATCTGCCAGCGGTTGGGTCACCTCCCTTTCCACGGCTCGTTTGATCGCCCTCGCCCCAAGTGCTGGGTCGTATCCACGTTCGATGATCCACTGAGTCGCTTCATCATCCACCTGCAAGAACATGCGCCGGCGAGAGAGTCCATCGCGTTGTTTCAATGCCCCTAAATGATGATCGACGATGTGACGCATGTGGCTACGTTCCAATCGGCCAAAGACCACGATTTCGTCCAAGCGATTTAGGAATTCCGGCCGGAAGAAACGCTTGGCGGTCCGTTGATAAATCGACTCGCGCTGCATCTCCCCGGCCAACGAATCTTGAATATCGTATCCAAGCGATTGTGAACTTTCCACCGAACCAAGATTGCTCGTCATGATGATGAACGCGTTTCGAAAATCGACGGCTCGGCCACATGCGTCGCTTAAACGGCCCTCCCCCATGACCTGTAGCAAATAGTCAAGTGCGTCTGGATGCGCCTTTTCAATTTCGTCCAACAAGAGAATACAATTGGGCTGCCGACGCAAGGCGGACGGAAGCCTTCCATCTGGCTGTTCGAACGTACCGATCAGCCCTTCGGCGGCACTGGCGGAAGAGATCTCATTCATATCGATCCGCACTATTCGCGACTCGTCATGAAACAACAATCGCGTCAATGCTTTTGCCGACTCAGTCTTGCCTACACCTGTTGGCCCCATGAATAAAAATACGCCGAGCGGCCGGTCTATCGGTTGGAGCCCCTGCAGCGAACGTTGTGCATAACGCGACAGTACTTTGACTGCAGTCTCTTGGCCAACGATCATTTTTGAAAGAGCGATTCCAAGCTGCTTAATGCTGACTGTCCCTTGCCGCAACGACAATCGAAGTCCCGTTCGCTCCTCCACGAATCGATCCAGATCCACAGTGGTCATGCTCCGCGAGACGGACCGCAGCGTGCCGCTCTCTTCTCCGGATTCGCCGTTCAGTGGTTCGCCATTCAGGGATTCGCCGTTCAGTGGTTCGCCGTTCTTGACAATGACGGACTCTGCCTGTGATGCAGCTTGATGCGCAAGCCCTCGCGCAAGTGAAATGGCCTTGCCGGGCAAAGAGAGCTGTGGCGCTAACGTCGCCGAGTAGTCGATCATCGTCGGTAGCAAACTGGGATGAAAGAAACACTGCGTATCCGCTTCGATCTGACTTACCACCTCAATTAGGGTCTGGAGTGTTTGCGATTCGTTCATTGCCTCGATGGAAAGCGGGATCATGGGATCGACTAGGGACCTGTCTTTTCGTCGCAAGATGGACAAGGCTTCATGAGTCAACTCAAAGACGATTCGAATCGGCTGCTCCGCCATAAAAGATTTGAGAACGTCCGCCATGCACATCTGGCTATCGCGAGTAACACCCGCGGTGTAGAGACCGATGGGGTCGTCGAAGTAGAGAACGTGATCCCGGCGATACGCTTCCTTGAGAATGGAAAGCCAACGTTCTTCCCATTGGCCCAAGTACGACATGCCACTAATGACCCGACTGGGCGAAATCAACCAAACTTGTTCGCAGTGGCGCCGATTGTTCTTGCGAGCGACAAACCGTCTTCGAACCACCTCTTCAAGTACAGCAGTCTTCCCGACGGATGCCTGACCCACCAACGCGACTCCTTGATTACGGCGTGAACCAAGTAGCTGATATAGGCGATCCGTTTCGCTATCTCGACCGAATAGCTGGCATCGATCGGATCGGAGAGCATCGAGACAACGACCAACGCGTTGAAGCGATTCGGCACCACCTGGATTGGATTGTCCAAGCAACGCTCCCACAAGCCCCTTCTTTTTCTTCTTCTTGGTTTCCGCCATCGACAATACGATATCGAGCGGCTCGACCCACGCGTCGCCCGTGATACTAAGGCTCTTCAGATCCAACGTCTCGTCGTCCTTGATCCTTTGCTCGCACCATTTCGTGAGCAACCGAGTCGCCTGAACCGTTAATGCTTCTTTCGGGTCCCTTTGAAATCGCAAATCATCCAATAGTGGGGCAACGACTACAAAACCGCCAAAAGCTGGATGTACCATCAGAATGGTCTTAAGGCTTAGCGTGCGGTCGCGAAGAGTGAGTTTTTCTTTGAAGAGCTGAACATCAGCCTGTGGGTCGTAGAGCCAGCCCGACACTGCGCGGGTTTGACCTCGATCGACCCAGGATTGTAGCCGTTTACGAACTTCGTTGGAAAGTCGTTGCAGAGCTGTTTTGAGTAGCGCATCCGACGCGGTGCAAATCGGTGGACAAACAGTCTGAGCGAAGTAGCGAGGTAAGCCATCGATTCGCTGCATCGTGACTAAAATGGCAATGGTTAGTTGCATGTCCTAACGCACTCCTTGTGAGGACGAAACCATCTCTTGGCAGAATGTCGCATTGCGCGGAACCGGAAAATATCCAATCGATTTCCAGAGCATGGTATCTCCTTCGTGCTGAATCATCTCCACCCAGTTTGCAATCGGGTCGTTTGAGGAAACCAAAACCTCATGGCGAACAAGATGGCTGACAAGTCGATTCTCGCTCACGTAAAATGTGCGTCGTGGATCGCGGCTTGGAAGTGAGGGAGGCTCATTCCATCCCGTGGAGGGTTCCCAGTGAAACAATCGTCCGGGATATAGGAGTACCCTGGCGCGATGACGTTTATTCCCTTCGGGCGAGGCTGAAAGAAAGTGATGAACCCCCTCCTCCGCACCCAACCAAGTTGCAATTTCCCCTTGATCCACCTGAATAGCAATGCCGCAAAAACGGTCGCTGATGGTATCTAGCTCCCTCCACGAATCGATGCGAAACACATCGATCTCTTTAGCCTTGGGATGCAAAGGGTCGGCTGCCGACCTCAACAACCGAAATGCTGGCTCACGTGATTTTGGAATTTCAACGATTTTGCGACTGTCGGCTTGGCGTTCCAAAAACTCTTTGGACAGCGGATCCCAAAGTGGATCGTAACCGGCAAGACCGAATAGCACAATTCGCCAACCGTTCAGACTTGCAAGCCGTTCGTACGCTTGCCAAAGCGGTTTCGCGGCGTTGATGGGATTGCATAAAAGGATAAGGCTCTGTTGCCCTTGAGGCTGCTGCATATCCTTACGCATGCCTATCAAATGCGCCTTCAGTTGATTGCTGAGCTTGGTGGCTTCCATCATCGTCTCTCGCGTCTCGCGTAGCTCTTGTGCATGCCATTGGACCATTGTTGTTTGGTGGAGTCGCTCGATGCATCGGACCACGTTGTCGATTTGTTCGATCGCTTTGCTGGCTACTCCGAAATCTTGACGCAAAACCTGCAGTCTTGTCATCGCAGTTCTCTTGCGTCTCGGGCTGGTAAGCCCACGCATTGTCTTACGCATGCGATCGATTTGTCGAGAGATGCGTTCGACGTTGTTTTCGATCGCATGGAACGTCTCAGATCGAATCAACAAGTTTGCGCGGTATCGCAAATCACGGAGATAATCCAACAGCCATTTTTGATTTTCAATATTAGTTGGATCGACGACGTTGGCCCTGCCGCCCGCAGTCGATCGAGCGAGAATGTTAAGCCTAGCAGAGTCGATTGCTTCGTCGACAACGAAGGAAAGGTTCGGCCTCGAGTCAGTCCCGCTTTTGTGCATGCAGTCTGCCAAGGGAATGACAATGTTGCGTTCGATCTCGCGACGCAGTGGACGCGCACCGTAAACAGGGTCAAAACCCAATTTCGCAAGCGCATCACGGGCCGACGGTTCGACTTCCCATCGGATCTTGTGGTAGCGAATGCCACGTCGCTTGGACACTTCAACCAGTTCGCGGTCTGCAATCTTGCGAACTACCTCAATCGGCAGCGGTCGAAAGGGAATGATCTGATCGAGGCGACCGAGAAACTCAGGACGAACGTGGCGACGAACTTCTCGCAAGAAGTGATCGTAGGCATTATTCTCATTTTCTCCGAACCCAAACGACTGACCTTGGTACGTCTCGACTCCGAGATTGCTCGTCATGATAATGACGGCGTTTCGGAAATCGGCAATTCGCCCCATCGAATCGGTCAATCGGCCCTCTCCCAGGACCTGCAAGAGTAGATCCAGCACCGACGGATGGCATTTTTCGAACTCGTCGAGCAGGATGACGGAAAAAGGCTGGTCGCGGATCGGACTGGTCAAAGCTCCGTCCCCCTCGCTTGTCGAGCCAATCAGTCGAATCGCGGACCATGGCTGCGAGTACTCGCTCATGTCGATGCGAATCATTCTGGCCTGATCTCGGTACAACAGTTTGGCCAGGGCCTTTGCGGTCTCCGTCTTTCCGACCCCTGTTGGCCCAATCAACAAGAGAGAGGCCAACGGCCGATCCGTACGATTCAAGCGTGCTTTGAGCATGGTGATCAACCGAACCAAATGCTCGACTGGTTCTGGTTGACCAATGACGTTGGACGCAAGTTCCGCACGGATCCGCTCGCAATCCAAAGGAATCAAGTCGTCTAAGAGAAAGAGCGGCAAGCCCGTATCGTCCGAAAATCGGCGGGTGATATCGGTGTCCGTAATTGGTTTGCCGTCGGGCCAAACCTCGATCATGCTGCGCATGAGACCGATAGGTTGCCCGGGCATGGCCGAATACGTACTAAAGCGCTGATGCAAACGAATCAACTCATCGATCGCCGAGGCGTCAAACAAAGTCCCTGCGCACTCGTGCAAATTTGCGACTGCCACAATAGGCTCACTTGGTGAAGATCGCTTTCGTCTGGGGGGACCTGCCGTCAACGATTTTTCCGCTGTCAAATATTGTCCTGTTTTGCGTAAGATGGTCGACAAAGACTTCTCATTAGGTGGATTGATTTCCAGCTTGGTAAAGCATCGCAAGAGGATAGGATCTTCGCGCTGCACGACAGCCAGTTGGTCGGGAGTGCATTCCGCAATCGCCAAAAGCTTTCCCTGGTCGATCGCACTTCGTATCAGGGTGGCGACTCCAGGTTGGCCATTGATCTTGCCAGATTCAACAAGCTCGACGAGCGACCCAACATGCAAGATGATCTTGGCCTCGTGGGCTTCACGAACAACTTGATGGCAGCGCTTTTGCCACATCCCCATCCCAGTCATCCCCGACACAAGCCGTGAGCCACTCGTCGCCCAAACATCACCAGCACCCTGCGACGACAATAACGCATTGGTCGCTTTCTCTGAGGACGATGCGGAAACTTCGCCGCTAGCCGTAAATACTAGCCCGGGAAGCGTGCGAGCCCATTCGAAAACAGTCGCTGTCTTCCCGACGCCAGCCGGCCCCACGAGCAAGACGCTTTGTGGACTAGGGCACAACAACAGTTCATCCAATTGCGAGATCGTCTCCTCCTGTTCGTACGTCGGAGAATGTTTCCAAGTCACGATCCGTGTAGCAACCGATTTCAGAGCATTTAACTTAATCCTCTTGGCCCCTTTCGAACGATCGGAATAGGCGTCCGTAATTTCGCGCGCTGTCCAGCGAGCTAGCTCACAGACTCGAAACTTTCGATCGCCGAAGGTCTCCATGACTTGCTCTAGCTCCCACGAGTCATGGGTCCGAGCCATCATGCTCTTAATTTGTAGCATCAAAAAGGCATCCGTCATCTCTGTTTCGGAAGTAACGACGACGGAGTCCAAGGCTGGGCACAACCACTGCCGATTCGACCCGGCAATCGGCCAAGAAAACAAGTCGACGTCCACTTCGATCGGGCTTTCCCAAAGGGTGTCGTCTTTGCTTGGGTTAAGGGTCACCTTTACGACCCGATGTTCAGGTAAGTGCGTAGGCCGGCATTGCGCCCAATGCGCTGGCGAGATGCGTCGAATGTGCTTTCGGAGCCCCTTCAGCAAGCGCTGCTGGGCTTGATGCCAGGTATTGGTTACCACTTGAAGCGAAAGTGGAGGCAAGAGCCTAGCTCGGCACAATTCGGTCTCGATCGTCTCGACGAGTGCAAAAAGTGGGATCGATGTTGGATGACTCATAAGCCCATATGCGTGCCGAGGATTGGATGGTTAGGCGAGCGGCAGACTGAAATCTACCTGCCTGTGATTCGAATGGGAGAGCGAGGCTCCTGCCGAGCTTGGCATGGGTTCGGCAGGAGCCTCTCCCTCCC
>JAYTVM010000146.1:0-25851 GCA_043743995.1 Pirellula sp. | reverse complement strand
GGACAACGAACGGGTTAAGGTCACCAGGCTCAACAACTTGGTTGAAGACTTCTTCCGGATATTTTTCAAGCTCGAGTTGTGCGAGCAAGTATTTTTCGACATTCGAACGCACGCGTAGGGACTGTTCTTCCCGACGCTTGGACAGGGTCTCACGGTTTTTATTTTCGCGTTTGGCCAACTCTTCGAGGAAAGCAGGGTCATTCGACTGGCCGCAACAGACCAGCTGCACTTGGCAACTTTGAAAGACCCCGTACAACGCATAGTAATCGCGGGTCGGTATCGGATCGTACTTGTGATCATGACAACGAGCGCAAGCGACTGAAAGTCCCAGTATGCCACGCGAGACAACGTCGATCCGATCGTCGATGACGTCGTGGGTAACACCTAGGAAACGTCTGCCCAAAGTCAGAAAACCCATGGCAGCAAGATCCGGAGAGTCGGCGGGCACGAGTTGGTCTGCCGCGATTTGTAGTCGAACGAATTGATCGTATGGAAGATCTTCGTTGAACGATCGTACGACCCAGTTTCGATACTCAGACGCATGAACCCAACGGTTTTCTTCGCGAGCGTAAACGTAGCCTTTGGTGTCGGAGTAGCGTGCCACGTCGAGCCAATGCCTTGCCCAGTTTTCACCGTATTGAGGAGTTGACAGCAGGCGATCTATCAACTGCTCATAAGCGTCAGCAGAACTGTCTTGAACAAAGGACGAAACCTCGGCCGCCGTCGGTGGCAATCCAATGAGATCCATTGATGCTCGTCTGATGAGTGTCCTTCGATCTGCGATTGGACTTGGCCGCATTTGCGTGCGTTGTTGTTTCTCAAGAATAAAACCGTCGATTGGCTGCTGGCTCCAAGCGTCGCCCTTGATTTGCGGCGGAATCGTACGAGCAACAGGCTGCAGAGACCACAGCGATTTCTTTTCAGCCTTGGAAGGAGGAGCCATGCCATCGCGCGGGTCTGGGGCACCCATTTTGACCCAGGTCTCGAGGTCCGCGATCTCGCGTTCACTTAGTTTTTTCGTGGGAGGCATCTGAAGCTCCGCGTTGCCATAGCGCACCGCCTCAATCAGTCGACTTGCATCTGGAAATCCAACTTGAATGACCGGACCATTTTCGCCACCGGCTTGCCATGCGGCACGAGAATCCAGCCGAAAGCCACCCTCTTGCTTCTTCTCTCCATGGCACTCCTGGCATCGTTCAACCAAGAGTGGTCGGATTCGCGATTCAAAGAGGGCTTCTCTATCATCATCAGCCATAAGCGCAAAGTTGCAAGCGTCGCAGTACAGTGCGAAGAATGCAATCGTTAACCATGACGTTGGCTGGGACATAATCTAACTATGAGTGCAGGTTGGCCATCCGTTCGGGGCTTGCCCCCGACGGATGCGTTTTGGCGTACTACGATTGGGATTCCCAACTCCGGTTCCCATCGGCTTTGACCGCCGAGGGCGGGCAAAGCCGATGGGGACGGGTGAATTCGCGAGTGCCAACCGTTAGTACGCCAAAACAAGGTTGGTGGGGGACAAGCCCCCGACCAACCTGAAAGGTCAGATCGCAGACCCGAAATGCCAGAGCGCAGACCTGAAGGCCACATCGCCGAAGGGAACAAAACTCGCGTCAACGCATTTTTCGTGAACTGTTATTTGTCGCACAGCCCAGGCTCTGCCTGCCGAATCGTCAAGAATACGTGTTTCGCTTGCGTTGCGAAGCGAGGCAGAGCCTCCGGAGCAGTGCGTGCCCAGGCCGAGCCCGGGAACGAGAAACTTTCAGCATTCGCATTGAAGCATAGAGCCAGTCATGTACGATCAATCCTTGGCCTCCCTCGTCGCTTCGCTCGGAAGCGACATCCGCAACGGATTGTCCCAACAGGATGCGGCGGAGCGACTCGCTCGCGATGGAAAAAACGTCTTGCAAATGGCCAAGACAATCCCTTGGTGGAAACGATTGGCATCCCAGTTTTATAATCTGATGATCGCATTGTTGATTGCCGCTGCGATCATTGCTGGTCTTCTTGGGGATTGGATCGATACCGCTGCGATCCTAGCAATTGTTGTGCTGAACGCTCTGCTCGGTTTCGTCCAAGAGCAGCGCGCGGAACAGGCAATGGGAGCCTTAAATCAATTGTCCGCGCCTCAGGCAAAAACGAAACGAGACGGAATCACCACCGTGATCCCGGCAGAACAACTCGTCGTGGGAGACATTATCTTGTTAGAAGCAGGAGATCGAATACCGGCAGACGCAAGATTGGTCGACGAATTCGGATTGCAGACACTGGAGTCCTCGCTCACCGGTGAATCTACCCCGGTCTTCAAGCGAGCCAATACAGAGCTCCCACCCGGCACACCGCTGGCAGATCGCATCAACAGCTTGTTCGCCGGGACAACAGTTACGTCCGGAAAAGCCACTGCAATCGTAACCTCTATCGGAATGAACACCGAAATCGGTGGTATTGCCAGGCTTCTACAGCAAACGAAAGCAGAGCAGACTCCGCTTCAACGGAGGCTTGCCGAGCTTGGACGCGTTCTCGTCAAGGTTTGTTTGTCGCTGGTGGCCGTGATCTTTGTTTTGCAATGGTTGCGAGGTGGCAACCTCGCTGATGTCTTATTAACCAGTGTTAGTTTGGCAGTGGCAGCCATACCAGAGGGATTGCCAGCCGTGGTCACCGTCACGCTCGCAATTGGCATGCAACGAATGGCCAAACGCAACGCCTTAATTCGAAAGCTGCCCAGCGTTGAAACACTCGGATGTGTTACTGTCATTTGTACGGACAAGACAGGAACCTTGACACAGAATGAAATGACGGTTCGCAAATTATGGGTTCTTGATCGCACTTGGCGGGTCGACGGGCAGGGGTATTCTTCAAAGGGAGATATCCATCTTTTGAGTGCATCCACGGATTCAGCAGATGCAGCAGGCCATCCCGAGACGCTCGTGCGTCTATTGCAATACGCCGACAGTTGCAACAACGCGATTTGGTCGCGCGAAACAGCTTCCAAACCAGCGACCTCGATTGGTGACCCAACCGAGATTGCCTTGAAGGTCGTCGCAGCCAAGGCAGGGGTGGTGTCTGGTTGGACGCTCGATGATTTGGTCCATGAAAATCCTTTCGAATCGGACCGCAAACGGATGTCGCAGGTCTACCGAGATGAGTCGGGTGGGCTGTTGATGATTGTAAAAGGAGCACCGGAAGAGGTGCTCGCGGTCTCGACGCACTATCTTCAGGAATGCGATTCGGTTGCAATGCTCGACGAACACCGCCAGCGAGTATTGGAACGCAACTCAGAAATGGCTTCCGAGGCACTTCGAGTGTTAGCCGTTGGATATCGGGAGGTATCCGAGAGCCTAGAAGACTGGCAATCCGAATCGAATTTAACATTCATCGGACTGATCGGAATGCTCGATCCACCGCGTCGCGAGGCCAAAGAAGCGGTTCAGCGTTGCCGAAATGCTGGCATCCGACCCATCATGATCACCGGCGATCACCCTGAGACAGCCATCGCTATTGCCAAAGAGGTTGGCATCGCAGAGTCCGACATCCGGGTGATGATCGGTTCTGCCATAGACAGCAAGTCGGAGAAAGATCTTGCCAAGCAAATCATGGACTATTCCGTTGTCGCACGCGTCACTGCAGAACACAAATTGCGAGTGGTCAACGCATGGAAAAGCCATGGTCATATTGTAGCGATGACCGGCGACGGGGTGAACGATGCCCCAGCTGTCAAGGCGGCGGATATCGGTGTCGTGATGGGGATCACAGGTACAGATGTCGCAAAGGAGGCCGCAGACATGGTGTTGACGGACGATAATTTCGTATCGATCGTGAATGCAGTGGAGGAAGGACGCGGGATTTACGAGAATATCCGTAAGTTCCTGCAATTCTTGCTCGCATGCAATTCGAGCGAAGTGATTTTCATGTTTACCGCCTCGCTGATTGGCTGGCCGTCACCCCTCTTGGCCATTCAAATTCTTTGGATCAATTTGGTAACCGATGGTATTCCGGCCCTCGCCTTGGCGAGCGAACCGTTGGGCAAGGATTTAATGACCCGTCCTCCACGGCCCATCAATGAACCGATTCTCAACTGGGGGAGCGGGCGCACGATTCTGGTGCACGGACTGCTCATGGCCATCGTTACTTTGACGGGTTTTGCGTGGAGCTATCAAGGGTCGCCCGAAAGACTGGACGAAGCTCGCGCGGTCGCCTTCTGTATTCTGACTTTGACCCAGATATTTTATTCGATGGCCTGTCGTGATCTTGACCGTATCATGCCGAGTATTGGGCTGTTTTCGAATCCCTTTCTAGTCTTTGCAATGGTGGGATCGGTGGCGATTCAAATCGCGGTGATTGCATTTCCGTGGTCGGCTAAGATACTGGGATTGCAAGCCATGCCCTGGTCCGATGGTCCACTGATCCTACTATTGAGCTTGATCCCAGTCACGCTGGTTGAGCTCAAGAAAATGCTGTTTCCGAAATGATCGCCGCGAAGCATTTTGACAAATGGATCGAAGGACTCACGTCGGAAAGTACCGTCGCAGATGCAGCCCGAAGTTCATTGCAACATCGAGTGCAGGCCGTTTTGGAATTCTTGCCGTTAGCTGCGGAACATTCTGACGAAAACGTGGAATATGTTCACCTACTAAGAGTTTGGTCTCGACGATCGATGGCGGCAATCACCCTCTACAAGAAATTCCTCCCCAAGAAACAATTGGGACGCCTTCGAAAGAAGCTTGAAAGAATACGTGATGTGGCTGGTGAAGCTCGCGATCTAGATGTACTTTTGGGGCAAATCATGCCGCAAGAATCCGTAGGTTCGAGTTCTCTTGCGGCCAGAATACGACGGCGGCGCGAGAAAGCCCAGCGACCAATCCACCGATGTTTTTGTCGAATGCACAAACAAAGACGATTGGAGAAACTGCTCAAGCATATGCTTCAAAGTGTTTGCGCCAATGGCGAGTCGGCTCAACCGTTTAATAACTGGGCACAATCCGCTATGAGATGTGTTGCTGACCGTTTCAACCGCGCCTTTCCAAGCGACGAGAAAGACCTTCGAGCCATGCATCGCTTCCGAATCAGGGTCAAAAACCTACGCTACGCCATGGAATTGCTTGCACCTGCCCTCCCTGTCGAATTGAAGGATTCTGTTTATCCACGGGTCGAAGAGTTGCAAGAACTACTAGGGAGAATCAATGATTGCGCCGTTGCCATTTCCAGGCTCAGCAAATGGCTCACAACCGGCCCAAGAAGAGTCGATCGATGCGAGCTAAAGAAGAAACTGGCGCAAGAAAGCGAAGAGCTAATTCAAGCTCAGAAATGCTTTTACGGATGGTGGACGCTAGACGTTCAGTCTCAAATACGGGAATCTTTAATACGACTTACAGATACGATCCCGTCCTCAGTCATGAAACTGCAACATAGTGAGTCCACTTAAAAAACATCCGCTGCCACGCTCCGTTTGGATCTTGAGCTTCGTCTCCTTCTTGGCTGACATTTCGGGCGAGATGATGTACCCACTATTGCCTCTCTTCCTAATCGGTGTGCTCGGATCGTCCAAGACTCAATTGGGTGCGATGGAGGGCGTCGCCATCCTCATTGTGTCGTTGATGTCGGCATACGCTGGAATTCGAAGCGATCGCAAGGGAAAGGGTGGAGGACGGGTGCGATGGATCCGAATTGGTTACGGCCTGCCTGTACTTGGTAAAGCGATTGTGGCATTGGCAACTGTTTGGCCCATGGTTGTCTTCGGTCGGATTTTAGATCGATTTGGTAAAGGACTTCGCGGTGCCCCGCGCGACGCGCTGATTGCGGACGCAGTTTCGGAGGAACAACGCGGACGAGCATTCGGTCTCCATCGAGCCCTTGATACGGCAGGTGCTTTGGTGGGTGTGTTGCTTGCCGCATTTCTGTTGTGGTGGCTGACCGATTCGCCAAGGTTCGATTCAAGCGTCGGAGTACCCACCAAAATTGTCGAGACACCCGCTTGGGTCTATCGAGCAATATTCGGATTCAGCTCGGTGTTAGGCCTCGCTTCGCTGGCGCTCACCTTCTTCGTGCACGATGCTCCTGCCGAGGTTAGCGAGACTCAGCCCGATTCGTCAGTCATGAACGGCGAAGCAGAATCACCAACACCAACACCAACACCAACACCGACCAGCCTAGCTAGAAAAAAGTCAGGCTGGTTTCATCTGCCTGGTTCGTATTGGGCGGTGCTGGGTGTGTTGATTCTATTCTCGTTAGCGAACAGCAGTGACACGTTCCTACTTTTGCGGGCGCGCGACCTTGGGTATTCGTCGTGGTCGATCGTCTTGGTTTATGCCTTGTTTAACGTTACGTATTCCGCGTTGTCCTATCCGCTGGGTGTTCTAAGTGATCGCATCGGCAGGTGGCGAATCATCGCAACAGGCTGGTCCATCTATGCTGCTTCGTATGTTGGCTTTGCATTACTTCCTAATGCGTACGCCTGGGGCATGTGGCCACTGATGGCGTTTTATGGTGTGTATATGGCTTTGACCGACGGTATCAACAAAGCGTTGATAGCCGATCATGCTCCCAAAGAGCATCGCGGTGCGGCGATGGGTCTGTTCTATGCGTTGACGGGAGTGACAACCTTGATTGCAAGTCTAATGACAGGAGTCGTCTGGGACCTCATCGGACCGACGCCGGCCATGTTGCTTGGTGCCGCTTTCGCGATTTTAGCCTTGTCGGCATTGGCAATCCTTGGCCAATTTGTCGAACTAGAAAAGGCGTCGGTCGCGTAGAAGTGTTTTTTGGTTACAATGGTGCACCGAGTGATGTTCGCTTGTCTGGAATACAAAAATGAAAATCTCGAATCTGATTGGCTTGGTGGCATTTTGGTGTTGTCTATGTGTCGGAGTACTGCATTCGGCTGAAGGTCCAACGACAAAACCCAATATCATCTTCATCATGGCCGATGACTTGGGGTATACCGATGTCGCCTGCTACGGCAGTCGGTACTACGAGACTCCCAATATCGATCGTTTGGCCACACAAGGAATGAAGTTGCTCTCGCATCATCATTGTCAAAATTGTACGCCGACCCGCGCGGCTTTGATGAGTGGTCAATATAGTCCGAGAACGGGAGTTTATACCGTGGGCGGTATCGATCGCTTTGATTGGAGCGCGCGACCTCTCAAGCCAGTCGAGAATATTGTGGATTTGCCGCTCGATCGCGATATTTTCGCCAAGCAATTGAAGCAGGCTGGATACAAGACTGGCATGTTTGGCAAGTGGCATATTGGACAGAAGGGGAACTATCACCCAGCCAAACGCGGTTTTGACGAAGCGATTGTGAGCATGGGTAAACACTTCGACTTCGCGACGGATCCCCAAACTAGCTATCCCAAAGGTCAGTATCTAGCCGACTTTATCACCGATAAGGCGGTCGACTTTATTACACGACATAAGGACCAGCCCTTCTTCCTCTACATGCCGCATTTTGGAGTCCACTCGCCTCACGATGCCAAACCGGAAACCGTTCAGAAGTTTAAGCCCAAGCCTGGTGTTGGTGGCCACAACAATCCAACCTATGCGGCCATGATTTATTCTGTTGACGAAAGTGTCGGCCGCGTCATGAAGACACTCGAAGAGTTAAAGCTAGATGATAAAACAGTGCTGATATTCACGAGCGATAATGGTGGCGTTGGCGGTTACGTGCGTGAAGGCGTCAAACAAGCGGGAGACATCACCGACAACGCTCCTCTGCGCAGCGGCAAAGGTAGCTTGTACGAAGGCGGGACCCGTGAACCGTTTATCGTTCGTTGGCCCGGTGTGACTGAGGTCGGTACCTCCTCAGACGTGCCCACGATTCACGTGGATATCTACCCGACCATGTTGGAGATCGCAGGTGCACCTAAACCTAGCCACGTTTTGGACGGCGAAAGTCTGGTAAAGCTGTTTCGTGAGCCCAACGCCAAACTGCAACGCGATGCAATTTTCCAACATTTCCCAGGTTATCTCGGCGCTGGTGGCGACAACTGGCGTACCACTCCCGTAAGCCTCATTCAAATGGGTGACTGGAAACTGATGGAATTCTTGGAAGATGGACGCCTCGAACTGTACAATCTGCGCGACGATGTTGGTGAATCGAAAAACCTCGCAAAGGAACAGCCCCAGAAAGCGAAAGCACTCCATGAACGTTTGATCGCTTGGCGATCCGAAGTCAAAGCGCCGATGCCATCGTTGAATGATCCTACGTCCACTCAACCCAAGCCCAAGGGCAAGAAGAACAAAGCGATTGAATAATGTTGGCGAGGATCTCCCATCCCCCCACGACAATTTACCGCGATTGCTTTCGGCTTCTCACGAAATGATGCTCACTGCATAATGCTCGCCGCAGCGTCGATTGTTGTGTCGCTTGCTCATTCCGCTGTCAACGCATTCGTCAACAGCGGTTTCATCGTAGTTGCTTGCTTAAAGTTCGAAACGCGTATGGAATAGAATTCAATGTTTGGATTCTCGCGCACTAACACTTTGTCATCCCATTCCGATAGCAACAGGATGGCATCATTTCCGTAGTGGTCGCAGACCAGTTTTGCCGCATACGACAACTTCAGATTTGCCTTTTCTTCAACAGTCGCGTTGAACCACCTGGCCAATTTGTATTGGCGCCAACTTAGGGAGGTTGGAGCATTGTATTCCGACTCAAGCCGGAATCGGACGACATCGAACTGCAATTCACCCACCGCGGCCAAAATCATTTCTCGGCGCGAAGTTTTTGTTTCATAGAAGACTTGAATAGCCCCTTCCTCTACCAGTTGTTTTAGTCCTCGATCAAATTGCTTGCGGCGCGACGTGTCAGGGCAATCCAGGACCGCGAAGAACTCCGGAGAAAACTGTGGCAGTGGTTCGTACTGAATGGTTTCTCCCTGGCAAAGAGTGTCCCCGAGTTGGAACTCACCCGGACAAATCACGCCGATGATGTCTCCGGGAAAGGCTTCTTCCATTGTCTGACGATCTTGACCAAAGATTCGCAGCGCTCTCGGTATGCGCAGTTTTTTGCCCGTCCTCGCAACCACCACTTCCATGTCTCGTTGAAACTTGCCTGTGCAGATTCTTAGGAAAGCAACGCGATCTCGATGCCGCGGATCCAGATTTGCCTGGATCTTGAATAGGAAACCTGAGAAATCCGGTTGGCTCGCGCGAACGACCCCAACGTTGCTGAGTCGATCGCCCGGTGGTGGGCATAACTCGAGAAATCCTCTTAAAAAGTGTTCGACACCAAAGTTGGTCAATGCGCTGCCGAAAAACACGGGAGTTTGCTCACCGCGCAGGAATCTCTCAGGGTCAAGTTTGGCACCAGCCATTTGAACCAGATCGACTTCTTCGCGCGTCGACTCCAACAGGGTTCGAGAAAGCGGTTGTGCTTGCTCGCTTGTCTTAGCTAGGTTGGTAGCAGTATCGACTTCATCGATAGCGACTAAGTCGGACCACTGTTGGATCTCGGCCGTAATCCTGCGATCACTATCGCGCTGGTGAAAAAGATGAACTGTATCCTGATTCAAATCGACGAATCCGCGGAACTCCTTGCCACTTCCCAACGGCCAATTCTGAGGGACGGGCTCAATCGAGAACTTATGCTCAATCTCGGCGATGATTTCCAAGGGCGAGCGGCCAGGTCTGTCCACCTTATTTACAAAGGTGATAACCGGTATTTTTCGTAATGCGCAGACTCGGAACAGTTTTTCGGTTTGCGTTTCGATTCCTTTGGCTAAATCGATCACCATCACCGCCGCATCTGCAGCCATCAGAGTGCGGTAAGTATCTTCACTAAAATCATGGTGCCCGGGGGTGTCCAGCAGATTAATCTGACAGCCTTGGTATTCGAAAGTCAGGACGGTCGAGCTGACTGAGATCCCGCGCTGCTTTTCCATCTCCATCCAATCCGACGTAGCCGCTCGCTGCGATTTACGCCCGCGAACAGCCCCCGCCACTTCGATCGATCCTCCATACAGCAACAGCTTCTCGGTCAGTGTCGTTTTGCCAGCATCTGGGTGGGAGATAATGGCAAACGTCCGACGTCGCTTGCGTTGGACGTCAATAGATAGATCGATACCCAACGAGGTTGGACTGGTTTCTGTAGGTATCTGGCTTGCAAGGGATGAATTCATAGTGCCGAAACCATATCTTAGTTATTGTCAAGAAACAAGCCAAAACGTGTCCAAACCCCATCCCGATAAAGCATTTATTCCTGTGTTTTCGCTCGTGTTGTAGCTGCCAATTATCGCCCCGCTGGGATGAACCCAGCTGTAGCGAAACGCAATGTCCAAATTGCAACGCAGCTTGATTTGCTCCATTTCAGCGCAGGCACTTTGCTTTGCTTTGGGTATACTTAGGGCTCAGCCCTGTCGAAAATAAAAGTGCGTTCGGTTTACTCCATCCTTCACTTCCCACCTGGATCGCTCCGCTATGGCACAGAGATTCGCCCTCTGCCTACTTCTCTTGGCCTTCGTAGGTCCGTCGATTGGCAATCCGACCGCAGCCCAAGTGTTGCGTGACAGCTACTCTGAAATGGTGCTGCGGGATCAACCGGTCGCTTACTGGGATCTTTCCGAGCCCAAGTCCGTCAAGTCGATTCTTTCCAAAGCGGGTGCGGCACTACCCGCAAAATTGTTTGGCAAGGTCGTCCTATCGCAACAGGGACCACGCCCAAATGCCTTTCCGCTATTCACCACGGATAACCTAGCGGCTGATTTTCCGGGTGGCAAAGATTACCTCCAAGTGGACGACCCAGGCGAAAAAAGCCCATTGGATTTTGATTCCGGCGATTCGATCACATTGGAGGCATGGGTCTTTCCTCGCGCCATCGGAAAGGATCAGTTCATGTCGGTCATCAGCAAAGGCCGAACTGGCAATGCAGGCTTCGAAAAAGAGAATTTGAACTACGCGCTCCGTCTTAAAGGCCATGACAACGTGGCCTTAGTCAACTTTTTGTTCCGTAGTCGAGAGGCAGTGGATGAATCCACCGGTAAAGAGAAACCCAATGGTGCACCGAAATTCCATCGATGGACCAGCAGCGTCGGCTTTGCCGTAGAGAGCGGATGGCATCATATCGCTGTCACCTATTCGTTTGGAATGGCAGGAAGCTTGCGAGCTTATCTCGATGGCCAAGCCGTGGATGGCTCCTGGGATATGGAGGGGGATACATCGGCGGCTCCGTTTGTGGACAACGACCAACTTTGGATTGGGTCTGGGCAACCGAACCATACCGCCGCTTTCAAAGGCTGGCTCGATGAAATTGCCATTTACCGCAAAGCCTTGTCCGCAGAACAAATCGCAAGTCATTATCGCTGCGATGCCACGCCCACCAACACTTGGATCGCCGCCAAAGATTTACCGGACGATCGCGTCGTCGTTCAACTCTTCGACGGCTTGATGGATCGAACATGGGGTTTTGCGCTCGATAAGCCGTCACTCGCTTTCGACATCCCTGCAATGGCGATAAGCCAAATCCCGAAGCAGTACAACCAACGCGGTGTCATCGAAGACCGCCAACTGCCGATCTTAACGCAGTTTTATTTGAAGCGATCGCTACCAGCCGGCAAGTACTCGATCTTGTTGCGGTCCAAGAATGCAACGCGGCTATGGCTCGATGAAAAGCAAATCGCCTCGCAACCATTTTTAACTACCAACGGCGATGGACATGAAGCAGTACCCACCTTACCGGAACCTCCGAAGGCCAACTTAACACCCATTTCGCAAGGCCACCGAGAAGACGTGATAGAAGTCGACCTGAACGACGGTCTGCATGTGTTTCGCTTGGACGCGATCGTGGGTGGTCGAACGGTTCGTCCTGAGATCGGTGATTTGTGCGTGGCCATTGCAGCCGAAGATGGCGATTTCATGGTGTTGACGCCGGACGCAATCGAACCCTGGATTCCAACGATCCAGCGTTGGAAGGAATTCCTCGCAGAAGAGGCAAGCCGCATGCAGAGACTGAATCAACATCTGCGATTTGAGGCTAGCAAACAAGAACGACAGTATTGGGACGACCGACATGCCATGGCCAAGGAGAAGATTATCGGTCGCGATTCCAACAAGACTATCGATCAAATTTGCATCGAGTCGTCGGGTCGCGCTTTAGATTCCGTCACGGACATTGACGACTATGCATTCTTACGACGAATTACGCTCGACACGATCGGCATCGTCCCAACTCGGGACGAAGTTACGGATTTCGTTGCAGACACGTCGGCGGACAAGCGTTCCAAGATGATCGATCGACTTTTAGCCGACGATCGATGGGCGGACCATTGGGTCGGCTACTGGCAAGATGTTCTGGCCGAGAACCCTGGGATCGTCAAACCCGAACAGAACAACACTGGGCCATTTCGCTGGTGGATCCATGAGTCTTTTTTGGACAACAAACCGATGGATCGGTTTGCGACCGAACTCGTGCTGATGGAAGGAAGCAAGTTCTTTGGTGGACCAAATGGATTTGCCATGGCTTCTCAAAACGATGCACCGATGGCTGCCAAGGCACAGATCTTGACCAAGGCGTTCCTCGGTTTAGAGATGTCCTGTGCGCGTTGCCACGATTCACCCAACAGCCCGTTCAAGCAAGAAGAATTGTTTTCATTGGCAGCCATGCTTCAACGGGAGACGCTCGCGCTCCCCAAGTCAAGCACGGTCCCATTGAATCCAGATGGACGCAAACCGCTCATCACTATTTCACTCAAAGCTGGCGATAAACTTGGGCCGGATTGGCATCTCGCGTCCTTTCCTAAGATCGAGTTGGCGGCAGGCGAACTTCGCGACGATCAGGATTCTCGTGAACGGTTTGCAGCGATCCTTACCTCACCATCGAACAATCGCTTTCCTCGGGTGATCCTGAATCGATTATGGCTCCGTTACACAGGATGGGCGATGGTCGATCCAGTAGACAACTGGGACGCGGCTGAAACACTCGATCCAAAACTCCTCGATCTGCTCGAGCGCGAATTCGTACTTAGCGGTTACGATATGAAGCATGCGGCTAGACTCATCTTCAATTCGCGAATTTATCAGGCTAGCCCGCTGTCTCAAAAGGAATTGGATGCTTGCAAGAAAGCCAAGCAGTTGGCCTACGGGCCAGCTCGACGACGGCTAACCGCTGAGCAGATGATCGACTCGTTGTTCACCGTTGCGGGCAAGCCGATGGACGTCGAGCCGATGTCGCTGGACCCAGAGAGTCGGCGACCGCCCGAACAGTTCTTGCATTTAGGTCTACCGACACGGGCCTGGCAATTGGCTTCGACATCGACCGATCGGGATCGCCCGGCATTGATGTTGCCTGCGCTGCAACAAGTGTGTGACTTGATGATGTCGCTTGGTTGGCGAGACTCTAGACCAACACCCCTCACGGTCCGGGATGAATCCGCAAGTCCACTGCAATCGCTGATCCTCGGCAACGGATTATCCGCGACCAAACTGGCACGACTGTCCGACGACAGTCAATTCACCGAATTGGCCTGGAGTGCACAGTCCGTAGAGGATCTGGTAGATCGACTGTTTCAAACCATACTTAGTCGTTTACCAAGTCCTGAAGAACGCACCGATTTCGTTGCTTTGCTGAAGCCTGGCTTTGAGACCCGGAAGTTAGACCGTTTGGTTCGTTCCAAAACGCTAGAATCTTACAAACGCAATGCAGTTTCTTGGGCAAACCATTTGGTCCCAGAAGCGACTCGAATCAAACTTTTACTCGAACAGGAGATTCTTCGAGGTGATATTCCTACACAATGGCTGGAGTCCGATTGGCGCGAACGAATCGAAGATGCTTCATGGGCCTTGATCAATAGCCCTGAATTCATGTTTGTTCCATAGTCGCCTTTCGCTCTGCGAAAGAGCGCCTCGTTAACGCACCTTTGCGGAGCAAAAGGCTGCTAGCCTGTCCTTGCCCACACCCTTAAACCCTCACACCCTCACTCTTTCAAAGAACCGAAATGAAACGACGAGAATACCTAAAGTGGATGGGCAGCGCGGCGGCTCTCGGTTGCGTTCACGCCAATGCGAAAACATCGAATCTGCGAGCAAGTTTCACCCCCATCCAGTCACGGGCGGCTTCGGCGGATAGTTGCATTTTCTTATGGCTTGGTGGTGGTGCTTGCCATATCGACACGTTCGATCCGAAGCGACTTAGCAAAGGTCCAAAGGACCCAGGTTCGTATTATGCGGCTGTGGATACGGCCATTCCTGGCGTGCAACTTTGCGAGCACCTTTCGCGAACAGCCAAGATGCTGGATCGATGTGCGTTGGTTCGAACCTTAAATCACAATGTTGTGGACGAGCACGCTGCGGCCACCAATCGGGTTCATACTGGGCGACCACCTGCCGACTCGACCGTGTATCCATCGATTGGCTCCATCATTTCGCACCAGCTTGGGGCCATCGGGGACGGAGTGCCCGCTTACGTGGTGGCTGGCTACCCAAGCGCCTCGCGCGGGCCTGGTTTTTTGGGTGCCAAACACAGCTATGTCTATTTGACCGATACCGAACTCGGCCCGGCTGGCCTTCGTCGTCCGACAGGGCTTTCCAACGATCGCTTCGAACGACGCAATGCGTTGGTCGGAAAACTGCGCAAAGAGTATGGCGAACAGCATGTCGGCGACGAACGGATCCAAGACTACATCGCTGCGTCGGAAGCGGGATCCAAACTAACCGGTCCAAAATTCATGAGTGTGTTCAATCTCAAGTCGGAGCCCGATGCGTTGCGACAAGAATATGGAAGCGAGTTTGGTCAACGCTGCTTGTTGGCAAGGCGGCTCGTGGAATCGGGGGTTCGATTTGTAGAGGTCTCGTTTAATTTGAACTTCATTAATGGAACCGGTTGGGACACCCACAACGAGGGTCAGCTTCAGCAGCACGTGCTGATCGATCAACTGGATCAAGCGATTGCAGCTTTGTTGCGAGATCTCGAGTCTAGAAAACGACTGGATCGAACGTTGTTGGTAGTTGCAACGGAATTCGGGCGTCCACCCGAGTTTGATGGTGGTGGCGGTCGTGGCCATCAGGGGACGGCTTTCAGCGGACTGTTGGCCGGCGGCGGTTTGAAGCTTGGGCAAGCGATTGGTACCACGGACGAACTCGGTCGAAAAATTGCATCGCGACCGGTATCGATCCCTGATTTTCACGCAACGATCCATCATGCGTTGGGGATCGATCCGGCCGAAGAGCTCTACGATGGTGATCGGCCTGTGCCGATCACGGATCGCGGCCAACCGATCGCTGAGTTGTTCGCGTAGGGTGTCGTAGCACGTGTGGCACGCTCTGAGTTTGTGATTTTTTCGAATCTGAAGAAAGTACCCATCACGCTCCGCGTGATGTTGCCTCAGAAACCATTGGTTTTTGAACTGCGAAAATCACGCGGAGCGTGATTGGTACTATAAAATCACAGCCTGTCTGAGTTTACAAAGGGCTTGGTGAGTCGTTAGAAACATTTGCCGCATTCCCCACGCCCATCGCTATCACTTTGGGCGTGCCACACGTTGATTGCATGGTGTCGAGCGAAGGGCCTCGCTCAACTACAATTCTCGCCCTTAACGCCAAAACTAAACCGATTCAAAGAAAGTGCGTCCGCGCCACAGCCAATAAGTCAACATGGGATCCGCTTGGTTCTTGGTGGTAAAGGGTTCGCAAGTTACCCGGTCATCCTCGGACACTAATGCAATTCGAAGTTCTTCGTTGATCAGCACTCTGGCTAGAATTCCAAAATGTTCGAAGAAGCTTACACATAACAGAGTTTCAACCAGTTGAAGTTGATCTGGCAAGGTCTCAATTAGTCGATTCATTCGCTCTTGAATGCGAGCGTCCAGCGAGTTCGGAGCTATTTCAAATGCATCGGGGTGGTCGATGTCCCAGCCTACGAAAATTGCATACGTATCATCCAGTGAAATGTCAGCTAAGTCTTGTGGAAACGTATGGCACATCGGTCCAGAAAATCCAACGTTGCTGTAAATGGAATCTTGAAGATCGTATTCAAAGCGAAACAGGAAACACTCTTGAGGTTGTTCGAATCCGGGCCAGTCCAACGTCCGTTGGTCAAGCAATTCCATCCGACTGGGTGAAATCCCCATCTGTTCGTTTTGAGCAAGCCAGTTCGCAAGTCTGGACTCCGCCAACGCAGCAGCGGTGGTCCAGCGTTCATCGATTCGATCCTCGATCCCCAACTCTTCTGCGTACGCCAGGGCGCGTTGCCGGCTGGAAAAATCGGCGGCCAACTCGATGAGCAGTTCTTCCCCCTTTTTATCCCCTAACTTCGCTAGCGCAAAGGCTGCTTCGGTCCGGATGCGACGATGGCTTAGGCGGGTGGCTTGTGTCAGTTTCCCGATTGCGTCCTGGTTGCCTGCCAAGCCGAACGTGTGGCACAATGAAACGCATAGTGAGACCGAGTCGAAGAGTATTTTTTGGATGGCGCTAACCGAAGTCCCGAATTGGGTAGGGTTTTCTTCGAGCATTCCGAGCTGGTTGACCAAGCCTCCCATCAGTCTTAACAAGGTCCCCAATTCCCCTTGGGCCGGGTGTTGTGGCAGGGACCGACTTCGAACCGCGTAGTTCGCCACATCCAGGGCCGGTGCCAGGACAGCCGGGGAGGTACTTCCGAGCAATTTAGGGAATACGTCTTCGACTCGCCAAGTCTTTGATTGCATCAAAGGTGCCAGAGAAAGCGAACCATCGGCCCAGTCGACTGGCGGCTGCGCCAATAATAATTCGACGCCGAGATGGATGGCAGTCGAATGACCGCTAGCGAAAAGAACTTGCAACAGACTTCCCTCGCAGCGTTGAAGACCCCAACCATGGACCTTGGTGTAAAGCTCCGCCACGTGCTGCACGAGCACCAAACGTTGGAGCTGATCCAAGTCCGAAGACGAGTTCTTGATCGCAATTGCTTGTCGGAAATTCCGAACGAGGCAGGTCAAGAACTGCTCAAGCCTGACTCGATTCCGGGTGATGCCATCGATCTGTTTTTTGATGGATCCCGCGTTTTCGCACATCCAATTGGCACTCAGAATGGACCAAATTGGGTCGTCCGGCTCTTCCCACTGATCGATCAGATTTCGGTTGGGTGTGGCGGATTCATCAAAACCGGCCTCCAAAATGGCTTCTGAGAGGTCAGCCCAGGCGTAGGCGGCGTTTGGGAGTTCGAACGGGATGGTGTCCATGAAACAATTAAGTGCGTAAGGGTGTTTTGAACTAATCAGGCAGCAAACTGTACCGTAGAATGCCGGTTTGATCGAGAACGAAAGAGATGGCCACGGCTTGCACTTGGCCTGAACACCATCCATCGAACGGACCATGGAAACAAAAACGCCAGAAACATTCGACGACCTGCATCTCTCTGCGATTACCCAGCGGGCCATTAAGCGACTTGGATACGAAAAGCCCAGCCCCATTCAAGCTAGCGTCATTCCGTGGGCTTTGGAAGGCTACGATGTGATCGGCCAAGCCAGAACAGGCACCGGGAAAACCGCTTCATTCGCCATTCCGATCCTGGAGCAACTGGATCCGCTCCGCACGTCCCGGTACCCCCAAGCCTTGGTTTTGGTGCCAACCCGGGAACTTGCCGCCCAAGTTCATGGTGAATTCGTCAAGCTTGCTTATGGCTGCCCGACAGAAATCCTCGAAGTTGCGGGTGGTAAGCACATGACCAAGCAACTCAAGGCCTTCGAGGGTGCAGTTCAAGTGGTCGTCGGAACCCCCGGGCGTGTGATCGACCACATCAATCGTGGCACGTTGAAACTGAACAACATTTGGTGCGTCGTACTCGATGAAGCGGACCGGATGCTCGACATCGGATTCAGGCCCGATATCGAACGCATTTTGCGGCGTTGCCCGGAAAACCGCCAGACCCTCCTTTTGAGCGCTACCCTGGACGAAGAGGTCAAGCGACTCGCCCAAAAATACCTATTCGAACCTGTCCATGTCGACTGTTCTAAAAAGGACGTTTCCGTCGACACCATCGAACAACGTTACCTAACTGTCTCGCCCGATCGCAAATTCGACGTGCTGGTTCAGTTGCTGACTCGAGAAAAACCTCCGCAGACGATTATCTTCTGCCGTACAAAACTAGGGACGGCAAAGCTTCATAACCAACTTGAAAAAGTATTGCATCGAATCCCTGAACTCTCGGACATGAGACTCAGCACGATTCACGGAAATATGAACCAGACGCAACGCGATTCCGTTTTCAAATCGCTGCGAAGTGGGGCTATCCATATTCTGGTCGCGACAGACGTCGTTGGCCGGGGTATCGATGTGACGACGATTTCGCACATAATCAACTACGACCTGCCTGACGACGTCGATGATTACGTACATCGTGTTGGGCGGACTGGACGCATGGGACGGGACGGCATCGCCTTCACTTTCATTTTCAAAGGCCAAGGGGACTTGCTGACCGAAATCGAACAACGTATCAATCGACAGCTGGTTGCAGATCCGTTGGCGCAAGATTTTGGCCTAATAAAAAAGGTCACCCCATCGTTGGCGGAGCGAGATGCAGTCGATGCTTTGACTTCGGAGACTGCTCCGTTGGTCGAGGCGAAGAAGAGAAGTCTCAACCCAATGCGCCGCAAAATCAGCGCTAAATCAAAACGCCGCAGATAATCGTTTTGCCTAGAGCCGTTCATTTATTTGTTTAACCGTCAGCCGAAGGCGTACTCCGGAACATAAACGTACGCCTACGGTTAACGGTTAAACGAAATTTTTGCGAAATGGGCCTCATTGAACGGTAATGGGGCTAAACGACGTACGGTTCTACAGTGGTCGAAACGCGTGAACCGTTCCCGCTAGAATTTCCATAACTTCTAGCTGTTCATTTTGAATGAGAATGGCACCCGATGCGTTGATCCCTACGCATCGACCTCGGGCCAAGCCGGAAGGATGCTGGACCTCTATCCATTGCCCGTCCAGTAGGCTTCTGGTTGGCCAATGCGTTAAAAGCCATTTTGGGTTGTCTTGCTGACGGAGTTCAACGGCAAGCCAGTGATGAACGAATTGCACCAGAACATTCTCAGTGCTAACGCTTTCGGATAACCCCTTTTTGGCCCATTCATGCAAGCTGGTGGCTTTGGCTTGAACATCGGCTGGCGCGTCTCGAAAATCCACTTGGCAATTGATCCCTATCCCAATCACCGCCACCGATTGGGCCTGCGCTGGTTTTGGAATGACCTCAATCAAGACGCCACAGACTTTGCGTCCCGCTAGGTACACATCGTTTGGCCACTTGACCATGGGTTTCTGCGACGCGAACTGCTCTAAGCACTCTGCGATGGCACAGCCTACTCGCAACGGCAACAACGCCGGACTGACAACCGAATCAATGGAACCATCCGGCTCTGGTTTTTCGGGCGGACCGATTGGAATCGCCATTGAGAACATCAAACAACCCGTTGGAGACCACCATGGATGATTACCTCGACCTACTCCGGTGGTCTGTCGATCGGCTGCCATCAGTGCCGGCAGCAAAATGGACTGCTGCCGAACGGATTGGACAAGCTGTTTGTTGGTCGAATCGACGGAATCGGCCCATTCGATCGACTTGAAATAACCTAACTCCGCGATCTCATCCAGTGCAAACCGTCGCTTTAGATCAGAGATCAAATTCAAGTTCATGCGAGGGATTGCGAGTTGGTTAGGCAAAAGGTGTTAGGGGCAATTATCGTCCGATCGTAGCTTGGCTCCGACCATCGTCCGATTGGAGCTTGGCTCCGACGGACGCCGTTTTGGCGTACTACGCTGGTTCTGCCCGTAAATGCGAGCCCACAGCTAGATAGGACGCCAAAACAAGGTTGAGGGGAGACAAGCTCCCACTCAACCTGAGCCATCGTTGTAGGAAAACCTTAATTACGTTGCGGTTCGGAATTCTATGGATCATTAGTACCTCACAATGAATGATAGCGTTCTGCCAAAGCCCTTTTAAGCCCCTTGGGCCAGGAAGTGCCCATGAATGGATGCAAAGATTCCCTGTTGTGGCCTTGTCAAATGGTGGGCAATCGGAAAGATGTACAGATCGAAGTAACGAACTCGAAGTAAGGGAAGGCAACAATTGAATCACTTTTCGAAAATGCCGCCGGTCTATGACTCGCAAGCGTATCAAAGCTATCAACGCCAAAGACAGATGACCCTGGGCGATCTGTTGCTGGAAAACCGAATTGTTTTCCTGCAAGGGGAGATTTATGCGGGCAATGCCAATGACGTCATCATGAAATTGCTCTATCTGCAAAGTGAGCAGCGGCGCAAAGACATTCATTTTTATATCAATTCTCCAGGCGGCGAAGTCGTTTCGACACTGGCAATTTATGACACCATGCAAATGTTATCGTGTCCAGTTGCAACCTATTGCGTGGGACAAGCAGCAAGTGGAGCCGCAGTTTTATTGGCAGGTGGTACGACAGGAAAACGTTACTGTTTGCCGAACAGTTCGGTTATGGTACATCAGCCGCACGGCGGGGTGCGGGGCCAGATTTCCGATATTGAAATCCAAGCTAGGGAAATTTTGAGGATGCGATCGCAACTCAACGATATCCTTGCCAAGCACACAGGTAAGTCAGCCGATCAAATCGCTTTGGACACAGATCGCGATTTCTTTCTTACGGCAAATCAGGCCTTGGATTATGGATTGGTCGACAAGATTTTGACCAAGACGCCAACTGGCGACGAAGAGAATTCCTAAACCACACCAACTTTGGAGCCTACGATTAAATGCCAATGATTCCATACGTCATCGAAAAAAGCGGTCGAGAAGAACGCGTTTACGACATCTACAGCCGCTTGCTCAAGGATCGAATCATATTCTTGGGTTCGCAAGTGGATGACGAAATTGCAAACGCGTTGGTCGCTCAGATGCTATTCCTGCAATCGGATGATCCGAAAGCGGATATCCACATGTATATCAATAGTCCAGGCGGTAGCGTCAGCGCTGGTATGGCAATTTACGACACTATGCAGTTTGTTTCCTGCGATGTCGCTACCTACTGCATAGGACAAGCCGCATCGATGGGTGCTGTTTTGCTGACAGCAGGCGCCAAGAATAAACGCTATTCGTTGCCGAACTCCCGAATCATGATTCACCAGCCGCTCGCAGGAATGCAAGGAACGGCGGAGGAAATCTCGATTCACTTAAAAGAGTTTCAGCGAACCAAACGCAAGTTGAACGAAATATTAATTCGACATTGCGGACAGGGGCTTGAGCAGATTGAAAAGGATACGGATCGCGACCGATTCATGGATCCGGAGGAGGCATGTGCATACGGATTGATCGACAAAGTAGTTGAATCGATGCCACGCATTGAGCCGACCCCAGGTGCGAACCTGTAACGTAGTCAAGTCGCTCCGCCGACTTGAGTCCGCGATAAAAAGAACCAACCCGTTGGTTTGATGGATGAAAAACCGGTGGCATGTGAACAGGATCAACCCTTCTAGGCGAGGGGCAGTTTAAATTCTACCTATTAACTGGGTGGCACGCTCTGAGGTACGAAGGGCGTGGTGAATCGCTAGAGTCATTTGCCAAACTTCCCACGCCCATTGCTAATCGCTTTGGGCATGCCACACAGTGGCCTGGCCTGATAGTCTTCTGTCTGCCGCTCGCCCCTACAATTTCTTGATGCCAGGAATTCCCAAATAGCGTTGGTCGATTACGACGAATTCGTATCCGCCCCCTTTTTTCTTCTGGCGGCACTCGAAAACGGTTTTAGCAATATCGGGAAGTCGGAATTCTTTGCTTCGTTTTTCCGTGTAGTAAGCCACTTCGGCCTGAAAGAGTGCCTCTTCGGTTTCTTTCGGAACAAATTTGAGGATCTGCCTGCCGGCGATTGGGATGCCAGCGTTTTGCAGCATTTGCTTCTCGTACTGTTCCAAAACATTCAACGTCGTGCTCATGAAATAGAGTTTGCCCTTGAATTCTTTGGAGGTAGCGGATTTCTTGGTAGGGGCGCTAGCCACATTCGTGACGTAATCCACGGTTGCAATACCGCCGCCAATTGCACCGACATCCATTTTGAAAAATTCCAGTTGAAGCGCGTAGTTGCGACGATCACGGGCTGTGAATTTGAGTTCCCACCGTTCGCTGTTGGGAACGAATCGTTCACCCTCACCCTCCGCCCCGGCTTGTCGACTATCCCCTTTGCCTGAGCCTACATTATTCGCAGCCATACTGGATTCAATACTCTCCAGCGAGGCGGAAATGGAGCTGATGGCTTCGGTAACCATTTGTAAGGTCTGCTCAATAGCGGGCTCGTTGAGCTGTTCGACTTCGTCTGCCGCGGGTGGGTCGAAGTCTCGTTCTAAGCCTTCGGCATTTAATCCACGTCCAGCGGGCTCCTGCTGAAGTTTCACAATTTTGGCGGTACGCGACATCGACCGCATGAAGAACAATAGGGCGAGCAAGAAGACCGCCAAGCCAATCAACAGAACCAAGCTCAGCAGAAAACTGGATGTTTGGTCCACTTTGTTGGTTCGCATCGAGGTCTCGTCGACCGCAAGGAGCCCTTGAGTGGCTTTTGAGCTGGATGTAGCTAAGGACATAAGTAACTTGGCTCAGAGAGTCTTAAAGATTGGAATGCAGTTTCTCGATGCTTAATCGACAAAAACATAATCGGGGCGGATGCCGGAAAACCATTTTTTCCATTCCACACCTGCTTTGGATTTGGTCTGGTCGGAAAGCTTAACTGCTTTGTCTTTAGGAAGGTGGTGCGTGTCCAGTTGCCGCGAAATGAGCCGCAACGACTGTTCCGCAATGCGGGGTACTTCCGGGTCTGGGTCCGTAGAGACCGCGTAGATCAAAGCCGGGACAACGTCCAAATCGTCTCCCCGTCCAAGCAGTTTCGCAGCGATTTTCCTGGTTTTCGGGTCCTTGGCACTTAGAAGCCTGGTGAATCGATTGAGCTGTTCTTTCCTTTGGTTGGGATCCGCAGCCAGCCGCATCTTGTCGGCAACCAGCTCCTCGGTATCCGTTTTTCCATCTTGTTCTAGCATCTTGAGAGCGTCGTCAATGCTGGTCGTCGACGTCTTTGACATGACTTTGCCACCCACCGCACGCACTGCCGTCAAGTCATCTGGCAAATCCACGCCGCCGACAACATAGGCCTCGTTGAGGGCCCCAATAGCCTTTTGTGTACTCCGGATAAGAAATAGAACTGCGAAGCAAGTGCAGGCTTCGGGAGCCAACGGAGTATCTCCGTCGGCGGCGGAGCCCCAGGAACCATTCGCCGCTTGAGCGGCTTGAAGTGTTTCGACCGCTTGGTTGTACCATTCAGGGCTTTTTTGTTGTTTCCCTTTGGTGATCTCTAGGAAGGACTCATAGCGTTCGCGGCTATACACGTAGTAGTAATGCCACTGGGCTCGCCTGTACGGATTGGCGAGGTGCCAAGCTTCGCCTCGTTTGGTTACGCTATCCAGTCGAGCTCGATCGACGTTGACTTTGCTTCGTTGGGTTTCGGGTAAGATGCGTTTGAAAACGATTGGAATGATTCCTTCTTCCTCTTGATTTTCGGCAACTTTACTACGGTACATACTTAGGGAGTCACCTGCGATCAGCAGAGCAGAAAAGCCGGCTGCTGCGAGAGAGTTGGTAGTGCTGCCCGCTTCCGCATTGGCCCCGCCAAACTGATAGGGCCAGCCCCCTTCATTAGTTTGAGCCGCTTCCAAAAAGGTGATCGTTCGGGCGATCGCATCGTCAGGAACTTCGATTCCAAGTTGGCTCATGGTCCACAAGCACAACATGACATATTGGGTTTGAGAAATGTCGCCGGAATTGATGTAAGGACCAGCAACGGTGTATCCAAACCCCCCATGCGGTTTCTGGGTCCGCAATAAAAAATCTCGAATTTGCCGAATTTGAAGACCGTGAGCTTCGATATCGACGGAGGCCAAGAGCATACCTGCTAACGACGGGATGTACATAGATCTAGCCTCGGCGTTGTTTCCGCCGGCGGCGAAAGAAGAGGCAAGTTGGCGAGCTTCTCGAACGGCGGACGCGACGACTGGGTGGTCCGGATTGCCATCGACTTTGTAAATGGTGTATCCAGTTAGGATATTGATTCCTTCGCCGGACAACCCTGCGCCGGGTGAGGACAAAAACCCTACCCCTTTTCGAACCATATCCTGCACGAGCGGGTGATCGGGGGAGTATTTTTCAGCAAACGCGAACCGGGACAATCCATTAAAGCAAACCAGGGTGCAGGTCAGCAATAACGCGTTCCCAAGGGCGGGTTTTGTACTAATCGAGGGCCAAGCCATAACCGCGAATTCCTGGTTCTGGAATTGAAAAGTCGAGCAGAAAAGAGAAGTTAACGGGCATTTGAATCCCATCGACAGCATAATCATAAGATTAGCCGCTGGCGAAGTGCGTGACAAATGCATTGACCTCGAATTGACAAAAAGAGAGGGCGGAAATACATTGCGCAGGTAGAACATTTGGTTAGGTAGCTCAGTTGGTAGAGCAACGGACTGAAAATCCGTGTGTCGGCGGTTCAAGCCCGCCCCTGACCACTAATGAATTCCCAGGGTTTACCTGGGTTTTTTCGTTTGGTCGCTCTGTTTCGACTTCGCCGAGTGCCACCGATTTTGACACAATTGGCATGGGGCGGGATTCTGCATACCTTCGAGCGAGGGCTAGTTTTGTATTTCGAGTTTAAGGTCGGCGAAGTTTAACGGGGCGTCGAAAAGTTGCTTCTGCCACTGAGGAATCTTGGCGACGACGTGCGTTTGAAATCAGATCGACATCTCAACGGCGAAACAATTTTGATCTGACCTTGACTGTCCATAGGGCGCATCTCCTGGCAGCGCTCTCACCTCCGTGTATGCGATCCCTTGAATACAAAGATGCGAATTGTTAAGCCTATTCGGCGGATTGCAATTCCAGTTTCAAGCCGAGAACCTTTGCGATGGCTTCCACATTGGAGAGTTTGGCATCTTTGCCGGACTCGATATCGCGGATTGTCCCTGAATTGGGAATGCATGCAGCCTTTGCCACCGCGTACCACGTTAGCCCTTGAGACTCACGGGCTTCACGCATGGAAGGCCAGTTGAACGGCTCGTCGACTTGCGAATAGGATTCGCCAAAACATACTCGACATCTTCGACGGTCAATCCGTGCTCTTCGACATGCTCGACGTTTCCATTCCAAATTGCGAACCGCATTCGAACTTCTCCCGTTCAAAGTCCAGTTTAGCATTCTATTGCAATAGAGGCAAATAGGTGCCACCGGTGCCACCGATCCTTTCACGGGACCGGGTTGGACCGATGGCCTATCAGGCTTGTGTTCCAATTTCCGATTCAAACAGCCGATCCGTAGCATGTTCCAACCGCGTTAGTTTCGCGTTTGCCGCGTCCAGGTCATTTAGAGTGGTCGTTGTCGGCTCAATGCGTAACAAGTCGCGTTGGGCTCGTTCAATCGCTTTGAGGCAATCTTAGTGAATGTCTCATTTGGCACCTCCGATGATTTTGGCGATACGGTTTCGGTCTGCTTCCGACTGTGTTGGCCAGCGTTCGATGATAAGTTCTAGCCGTTTGTCGGTGGGTTCCTGATTTTTTGGCAGTGGTTCCGAGCCCGCCGCGACCTCAGACCAGTGCGAGACGTTTTAGTCGATTTCTTTCAGCATCGTTGATGGCCTGTGATGCGGAGGATTCATTCGTTGATAGTGAAAAAAGCAAAGCAGCACAAGCCGCGTTATATCAGTGGCCGGATTTTACATCGTCAGCCAGTTCCGGCTCCTTGAAAAATGCTTGTCGAGTTCGCGAGCTGTTCGGCGACAACTAGTTATCCGCATTGCATTGCCTCAACGAAAGCGCTACCGAACGATTGTGGTTGCCTCAATAGGTTGTTACCCAAACGTGGAGTGCTTTGCTATGGAAATGCTAGCGAAATCA